>CAXAFJ010000010.1:0-48937 GCA_963968025.1 uncultured Pseudomonadales bacterium | reverse complement strand
GATTGAGTACATTTTCAACGCCGCCATGGGGAAAAAGATCCCCCACAATTAGATCATATTGTTCATGTCCATGATTGGGAGCATAACTGCTGCCACTACCGAGAGAATAACCACCCCCATAAAAATAATCAAAATCGGATTAATAAGCTTCAAAAACACCTCAACCGCATTATTCAGCCGCAGAGAATAATAATCCGACACCCGCAGTAGCATCTTATCCAGCTCACTCGACGCCTCACCGCTACCGACCATATGCACCAAAAACCCACTGCCCACATCACCGGCCTGCAGCGCACTGTGCAAGGTGCTGCCCTGACGCATAGCCTCAGTAACCCCCTCCATCTTGCTGCGCAAATCGAGATTGGTCACCACCGATGAAGATATTTTAAGCGCTGCCAGAGCCGGCACACCATTGCTTAATAGCACCCCAAGACTGCGCGACCAATCGGCAATATTGGCCATGCGAATCCAGCGCCCAAGACCGGGCATGGTCAACATAAAGCGATGCCAGCGCCGTTTGCGCTGGGGGTCTCTCATGGCACGGGCAAAACCCAGATAGAGGCCCACTAGAACGATCAATAGAAACAGACCATAGCTCTGAGTGAATTCGCTGAGATTAATTACGATGCGTGTAATAAACGGCAGTTCACGATTGGAACTCATAAAAATAGCGGTAATTTTCGGCACTACCCAGACCATCATAATGGCCACAACAATGATTGAGGTGCTGATCAGGGTGGCGGGATAGATCATGGCGCGACTGATAGTCTTACGATTTTCAGCACTGCTTTCGAGATCCTCGGCGAGACGCATCAACACTTTGTGCAGATGACCACTCTCTTCGCCGACGCTGATACCGGCAATAATGCTCTCGGGAATTTTATAGGGGGAGCGGCGTAGGGCTTCGGAAAAGCTGCGGCCCTCAATAATTTCGCTGCGCCAGCTCTGCAACATGCGCCGCTGCTTTTCGGTTTCCGCCTGTTCGATAGTCATGCGCAGGGCGTCTTCCAGGGGTAGGCCGGATTCAATAAGAATCGCCTGTTGCTGTAGTAATAGGGATAGGTCGAAATTATTGACTCGCGCACGCCGCCGGGTGCCGGACTTTTTAGTCACGGTTGTTTGACTCACTTCAGAGAGCTCTGAGGGCAAGAGTTTTTTGTCTTTTAATAGGCGTCGGGCATGGCGTTCCGAGTCCGCGGAGATAACACCGCTTACACGCTTACCGGAGGGGTCGTAGGCGGCATAGTCAAAGGCTGGCATGATTAGGACCCTGCGCTAAACGCTGGTGACACGAAGTACTTCTTCGATAGTGGTGACGCCGCGGCGGACTAATTCGAAGCCGGCATCGCGAATACTGGGCACGGTTTTGCGAATAGCACTTTCAAGTTCTAATTCCCCAGCATTCTCATGGATCAGGGTCTGCAACTCCGCTTCCACTGAGACCAACTCGAAGAGTGCCTGACGGCCGCTAAAACCCGTGTTATTACAGTCACTGCAACCGGCGGATTGGAATATCTCGCCCCCTGGCTGGAGCTGCAGTAGGTTGCGGTTAAAGTCATTGGGCTGGGTGGCGACACGACAGCCGGTACAGAGTTTTCGCAGCAGCCGCTGGGAGACAATGCCACGGACGGTGGAGGCCAGCAGAAAGCTATCGACACCCAGGTCTTGCAGTCTTGTGATGGCACCGGCAGCCGTATTGGTGTGCAGGGTCGAGAGCACCAGGTGGCCGGTCAAACTGGCCTGAGTGGCAATCTCTGCGGTTTCGCCATCGCGAATTTCGCCGATCAGAATCACATCGGGATCCTGACGCAAAATAGCCCGCAGACCGCGAGCAAAGGTCATGCCGGCGCGCAGATTAATCTGCGTCTGGCTAATACCGGGTAGATCGTATTCCACCGGATCTTCGACGGTCATAATATTGCGCTGCTGACGGTCCATCTGCTGCAGGGCGGCATAGAGCGTTGTGGTTTTACCGGAGCCTGTTGGGCCGGTGACCAGAATAATGCCGTGGGGCCGCGACACCAGATCAACCAGCTGCGCCTTGGTCTCCTGAGGCATGCCCAGATCATCGGTCTGTAGCTTGCCTGCGTCTTTGTCCAGCAGTCGCATCACGACTCGCTCTCCATGACTGGAGGGCATGGTGGAAACACGCAAATCGATACTGCGGCCACCGAGGCGCACGCTCATGCGACCATCCTGTGGCAGACGGCGTTCGGCAATATCCAATTTTGACATCACTTTGATACGGGAGATTAACAGCGGTGCAATTTGAATCGAGGGAGACAGCACGGTGCGCAAGACACCGTCGAGACGGAAACGCACTAGGGCTTCTTTCTCGTAGGGTTCGATATGAATATCGGAGGCATTTTCTTTTAGGGATTCAGCGATAACGGCGTTTAATAGACGCACAATCGGCGCATCATTCTCGGCGTCCAAAAGATCACCGGCGTCTTCTAAATCTGCCGCTGCTGATTCCATGTCGACAAAGTCTTTCATGTCGGCCATAACTGATTCAGAGGAATTCTGGCGGCCACTGTAAAGCTGGCTCAACTGCGCATCAAACTCTTCTTCGGCGACAGCCTGCACGGCGAGGTCGACGCTGCTCAGGCGAATGACTTCACTGATGGCCCAATCTGGCGTATCTGCGGTCAGCAGCAGATCACTTTCGGCAGTGCGCAAAAGCACACGGTTGACCCGGGCAAATTCGTAGGGCAGTAAATCCAACGCTGCGTCTGTCATTGGTACCTCTTTTTTTTATTTCGACGCCAACGCTAATAATGGCGTTTTCTGGCGAGCATTTTATGGCGCGAAGTCTACCATAGCGAACTCTAGCGACACATTACTCAGCCTGTGTGTAAACCCTTAAAGCATGACAGGTACAACTACCAATCAGGCTAGCTCGCTAGTCTTTTGAGGGTTTGTTTGAAGCCATCGACGGAAACGGAAATGGACGTACATTGCCACCAGAAACATTAGCGCTGGCCTCAGTGATTTTACAGGTACCCTCTTTTTCGACTTCATCGATACGTACTATCGACTGCATGGGAATAAAGCTGCGCTTGATCCCCGAGAACTCATTTTTAAGCTTCTCCTCGGCGGGATCGACGATCATTTGCGAGCGCTCACCAAAGATAAATTCTTCGACCTCGAGAAAGCCCCAGAGATCACTCTGAAACACGTGTCGTGCATAGATCTCGTAGACCTGTCCCTGATTAAAAAAGGTGATTCGATAGATCGGTTCACTGGACATGAAAGGTTTGCCAATTCGGTGCGTTTAGAAGGCGTCAATAGTAGCACAGGATGTTTTTAGATAGCGGCTTTAAATGGCGACCGGAAATAGCCGCTTTATGTTGCGAATTGGACGTTCAGGGCTATAATGTTCGCCCTCTTTAATTGATCAAAGATTAACCAACTCGATGACCGAAACCGCGACTGAAGCTACCAACCCGAGCAAGCCAATCAAAAAGCTGCATATCGTCACCCATGGCTGCCAGATGAATGAGTATGACTCTGCGCGCATGCGCGATCTGCTTGGGGACAGCCACCAGATGGTTGCCACGGACGATGCGGCAGAGGCCGACGTTATCCTGCTCAATACCTGCTCTATTCGCGAGAAGGCCCAGGAAAAAGTCTTTCATCAGCTCGGTCGCTGGAAACATCTAAAACAAGCCAACCCAGATTTGATTATTGGTGTCGGCGGCTGTGTCGCCAGCCAAGAGGGCGCGGCCATTGCCAAGCGCGCACCCTTTGTGGATCTGGTGTTTGGCCCGCAAACGCTGCACCGCCTGCCGGAGATGATGGAAACCAGCAAAGCCGACGGTACCGTGGTCGTGGATATCAGCTTCCCGGAAATAGAAAAATTTGATCGCCTGCCGACTCCAGAGGCCGATGGCGTATCAGCCTTTGTCTCAATTATGGAAGGCTGCTCTAAGTACTGTTCATTTTGCGTTGTACCCTATACCCGCGGCGAAGAAGTCAGTCGCCCAATGGCCGATGTGCTCGCCGAGATAAGCGCACTGGCCGAACAGGGTGTGCGGGAAGTTAATCTGCTGGGTCAAAACGTCAATGCCTATCTGGGTGAAATGCCCGACGGATCAATCTGTGATTTTGCCGAGCTGCTACCTTATGTGGCCGATATCGAAGGCATAGACAGAATTCGTTACACCACCTCACATCCGGTAGAGTTTTCCGATCGTCTGATCGAGGCCTATGCCCATGTACCAGAACTGGTCAGCCATCTGCATCTGCCCGTACAGAGCGGCTCGGATAAAATATTAATGGCGATGAAACGCGGGCACACTGCGATTGAGTACAAGTCAAAGATTCGCCGCCTTCGCGCAGTGCGTCCGGACATCAGCATTTCCTCCGATTTTATTATCGGCTTTCCCAATGAGAGTGAAGAGGATTTCTCCGCCACTATGAAGCTGATTAGCGATATTGGCTTTGATACGTCATTTAGTTTTATCTACAGCGCCAGACCCGGAACACCGGCAGCAGATCTGCCGGACAGTACACCGGAAGCGGTGAAAAAGCAGCGCTTGCAGATTCTTCAGGATCGTATCAGTCAGAATGCCGCTGAGATAAGTCGACGTATGGTGGGCAAGCGAGAAAAACTGCTGGTCACCGGCATTTCGAAGAAAGATCCAGGACAGCTGCAGGGGCGTACAGAGAATAATCGTGTGGTGAACTTCCGCAGCGACAACCACGCGCTGATAGGCACCTTTGTTGACAGTATTGTCACCGAGGCACTGCGCAACTCTCTGCGTGGTGAATTAGTCTAAATAGCCTGGATATAAGCATTCACGTTAAGCGGTCAAATTCTTATACTATTTGAGCTAGATAAAGGGTTTACCCTGATTCACAGATCGCGCTATGCTTGTCGTATTCTCTAACTTAAGGTACAAAAGCACTCATTGAAAAGATCGGATAACCAACCTTCTGCCTCGACGCTCACTCTCGAGCCCAACGATGCTCGCCGTCTCGCTGCACTCTGTGGCCAATTTGATGAAAACATCCGCCTTATCGAACAGCGTCTCGACGTGGATATTCGCTCGCGAGACAATTTTTTTGCCGCCTATGGCGATCTTGCCGCGGCCAATCAAGCCACTGCGGTGATTTATAACCTCTATCAACAAACCGCACATTACGCTGAACTGTCCGCTGAAGAGGTGCATCTCAACTTGCGCCAGAGTCAGCCGTATCCTGAGCAGCAATCGGAGCAGCAGGCCTCTAAACAGACTTCCAACAAGTCCTCGAGCAAGCACTCCAGACAGCACTCTAGACAGCAAACTAATTCCACCGGCAAACCATCTCGTAAAGAGGCGTCGTTTATGCAAACACCCCCAGCCAGCAGCCAGGAGTCTATCAATAGCCCTGAGCCCATAGAGAACGCAGAAAATTTTAGCGTTATTCGCACCAAAAAAGGCAATATCAAGCCTCGCGGCATCAATCAGCAGCGCTATGTGCGCGCGATTCAGACCCACGACGTTAACTTTGGTATTGGCCCAGCCGGTACCGGTAAAACCTATCTCGCCGTTGCCTGTGCTGTCGAGGCACTGCTGCGCGATGAAGTCGAGCGCATCCTGCTGGTCCGACCCGCAGTGGAAGCCGGCGAACGCCTTGGTTTCTTGCCTGGCGATTTAGCGCAAAAAGTTGACCCCTACCTGCGCCCACTGTATGACGCCCTGCACGAAATGCTCGGTTTTGAAACCGTGGCAAAACTCCAGGAGCGCAATGTGATTGAGATTGCCCCGCTAGCCTATATGCGCGGGCGCACGCTTAATGGCGCCTATATTTTGCTCGACGAAGCCCAGAACACTACTCGCGAGCAGATGAAAATGTTTCTCACCCGCATAGGCTTCGGCTCAACCGCGGTTATCACTGGCGATATGTCTCAAGTTGACCTGCCACGGGGTGTCAATTCCGGGCTTGTTCATGCCTGCGAAGTACTGCAAGATGTGGAAGAAGTGAGCTTTACCCACTTCATATCACGGGATGTTGTGCGTCATCCTATTGTTCAAAGCATCGTAGATGCCTATGATGCCCACGAGAAAACTGAATAAATAACCCATAAATGAATCTATCTATCGACATTCAGAAGGCCTGTGCCTCTGAAGACTCCCCCGACGAAGACAGTATTAAGCGCTGGGTAAGCGCTGCCATACGTGACGAGCGGGATGAATGCGAGCTGAGTATTCGTATTGTCGATGAGCTGGAGAGCGCCGATTTCAATCAGCGCTACCGCGGAAAAAGCGGTGCCACCAATGTTCTCAGCTTCCCCTTTGATGCAGTCACCCCAGAACCTTTGCCGATTCTCGGCGATCTGGTGATCTGCGCCCCGGTTTTAGTCCGCGAAGCCTGCGAACAACACAAAACAATCACCGCACATTGGGCACATATAGTGATCCATGGCGTGTTACATCTGCTCGGCTATGATCATATTGAAGATCAGGATGCCGAACAGATGGAGAGTTTAGAAACAGAGATTATGCTGGTTCTAGACTTTCCTCCCCCCTACCGGATTCTCGACGAGTCCTCCGACGTCCCTATTGAAGTCACGAGCAACTAACAATGAATGAAGAAACAGCCAATGGCACAGCCGAAAAATCCCTTTTTGAACGGATTGGTCGGGTCTTTTCACAAATGCCACGCAACAGCGAAGACGTTGCAGACATGTTGCGAAGTGCAGAAAATGAATCGATTATCGATGCCAGTGTGCTGCAAATCATGGAAGGGGCGCTAAAAGTATCCGACCAGCAAGCCAGGGAGATTATGATCCCACGCTCGCAAATGGTCATTATTGACGACGATTTTACCCTCGAGCAGGTGCTTGAGGTGGTAATCAGCTCTCAGCACTCGCGCTTTCCCGTGGTCGGTGAATCCTCTGACGACATCAAAGGCATCCTATTAGCAAAAGAAATGCTGCCACTGCTGCTGTCGGGCAATGACTCCTTCGACCTCAAATCGCTGCTGCGACCCGCCACCATTATTCCCGAGAGCAAGCGCCTTAATGTGCTGCTGCAAGAGTTTCGCGAACAGCGCTATCACATGGCCATAGTGGTGGACGAATACGGCGGTGTCTCCGGGCTACTGACCATTGAAGATATTCTTGAAGAGATTGTCGGCGAGATTGAAGATGAGACCGATGAACATGAAGAAGCACCGATAATAGCCACCGCAGATGGCAGCTTTAACGTCGAAGCGATCGCCGAGATTAGCGAGTTTAATGAGTTCTTTGATGTGGGCCTGGTGGATGATGAATTTGATACCATCGGCGGTCTGGTTCTGCATGCCTTTGGGCGGCTGCCCGAAATTAACGAGAGCATCGAATTTGATGGCTTTACCTTTAAAGTGACCGATGGCGATAACCGCAAAATCAGCAAACTGGAAGTGACCAAGCTCAGTTCATGATGCGCTCAGCCCGCGGGCAAACATTTCTCCTTTTATTTGCCTCCGGAGCCCTGCTGCCACTGGCGCTGGCACCGTTTAATGTCTGGCCCATCGCCATTCCCTGCATCGCAGTACTGTTTTACAAACTTCAGCATCAAACAGCCAAGCAGGCTTTAGCAAAAGCCAGCGTCTTTGGCTTCGCCATGTTCTTTGCCGGGGTTAGCTGGGTCTACGTCAGCATTCATGAGCACGGCTTTATCCCCGCGCCCCTGGCGCTGCTGGCAACCGCGCTTTTCTGCCTATTTTTGGCCTTACTTTTTGCCCTGCCTTTCGCTCTCAGTGCGCTCATTCCACAGACCTCAGCGTCTTGGCTGCTGGGACTGCCGGCAATCTGGGTGCTCAGCGAATGGTTTCGCAGCTGGATCTTTACCGGTTTCCCCTGGCTCTATGCTGGCTATATTCACACCGATACCTGGCTCAGTGGCTGGGCACCGATTGGTGGCGTGATGTGGTTGAGCTTTATTACGGCACTGGCAGGCGCGACTCTTGCTCAGCTGGGTTCGCCTGTACTTAGAAAGAAACTCCCTATCCAAGTAGGTGTGAAGATTTCTCTTTGCATTTTAATAACTTTAACAATAAGTGGGTACTTACTTCAGGCCGCCTCCTGGACTCAAGAAACAGGCAAAAGCCTCTCGGTGGTATTGATTCAACCCAACACCGACCAAAACAAAAAATGGTCCTCAAGCGAGCGCCAGAACATCCTCGACCAACTGCAAGAGCAGACTGAACCCCACTGGGACGCCGACCTAATTGTCTGGCCTGAAGCCGCGATCCCAGCAACACCTCAGCGTGCCAGTGACTTTCTTATAGACATGGACAAGGCCGCAAAAGTGAACCAAACCGCCCTGTTAACCGGTATACCTACTCAAGACTGGAGCAGCGGCAAGTATTACAACTCGGTGTTGGCTCTGGGCACAGCTTCGGGGCAGTATGACAAAACCCGCCTGGTGCCTTTTGGCGAATATGTACCACTAGAAGGATTACTGCGCGGCTTGATTAGATTTTTTAACTTGCCGATGTCATCGTTTTCCCTCGGGGCTAAGGATCAGCCTCTGCTGACTATAGCCGGCGAACCCATGGCCACGGCAATCTGTTATGAGATCGTCTACCCGGATCTGGTCGCCCGTATCAGTCGCGAGGCAACTCTGCTCCTAACCGTCAGCAACGACGCTTGGTTCGGCGATTCCTTTGCCCCGCAGCAGCATATGCAGATGGCTAGAATGCGCGCCATCGAAAATGCCAAGCCCATGTTGCGCGGCACAAGCAATGGCATTACCGCGATAGTTGACCATCGAGGCAAGATAGAGAAACAGCTTGAACAGTTTAGTGCCGGCGAGCTCAGTGGCGATATAACGCCAAGAGCCGGACAGACATTTTTTGCACAGACTGGCTCATGGCCGGTGGTGATCATGGCGCTGCTAATTTGCGCTGGTTTAATAATAAGACGGCTCTTAAAAAGAGACAGAGGAACCGAACATGAACTTTAAAACTTTTATTACAGCGATCACATTTAGCTTAGCGGCTAGCACAGCCATGGCATTGGAAGTCGGCGATCAGGCACCTGACTTTTTACTCGAAGCAACCGATGGTGAGTCATACAGCGTCAGCCAATTTAAGGGCAGTGAAGCCGTAGTGATTGCCTGGTACCCGAAAGCCTTTACCGGTGGCTGCACCATTGAGTGCAAATCTCTGGCGGACAATGGTCACCTATTGAAAAGCCTTGAAGTCGCCTACTTTATGGCCAGCGTCGATCCAATTGAAAAGAATATTGAATTTGCCGAAGCCTATAAAGCCGACTTCCCGCTGTTGAGCGACCCGACTAAGAAAGCGGCTAAAGCCTATGATGTGCTCGCTGTTTATGGTCTGCCCAAGCGCCATACGTTTTATATCGGCACAGACGGTAAGATTCTATTTATCGACAAGAAAATTCGCCCAGCCACTTCGGCCGAAGATATGGCGGCTAAGTTGAAAGAGTTGGGTGTTCCGGCACGGACTGTCGGCTAGACCGCAGGAATATCAGGGGCAGCCATCAAGTAGTTGCCTTATTGATTATACTTAGGGTTTTAGGCGCTTTTGTTGACATGCGATCGATGGCCGACTTTGACGATCTGCACCACAAGCTCGGCGTCTTGAACTTCGTAGATTATTCGATAGAACCCAACCCTGACCCTATACCTTTCCTGAGCAGAGAGCTTGGTGCACCCAGGCCCTCTGGGATCATCGGCGAGCTCATCAATTCTGCCCAAAATCCGTTTAATATCAGGGTTGGTGATTTTACGTAAATCCTTAGCAACAGATTTTTTAAACGCTATTTTATATTTTGCCATGCTTCTTCAAGTCTTTTAGCAGGGATTCATAAGACATTTCAGGCTCTCTAACGCGCGTATCAAAGGCTGATAAATCTTCCTGGTCCTCCGCCAGCTGCATACGCAAGGCTTCATCAACGATTTCAGATACCGACAAGTTTGAAGATGCCGCCTTAATTCGTAACGCCTGATGGATCGCAGGGTCGAAATAGACCGTGGATCTTTTAGATAAAGTGCTCATATTACTTCTCCTTAAGTACAGAGCACAGTAACGCTATAACGCTATAGCGTCAAGACGCCCTACTTGTCGCCTGAGTCTTTCTATTAAAAACTTGATCCTGGCTGGGACAAAAATTCAATCTCTTCTGCTGTTGAATCCCGCCCTAAGATCTCGTTTCGATGAGGATAGCGGGCAAATCGATCGATGATTGCTTTGTGGCGTAACTCGAATTTCAAGTTCCCTTCGTTCCCGTAAGCTTCATACAAAGAAACCGCCTCTTCATGTATTGCCGCTGACTCGCTGTGCATAAAGGGCATATAGAAAAAGCTTCTCATGGCCTCAGGCACTGATTTATCCGCACCTGAACGAATAGCTTCTTGGGCCAGCGCCAAGGCCAGTGAATCGGTTGCAAATGAGAGTGGAGAATTGCGGTAGATATTTCGCGAGAACTGATCCAATACTACGATCTCAGCCAAGCGACCTTCCGCTGTGTCGCGCCACTGATAGAGTTCACAGCGAGACGCCTGCCCATGGACTTCTGAAAACCGGCTGGCAATAAGCTGATCGAACTGAACATCCTTTTTCCACCACTGGGTTTGGCTGATTTCTTCAAACCAAAATTTGATGATTTCTTTATACATAATTTATTCCTCACTGATTTATCGCTGATAATCGCCACTAGATACTTTGATTAATCTTAGACTACGGAAAGCCGTGGTCCTGACTACTCAGAACTACCTGCTGCCGAGAAGACCCAAACCTATCTATATAGGCCCCTGTTACCTTATAATTCGCGCCTCTTTTCAATTCAATAAGCAGTGACTCTTCATGACCATGGAACATCCCTATCTCCCCGCTGAATTAGAGCGTGACGCGCAGCAGTACTGGACCGAGAACAAAACCTTTGAGGTCACTGAAGATCCGGATCGCGAGAAGTTTTACTGCCTTGCTATGTTCCCCTACCCCAGCGGCAAGCTGCATATGGGCCATGTGCGCAACTATACAATTACCGATGTGATCGCTCGCTATCAACGGATGCAGGGCAAGAACGTGCTGCACCCAATGGGTTGGGATGCCTTTGGTCTGCCAGCTGAGAATGCGGCGATTCAAAACAACACCGCTCCTGCGAAGTGGACGCACGAGAATATCGCCTATATGAAGGCCCAACTGAAGTCTCTGGGCTTTGGTATCGACTGGTCACGTGAGCTGACCACCTGCGATCCCGATTACTACAAATGGGAACAGTGGTTTTTCACCAAGCTCTATGAAAAAGGTATGGTCTATAAAAAGACCAGCGCAGTGAACTGGTGTCCCCACGATGCCACAGTGCTGGCCAATGAGCAGGTTGTCGACGGTTGCTGCTGGCGCTGTGATACTCCGGTAGAGCGCAAAGAAATTCCCCAGTGGTTTATCCGTATTACCGATTATGCTGAGCAGTTGCTCAATGATCTCGATGAGTTGGAGCACTGGCCCGAGCAGGTGAAAACCATGCAGCGCAATTGGATTGGCAAAAGTCGTGGCGTGACCATGACTTTTGACCTGTCTTCCGCTGTTGGCGATTACCCCAGCTTTGATGTCTACACCACGCGCCCAGATACACTGATGGGTGTGACCTATCTGACTCTGGCGACACAGCATCCTATTGCTTTAACCGTTGCTGAATCCAATCCCGAACTGGCCGCGTTTATTGGCGAGTGTAAAACCCAGCAGAGTTCGGAAGCCGAAATGGCAACCATGGAAAAGCGTGGTATGGATACTGGCATCACCGCTATTCATCCACTGACTGGCGAGACGGTTCCAGTATGGGTCGGCAACTATGTATTAATGGACTATGGCTCTGGCGCGGTAATGGCCGTGCCAGCTCACGATCAACGTGATTACGAGTTCGCCAAAAAATATCAGTTAACCATCAAGCAAGTGATTACCCCCTCTGGCGACGAGCCTTGCGATATCGACAGTGAAGCTTTTACGCCCAAGGGCACTTTGGTTAATTCCGGCGTCTATGATGGCCTCGACTTTAATGCCGCCTTTGATGCTATAGCGGCCGCCCTTGAAGCCTGCGATCACGGCACCATGACCACTAACTATCGCCTGCGTGATTGGGGTGTTAGTCGTCAGCGTTACTGGGGCGCACCGATCCCGATGTTTAATCTGGCCGATGGCGGCGAGATTCCGGTGCCCCTCGACAGGCTACCCATGTTACTGCCCACTGAAGTGGAGATGGACGGTATTCAGTCGCCGATCAAAGCGGATCTGGAGTGGAAAAAAGATACTCTCGACGGTCAGGCGGTCGAGCGTGAGACCGATACCTTTGACACCTTTATGGAGTCCTCTTGGTACTACGCCCGCTTTACCTGTTCCGACCTCGACAGCGCCATGCTCGACCCTGAGCGCGCCGATTACTGGTTGCCAGTGGATCAATATGTCGGCGGTATCGAACATGCGATTTTGCACCTGCTCTATGCGCGTTTTTATCACAAACTGTTGCGCGACGAAGGTCTGGTCAACAGCAACGAACCCTTCAAGAGTCTGCTCTGTCAGGGCATGGTCTTGGCCGAGTCATTCTACAAAGACACGGGCGGTCGCAAGCAGTGGTTATACCCCAACCAAGTCACTGTTGAGCGCGACGCCAAGGGTAAAACCCTGAAGGCGACCGAGACTGCAACAGGTGAAGAAGTCCACAGCGGCGGCATCACCAAGATGTCGAAATCAAAAAACAATGGTGTAGATCCACAGACTGCTATCGACAAGCACGGCGCCGATACAGTGCGTCTGTTTACCATGTTCGCAGCTCCCCCAGAGCAGACTCTGGAGTGGAGCGATGACGGTGTATCCGGTGCTCACCGCTTTTTGCGTAAGCTCTGGACCATGGTTCACAGCCATTTGGATCAGCTTCAGGCTGGCGGCAAACCTGCTGCACTGCAACCAGAGTCTCTCAACGAGGGCCAGAAAGACCTGCGTCGCAAAACTCATGAAACCATCAATAAGGTCAACGACGACTATGGTCGCCGCAACACCTTTAACACGGCCATTGCCGCGGTGATGGAGCTGTTAAATGAGGTTGCCAAGCTCAGTGATAACGACGCCCAGAGTATTGCTGTGCGTCATGAAGCCCTGAGCAGTGCCGTGTTATTGCTGGCACCCATCGCACCGCATATTTGTCACAGCCTCTGGCCAGCACTGGGCAACAGTGAAGCCGTGGCCGATGCAGCCTGGCCGAAGCTTGACGAGGCAGCCCTGGTGCGCAGCTCTATCGAACTGGTTATCCAGGTGAACGGCAAAGTGCGCGGCAAGATTCAGGTAGCGGCGGATGCCTCCAAAGACAGTATTGAGCAACTGGCGCTGGCGGATGCCAATGTGCAGCGCTTTACCGATGGCGTGACAATCCGAAAAGTGATTGTTGTTCCGGGAAGACTGGTTAATATAGTAGCCAATTAAGCTGCAGTAAAAAGGGTGTAAATGATGCGACATATTCTATTAGCGACAATGATTACCCTGCTCTGTGGCTGCGGCTGGCAGCTGCGTGACGCCCAGGTAGTGCCACAAAGTGTTGGCAGCGTGCACATTGCCACCCAGCTAGCTGATCGCGATTTTGTCAGCGAGTTAACCCGCGCCTTGGATGTCTATGGCGTTGAGGCAGTATCTTCAGCCGCTGCGGCGGACTATTCCGTGGTGATTGTTAACTTCCGGCAGAACCGCCATATTGGCACCTTGAACGCCAGTGGCCGCGTGGCAGAGTATCAACTTAATGAGGATGTCGACTTTTTAATTGCCAATGCCACAGGTACACCCCTAACACCACTGTTCACCGCCTCGGTTGAGCGCAGCTATGAAATTCAAGAGAGCGATATACTCTCTTCAGAAAACGAAGAGCGACTGGTAAAGCGCGAGATGCGTGAAGAGATCGTGCGTCAGATCCTCAACCGGCTAAAGGTACTGCCTGCACAGAGTCAAGCTCCCCAAGCAATCGAGCAGTAAGCGATGAAAATACGCGCGGAGCAACTTCAAGACCAAATCAAAAAGCAGCTATTGCCGGTCTATGTGATCAGCGGTGGTGACCCGCTTTTAACTCAGGAAGCCGCCGACAGTATTCGCGCTGGCGCCCGCGCCCAAGGATTTTCCGAACGGGATATTTTCCATGCCGAAGGCAATTTCGACTGGAACCAAATACTCAATGAATCCAACGCACTGTCACTCTTCTCTGACAAAAAAATTCTTGAAATTCGAATTATCAATGGTAAGCCAGGCGACAAAGGTGCCACAGCACTCAGCGAACTTTGCACCAAGCCCAACCCCGACAATCTGGTGCTGGTGATTCTGCCGAAACTTGAACGGGCAGCGCAAAACAGCAAGTGGATGAAAACCCTTGAAAGCGCCGGAGGCCATATTCAGGTGTGGCCAGTGGATGCCAAGCAGATGCCACGCTGGATTCAGCAGCGCCTGCGCAGCGCCAATATCAATGCCAATCAGGAAGCCGTGCAAATTCTTGCCGACCGAGTAGAGGGCAATTTACTCGCGGCAGTTCAAGAGATCGAAAAGCTTAAACTGCTAGCCACCGACGGCACCGTTGACGGCAGCACCATGTCATCAGTGGTTGCCGACAGCGCCCGCTACAACCTCTTTGAATTTGTCGATAAGATCCTCATGGGTGACGGCCAGTCCGCAGCGCGATCGCTGCGTGGTCTGCAAAATGAAGGCACCGACGCCATCCCATTGCTCTGGGCGATAACCCGAGAGTTGCGCATCCTAGTCAAAGCCAGTGAGCTGGTGGCCGAGGGCGAACACAGCGACCGAGCACTTAAAAACTCTGGTGTCTGGGAAAAGCGTTTACCGCTCTTTAAGGGCGCACTGCAGCGTTTACGACCTGCCCATCTACGCATGCTATTGCGTCAGGCTGGCGCTATCGATCGCGGTATCAAAGGCATGCGCGATGCCGATGTCTGGGACGAGCTGGCCACTCTGGTGCTCTCATTTGCTGGCAGTCAAACACTCCAGCCGAGCAATATTAAAATTTTATTACAAAACTAAGTACCCTAACCAAAGCGCTCTCCCCCCTCATTTTTAAATCCGTTTCGCGGTCAACTTTCTCAATACTTTCAGTAGTCTGCACCTTTACAGTGGCTATACTCGGAGGCCATCAATGGCGATTAATCGAGAGTAATTTACCTGAGATAAAACTTTACTGTAATCCGTTTCGATAATGATATCTAAGCAATAGCGGACTAATTGAACAAGGATTGTTTAATGGATAACAATGAAAAAAACAGCCGTCGGCCACTCCAAACTGAGATCATCGGTGACAGTGACCTAGTTCAAAAACTACTCAGGGATATCGGCAAAATCGCCCGAGCCGATGCGCCGGTTCTTATCTCTGGCGACAGCGGCACCGGCAAAGAACTGATTGCCAGAGCGATTCACCAAAACAGCACCCTGCGCTCACAGCAGCCTTTTGTGGTGGTTAACTGTGGTGCAATTCCCGCAGAACTCATTGAATCGGAACTCTTTGGCCATGTTAAAGGCGCCTTTACCGGTACCGATAAATCTACCATTGGCCGCATTGCCAGCGCGGATGGCGGCACCCTGTTTCTCGATGAAATTGCCGACCTGCCCCTGAGTCATCAGGTTAAGTTATTGCGCTTTTTACAGGAGGGCAGTATTGACCCAGTGGGCTCCCATAAACCCAAACAGGTCGATGTGCGCGTGCTTGCCGCCTCTCATGTAAAACTAGAGGAGGCAGTGAGTGCAGGAAAATTTCGCGAAGATCTGTTTTTTCGACTTAACGTACTCAATCTTCACTCGCCGCGATTGGCCGAGCGCAAGGAGGATATCGAACTGTTGGCCTACCACTATCTGCGCCTATTTCTTGCAAGCACAGTGAGCCCGGCACGAGACTTTTCCGCGGATGCGCTGATCGCGCTAAAGTGTCACAGCTGGTCTGGCAATGTCAGGGAGCTGATGAACCGAATCCAAAAAGCCCTGGTTATGTGTGATGGCAATCTTCTGGAACCCGAAGACCTTGGATTAGTTAGCCCGCCGAATCGCACTAATGCCGAAGTGATAGATCTTGAGTCTGTGCGTGAGGCAGCTGAAAAAAAAGCCTTTAAAAATGCTTTAGATCATGCCGGTAACAATATTTCAAAAGCAGCGCGAGCGCTCTCTGTGTCGCGTATGACTCTCTACCGCCTACTTGATAAACATAAGCTCAGAGTTTGATTTTTAGCAAAAAAATAAACTCGACATTTAGTATTTTTTGGTTTTAGTTTCTGTCTAATAAAACCATCTGAATCACTGTCTCATACCTGTTACGCCTGAGGACCGCCACAACGCTAACAACTGTAACGCTACAGCGACAGTTCTATTTTATTGCCCAAAAAACGTCAAATTATATTCCGCCAAAAATACTATATTATATATATCAGTGACTTAAATGAACTGGCACGGGGCTTGCTAACCATTCAGAACAGACGAGAAATCAACTCGTAATGATAATGGACTTCTGGAAAAGTTTTGTCAGCAAACAGGGAATATAAAAAAATTAAATATCAACAACGGCATAATAAATTTATTCAATGCAGTGTAACCAGTATTTTGGCGGCAACTATAAGTTTGACATTTACGGCTGCCAAGGCAGATGATCTAGATAGCCATATCCAGCTTACAACTATTTCAAAAACAACTATTTCCGAGGATGCACTCAGTGGCCTAGCCGGCATCAGTGCCATCAATATCAGTGCCGGGGACAGTAACCTGCAGCAAAACTCTGCCGCCATTGCAGTCTCGAACAATGGTGGTTTCAGCGCCTCAACAGTCAAGCCCTCACAGATAAACCCAATCAACAGCTCAGTGCACAATATTGACAACAACCAGGCTCTGGTCGGTGAGATTTTACCCGGAGCATTCAACGACGGGGTCGGCATTGTCACGATCAACCAATCCAGCGGCAGAGGCAACAGCCAACTCAATGGCGCCGCTATCGCCATCGGCGCACCGGGATCCTTTGCCGCAGTTGAGCTCGGCGATCTGGAACTCGCCTCGCAGGTATCTGCGGTGGATAGTTTACAGAGCAAGCTCACAGATAGCCCCGACGGGCCTAAAATAACAGCAGTTCTCGCGGATGACGCCTTCCGCAACTCCCAGGGGATCGTGCAAATCAATCAGGTTGTCGGCAACGGCAACCGAACTATTAACGCTCTGTCGATGAGCTTACAGATTCAGTCCCAGTGAATTCACTGAATTACTGGGACCGAAATGGAGGTGCAGTAAACCTGCACAGCAGTAGTAAACCAAAACCTATCAGGAGAAATATCCTATGAAAATGAAACCCTTACCACTGGCCTTGGCCATAAGCTCTGTACTTGGTCTGTCAATGGCAACTTATGCAGATGACAGCGATGGCGGGAGAGATCATGGCCCAAATTCCGACGTTGAGATTAACAAAGAGATCAATGTCTATGAGGACCATTATTTCAGCAGCGACATTCAAGCATTGGGGTTGATCCTTATTGACTCGAAGTCCACAGCAGTTTCTGAAGTGAATCAGAAGAGCGCTGAGAACCAAGTCTACAATGGCAGTGAAACCACCAATACTGCAAGTGCTGGTGACAATGTACTAAATGGCGCCACCGGCAATATCGGCCTTAACGTGGCAGCTGGCGATAACAACGTGCAGCAAAATTCAATTGCCATCGCCGTTTCACAGTCTCAGGGCACTGAAATCAATTTTGATTTTGACTTCAGTACCGGCGAGAGTGTTAGCAACAGCAATGTCTATGATCAGTCCGCCAGTGAAGCTGCTGCCTATGAGCATTCAGCATCAGCCAGTCACAGCCAGAGTCACACCAAGAGCGGCACGGTTGATTACACCAAGACAACTGATAGCACGACTAACTGGGAAGCAAAGTACGGTGCCTTTGAAAGCCACCTTGATGTTAATGGCAGTGGAGAGCTAGCAGCAAGTCTGAGCGAGCAGAGCAGCCAGTCAAATGATGAGGCTGGCAACACTTCAAGCAGCTCATCCGCGCAACTTGACGTTGCTGGCGACATTGTTCTCGATGCGAATGCGTCTGGAAGCCACAAGCAGGTAAATGCCTCAGGGACTAAAACCAGCAATGGTGAGTTGAACAAAAATGCCACCTGGTCGAGCACCCATGAGGCCAATAAAGAGTACTCCGAGTCTGCCAGCTACACTCAGGAAGCCTCTGCAAGCAGCCATCATGATGACTCCTATGATCGCTCTTACAGCATGAATGCCAGCATCGATGCCACTCTAGTATTTGGTGGTGCAGCGGACGCTGAGACCTTCTCTAATCAGGTTGCGGCTTACAACAGCACCTATAGCTATGGCACCACTAATGATGCCAGCTTGGGCGGCAATGCAGGTCAGGATGCGGCGGGTAATATTGGTATTAATATCGCTGCCGGCGATAATAATGTTCAGGCTAACCAGCTAGCTCTGGCATCTGCCAGTGGCGCACTGGCCACTGCAACGGCCTCTTCAAACCAGGCAGCCTATGGCAATTACACCAGCAACGAGCCGGTCAGAGATACCATTATTAATACAGTCGATGTTGATCTTAGCGGCGACGGATCGGGAACCTACAACGGTACCTCCGATCAAGTTGGCGATGTCTATCTGGATACCTGGTCAGAAGAGGCTCATCCTGGTGGTGACAACACCGGCCATATCGATGTGGATAACCAGGCTCAGGGTGCGCAGGATCCCAATGGCGACGGCGGAGCATTCCTGTTCTCAGAGGCTGGCGTGATCGATCTCGACAATATCAGCCTTGGCGGACAGGTCACCTATACACAGACTATCTACAAAGCACACAGCAACAACGCTTCAGTGGGTAGCAATGTATTGGCTGGTGCCTCTGGCAATATTGGTCTCAACGTAGCAGCTGGCACTAACAATGTGCAGGGCAATGCTCTGGCAATTGCTAACGTTAGTGTTCCAGTAGCGCCTCCCGGCGGCGGTGGCGGCGAGCAGTAAGTAAGCGCTCGTATTTCACCATACAGCTGAAATTGGGCGCTGTTTATCCACGGGTAAGCAGCGCCTTTTTTACATCGGGAAATGGACACTATTAGCTATGCAGAAATTACTTTACACCAACAGCTGTGCTCCAACAGTCTCACTGTGGCGTTCACTGTCGATAGCCACGGCGCTGATTTTGATATGGCAGTTGTTGCTCCCCCGAGCGAGCCTAGCGGCGGATTTGCAATTCTATAGCCTTGCGGGGCTAGGGCAATTTAGCAAGCCAGTGCGCAGTGTCAGAGAAGAGCGTTTTAAAAATCTTGTGGAGCAGCAGTACGACTTCAGTTGCGGCGCGGCGGCGGTGACCACGGTTTTAAAGTACGCCTATAACCTAGATGTCACCGAACTGGATGTCATCGAAGGCATGCTCGAGGTCAGTGACCCGGAAATTGTTGCCGAAAAAGGCTTTTCATTACTGGATATTCGCAAATATGTTCAGAAACATGATTTGCGCGGCCGCGGTTACAACGTCGAGCCAGAAGCTCTCGACAGCATCCGTATTCCAACCATCACCTTACTCAACATCAAGGGCTATCAGCATTTTGTTGTGCTCAAGCGAACCATTGGTGACAGCGTCTATGTTGCCGACCCGGCCCTAGGCAATCGAGTGATTCCCCGAGAAGAATTTATAAAAGGCTGGAACGGAGTGATTTTTGCGGTAATAGGCAAAGGCTTTGATAAACAGACAGTACTTAGCCAGTCCGAACCGGCGCTCACCGCACGCAGATTTATGGATAGCTTTAGCCCGATAAGCAATAGCGAACTACTCGACTTCGGCTTTTCCCATGCCGAATTATTTTAGTTTCACAGATATTTAATCAGGCTAGTTATTGAGAACTGCTTGTTAAGCAGCCGCTCAATAGATGACCAAACTCAAGAGGTCCTCATCATGAACCGATCAAAATCCGCTCCAATGAAAAAACAAACCACTACAACTAGAAAAATTCCGGCAGCAACACGCCATGGCTCCGCCATCTCCGCAGTGGTTACTCTGGGTATTATTTTCTCTTCAATGGCCTCAGCCAATCTGAAATTTACTGAAGTGTCAGAACAGCAATTATCAGAGATCCGCGGAAAGTTTATCGCCAGAGATAAGGTTAGTTATTTCAAATTAGAGATGACCACCCAGTGGACAGATCACACCACCTTTGATCACGGTGCAGGCCTAAGTCTGACTATGCATATTAGCGACCGGGACAACCCCAAGGTATCAATCACTATTGGCGGCTCTCTTGGGGACCGCGACGACAGCAGCCCAACCATCGCAAATCCGATTCCCGCCACCGACAATATCGAGGGTATTTCTCAGACTATTCAAGTGACCGGCAGTGGTAATCAAATCGTTAATCGCCTCTCTATTGACGCGCTGGAACTGCGCCCTGATCAAAGTGCCACAGCCGGTAGAAGTGCCACAGCCGGTAAAAGTACCGCGGACGGTGCAGGAGCCACGAACAATCTGCTCGGCAACTCTAGCCAAAGCTACAAAAACAGCAGTGGTATTACCACTCAGTTTAATCTTGGCGACAACAATATTGGCTATGCGATCAAGACCCCAAACAATGATGTGGTGATACAAAAACTGTCTCACAACGCCGCTCTCGATGCCGGTCAGCTGGCCCAGTCAGTGGCGCTATCCAATAACTTTCAGCACATTGTTAACAATGTGCGAGTGCAGGTTGCCTTTGATAGCTTGCAGGCAACGCGCACCTCGGCGCTTGCTCTGGCGAGTCAGTCATTGATTGGCCTGCGCTAATAGAAAGCAGTCGGCACAGGGCTTTAAGTATCCAATGCTTGACGAGAAACGTTTACATAAAAAATTTTATTACAGGCTAAGGAAGGTAAAAATATGTGGGGAAAACTAATACTAACAACTCTTTTTGGATTGGCTGCATCTGCAGCCATAGCTGATGACAATGTCAGTAGCGACAACATTAATAGCAGCGAAGTGAAACGTAAAAAAGCCCCGGACCGCAGCCAGAGTGTGGAAAATGTATTGCTCGAGGAACATGTTCTATTTGATCGAACGTTCTCAATGGAACTTGGCTACAACTATGCGCACTTCGACCGCAGCGAACTGATTTTGCGCGGCTTCCTTGCCCTCGATGCGATTTTTCTCGGCGAGCTGAGTGTCGACGAAATCGAAGGCGATATTATTACCACCACCCTGACCTCACGCTGGACTGCCACCCCCCGGCTGCAACTGGACCTGCAGGTACCCTACCTCTACCGCGTTACCCGATACCGTTCCAGAGGTCAGGACCTCTCTTCACTGTCCACCTCAGAGACTGATACCGAGGTCAGTGATATAGGCGACGCCAGTGTTGGATTCAGCTATCGACTGCTTCCTGAAACGCTCAATCGTCCGGATATCGTCTGGAATAGCCGAGTAACCGCACCCACCGGGGAGGAGCCCTACGGGATCGATATTATTGAAGTGGACGCCAGCAACAGCAATCTCAATGTGCCCAGAACACTGCCCACTGGCACTGGTCTCTGGTCTGCAGCCACCGGGGTGTCACTGATGAAAACCTCAGACCCTGCAATTCTGTTTGCCAGCCTTAATTACACCCATTATTTTTCCAAAGATTTTGCTGATATTGGCAGCACTCAGGGTTTGTTAATGCCAGGAAAGATTCAGCTGGGGGACACCTACCAGCTGTCTCTGGGTGTCGCCTTCGCCATGAACGATCGTCTCAGTTACAGCTTTTCCTATGCGCAGCAATTTTTCGAAAAAGCCAAAATCAACAATGTTAAACAGGTCACCACCGACGCTATGACCGGCACCTTTAATCTTGGCGTCACCTATGGGCTGACAGAAAATCTGGCTATGGTCACCAGTCTCGGGTTAGGGCTCACCAGTGATACCTCGGACTTTACCTTTGGAGTTAAGTTTCCCTATCGATTTTAATCGGGATAAATAGTGACTAGGCAGCCCCTAGCCCAACCAAAAATAGACCACTGCGGAGATCACCACAACGCCGATCAGATTGAGCGCGAAACCCTCACGCACCATCTGCTCGACGGTGATTTCCCCAGTACCAAAGACAATGGCATTGGGCGCGGTGGCCACTGGCAGCATAAAAGCGCAGCTAGCGGACAGTGCTGCGGGCAACATTAACAGTGCCGGATCAAAGCCGGCGCCCAGTGAAGCGGCAGCAAGAATAGGCATCAACAATGTGGTGGTTGCGGTATTGCTAGTGATTTCAGTAAGAAAGGTAACGGTGAGCGCCACCACCACAATAAGCGCAATAATCGATAGCCGTGTAACCGCGGATAAAGACTCGCCAATAGCGGCACTAATACCGGTGACAGCAAAGGCCTTGGCGATAGCGATACCGCCAGCAAACAACAGTAGCACCCCCCAGTGAATGGTGGACGCCGACTCCCAGTCGAGCAGTTTTCCACCCTGACCATTGGGTAAAATAAACATCAGTATCACCGAGGTCAGAGCCACTGCTGCATAGTTAGCACTGGGGACATTGAGCCATTGGCTCCAGCCGCCAAAGGGCTCGCGCAGGGTGATCCAGGCCAGAGCGGTGAGGAAAAAGATCACCAGTACTCGCGCCTCTTCACTGCGCCAAACTCCGGACTGGGGGATTTTCAGTGGCTCGGCGGCACCCAGTTTACGAGTGATCCAGAGAGCTGCGAGAGGCAGTAACAATATAACCACGGGCAGTCCCCAGAGCATCCATTGAGTAAAGCTGGGAATCGAACCCGTTGCTTCGCCATAGATTTTTAGAAACACAATATTCGGTGGCGAACCGATGGGCGTGCCCAAACCACCAATGCTGGCGGCATAGGCGATACCCAAAAATAGCGGCACCGCGAGCTTTTTTGCATCTGTGGCATTAGCACTCTGCAGCACAGCATAGGCCACCGGCAATAACATCAGAGTGGTGGCGGTATTCGACACCCACATACTGAGGGCCGCGGAAGCCACCATAAAACCCAATACCAGCCGCCGCTGACTATCACCACCAAATAGATTGACCATATAAAGGGCCAAGCGCCGATGGGCGCCACTCTTTTCCATGGCCTTGGATAACATGGCGCCGCCCATTAACAGGATAATCAGTGGGTCGCCATAGGCTTGGGCCACCTGCTTGCCATCGAGGATACCCACTAGAGGAAATACACCCAAGGGAATCATTGCGGTGGCGGGAATTGGGATCGGCTCAAAAATCCACCACAGGGCGCAGAGCACCGTCAAACCTCCAACCAGTGCGCCCTCTCGTGCCCAACCTGAGCTCATCATCAACAGTGTCACTGCCACCGCAGCAAGTGGTGCCAGCCAAAGTGAAAGCCGTTTTAATTTGGGTGTCATTACTCGTCCTCTAAAGCATAGTCGCCACGTTCATAGGCGAAAATAATCTCGCCGGCCAGGTCAGCATCGGCGTCATTAACCGCAATCGACAGATGGCCCAGTGCCGGCACTTCGCCCAACCCACCCTGCAGTGCTGCGCCATGTAAAAATACCTGTAATCCATCCTGCTCCATCAACCCTTTGAGCAGCTGAGCCTCGAAATAGTCACTGCCGCGATAGACCTCAATCATGCGGTCTGCGCCTCCAAGCCATCACTGCCCAGACCGCCAAGATACCGCTTAAATTGGCCAGCATGTCCCAGTGATCGCCCTGGCGATAGCTGGTCATTGACTGGGCAATTTCCATACTTAAACCAAAGGACGCAAGAATAAGTGCCAATAGCGCGAGAGGGTAACGATGCCTATAAGCGCTGGCGCAGAGAAAAAATAGTACGGCATAGATACTGCTATGACCGACCTTATCCTGAAGCTCAAATAGCTGTTCGCCACCCACCACCGGCATTAGGGATAAAAAAACCGTGCCAATCAGGCACAGCCAAAAGAGAATTTGGTACTTGGCAGCAGTGGTCATTAAATGTCCTTTTGGTTATTTTTGCTCTCGGCCAACGAATCCTGCAACTGCTCATAGCGCTCTAGGGTTCCAACATCACACCAACTGCCAAGATAAATATCACCACCGACCCTGCCGGCAACAATAGCTGGGCGCAATACATCGCGCAGAGGAAATGCGCTGCCGCGTTCAAGATCCGTGGTAAACAGTGCCGGACGGATTAGGCTAATGCCGCTAAAAGTTGCGGTTCGCTGATCAGCATAGCCGATGCGCTCATCTTGCAAGGCAAAATCCCCCCGGGAATTATGTGGCGGGTTGGCAACTAACAGCAGCCAGGCATCTAAGTCATCGGAGAGTGTGTTATCGCGCAGTTGGTCAAGGGGATAGTCGCTCCACACATCGCCGTTAATCAGCATAAAAGGCTCGTCACCCAGTAACGGCAGTACTTTGGCAATACCACCCCCGGTTTCCAGAGCGATCACTTCCCGAGACCAACTAATGGTCACGCCAAGACGCTGCTGACAATGATTAAAGTATTCTTCAATCTGCTCTGCCAACCAGCTGGTATTGATCACAATGTCGCTGATGCCCGCAGCGGCAAGGCGCTCAAGATGATGTTCAAGCAGCGGTTTGCCTGCCACCTGCAACATCGGTTTTGGGATGCTATCGGTGAGTGGGCGCAGTCTCTCGCCGCGCCCTGCGGCCAGAATCATTGCTTTCATAAACTTGCATCTCCGGCATGGCGCCAATCACTGTACCAATCTTGGGCTGGCAGCAGTGGTTCAATGCGTTGGATAAACCATTCATAGAATGCCTCACCTTGGTCAAAACCACGGGCTACTTCAAGCGTATAACGGATAACCAACGGCAAATCATTAAGGTAATTAGCTTTACCATCACGCAGTGCAAGACGCGCAAAAATTCCCAGCACTTTAATATGTCGTTGCAGGCCGATCAGATCAAACCAGCGCATAAATTGATCGTCCCTAATCGAACCCATAGCAAGTTCTGTCTCGAGGCGTTTCTTATAAGCCAGCGCGCGTTTGACCACTTGCTCTCGTGGCAGGCGCAAATAGCAGTCTTTAAGCAGCGACACCAAATCATAGGTGAGTGGACCCACCACCGCATCCTGAAAATCAATCACACCCAGAGCACCATCTTCCAAGAGCATCAGATTACGAGAGTGATAATCCCGATGCACAACCACCTGAGGCTGCTCCACCGCGCTGTCAATAAGTCGGGCAAATAGCTGGTTGAGCATGCTGCGCTCTTGCTTATCCAGTGCAACGCCGAGCAGCTTGGCGAGAAACCAATCGGCGAATAGATCCATCTCCACCTGCAAGCGCGGCGCATCATACTGTGCAAATACCCTGGGGTTCGCTTGCACCGCTTGGATATCCAACAGCACTGACTCAGCCTGTTGATAATAATTGGCTGCGGATAAGCGCGCCGGTGAATTTTCCTCGGCGAGTTTGCCGGCCAACAGTTCGGGATGCAGCAACTGGTGGCCGAAATCCTCTAGCAAGAAAAAGCCATTGGCAAAATCTACCGCGAGTATTTTTGGTGTGTGCACAGCATGGCGCTGAAATTCCATAGCCACGGCTATATAGGCGGGATTGTTCTCTCTGTCAGGCGGCGAGTCGACAGCTATCAACGAGGGCTGGCCGGCAAGCCTAAAGTAGCGCCTAAAGCCCGCATCACCGGCGAGCGGTGCCAGCAATAATGGCAGATCAATCTGATGTGAGCCGGGCAGGCAGGCCTCTATCCAATGGATAAAATCATCGCGGCGCTGATTATTTATCGGGTCGATGTGGTCTATTCCTTAATGGGCTTTTCGATGGCGATAGCTGTGCAACTGCAAACACCGGCTGAAAAATATTATTCTAGTGTATTTAGGCCAATTCATCCCTCTACTCTGGCAAGATATCAGGTAAAATGCCAGCACATTAGCATCCAGCAATCAGGCGTACCTTTGAGCCCTTTTTTCAGCCTTGTTATATCCCCTGTTTCCGCCATGCTGCAGAGCGCAAATTTCGCCTGTGCAGCAGCACAGCGCGGGGGTTTATTAGCCGCCGCACTGTTGCTTGCTGTATCCCCAAGCGCCCTTGCCGAAGAAGTGCATGTAACCTGGAACTGCAAAGCCGGTCCCGACAATCAATGGCTCTGTGCCGAAGAACAAATTATCACCTCTAATCGCAATCGCCCAGGCCGTGTCAGTGTTGCGAGCACGGTCTTTCCCGACGAACCCCGAGTTGCCGCAGTGCGCAATCTGGACTGGTTGGAAGAAGAGCAGATGACCGAAGAGCAGCAGTTAAAGATTGAGGGCAAATGCTGCGGCGCCTATATAGAACCGGCGCGAACCTATCCCGATGCCAACCTGGCGCCTGAAGAGGCCTCTCTCCAGGTCAATGCCAACTCCACCGAAGCACTGGAAGATAACGTCGCGGTGCTCGAAGGTGATGTACAGATTTCTCAGGGCTATCGCCAGATTCGCAGCAACAGCGCGCGCATTGATCAAACCAACCGCAATGTTGAATTGCAGGGCAATGTGCAGTTTCGCGAGCCCGGTATGTTACTGCTTGGCAGCAATGCAGAAATTGATATCGACAGTAAAGAAGTGAAAATTGATAACGCCACTTATGTTTTGCACGAAGCGGCTGTGCGCGGCAGCGCCAAAACGCTGACCCGCACCAAAGATGGCGTGATCACAATTAGTGATGCCACCTATTCAACCTGCGAGCCCGGCGACTCAACCTGGCAGTTGGCAACTAGCGAAATCTCCATCGACCAAGAGTCCGGATTCGCCACGGTTAAAAAGGCCCAGCTGCGGGTTAAAGATGTCCCGGTGTTTTACTTCCCCTGGATTACCTTTCCGATCACCGATCGACGCTCTTCAGGACTGCTGTTTCCAACCATCAGCTCAAGTACCGACAATGGCCTTGATTACGCTCAGCCAATCTATTGGAATCTGGCGCCGGATTATGATGCAACTATTACCCCGCGACTGGTGCAAGAACGCGGCCTAGGTGTCGAGGTTGAATTGCGCCATCTATCGGCCCACTCGGAAACGACTGTGACCGGTGCCTTTTTGGGCAGTGACCGCGGCGGCAGTGACGAGGAGAATATCGATGAGGTCACAGGGCTACCGGAATACCGCGGAGAAGATCGCCATCTCACCGGCCTCACGCACCTCGGCGGCATAGGCAAAGCGTGGTCTACCTTCCTCGACCTGAATAATGTTTCTGATAACGATTACTTTAACGATCTCGGCAGTTTGGGACCGGAGTCGAGCAGCATTATTAATCTGCGTCGAGCCGGTGCTGTCAGCTACAAAACCTCAAACTGGCATTATCGCGTTGAGGCTCTGGATCATCAGATTGTTGTGGATGGACTGGACAAACAATATTCCGTGCTACCCAAAGTCACCGCCAATGGTCACTACCGCTTCGACAATAATCTGGTCTTCGATTTAAAGAATCAGACCGCGCGCTTTGATCACGACGATGCAAGCTTTGTCACCGGCGACAGACACCGTGTTGATTACGGCGTTAGCTGGGACAAGCGCTGGACCTGGGGTTACTTTCGGCCGCAGTTTCGGGTTAAACATCTAGCCTACAATCTTGACGACCAGGCCGGCAGTCAATTAAGCAATGATTTTTCAGCGCTAACTGTCCCAGTATCCTCTCTGGATACCAGCTTATTTTTAGAGCGCCCGGCAAGCTTTTTCGACGGTTACACCCAGACTTTGGAGCCGCGCCTCTACTATGTGAAATCAGAGTTCAAAGACCAGTCAGGACTGCCGGACTTTGATACCCGCGAATTTACCCCCTCCTACGATCTGCTCTTCCGTGACGAGCGCTTTAATGGTGGCGACCGCATCTCTGATGAAGAGCGTTTAACCATCGCCCTGACCACCCGATATATCGACAGCAAATCTGGCCAGGAGCGCTTTAGCGCCAGTATCGCCCAGGCAATTAACTATATTGATCGACGAGTGACCCTGTCGTCCAACCCCAGCGAAGACGAGCTCGGCGAGCTGTCACGGCGCCAATCTCCCCTGGCAGTTAAGCTCGCCGGACGCATCAACAAGAGCTGGCGCTTTAGCAGCGATGTCATTTATGACACCCACAATAATGAGCTGGCCAAAAGCAGCATTG
Source organism: uncultured Pseudomonadales bacterium (assembly GCA_963968025.1). Taxonomy (GTDB): domain Bacteria; phylum Pseudomonadota; class Gammaproteobacteria; order Pseudomonadales; family Porticoccaceae; genus HTCC2207. The sequence continues at coordinate 20,898 of CAXAFJ010000010.1, read as the reverse complement.
CATTGCGCTACAATGACCGCCAGAATCGACTCCTGAATCTGGCTTATAACTCCTCTCGCCGAGCGCCGAGGCTATTTGATGGCATGCGCGTCGAACAGGACATAAAACAGACGGACATCTCTGCATTTATGCCCCTGACTGGCAATTTTAACCTGGTGGGTCGCTGGAACCATGACTTTACCAACAGTCGTATACTGGATGCCTTTGCCGGATTCGAATACAACAGTTGCTGCTGGCGAGCCAGCCTAGTGGCACGACGGTCACTCGATAGAAAAGATGAAATACAATTTCCAGAAGAAGATTTGAAGCTCACCAATGGCATCTTCTTCCAAATACAATTTAAAGGTCTGGCCGGCTCCAATGGCCGGGTTGATTCAATGTTAACAAAGGGTATCTACGGTTATGGATCTCAAGAAAACTTGCAATAACACTCTGCTCGCACTGCTGCTGGCAACTGTTTCAGTCACTGCCAGCGCCCAGCTCGAAATTCTCGACAGGGTCGCTGCGGTAGTCGATGAAGACGTAGTCTTAGAGAGTGAAGTGCAGCGCCGATTGGCCAGCATCTACATTCAAATCCAGCAGTCTGGAACCCAGCCTCCGCCACAGGACGTGCTTTTGCAGCAGGTATTAGAGCGTCTTATCTCAGAGCGTCTGCAACTGAATATGGGTTACGACGCCGGCGTTCGCATCACTGATGCGGAACTCAACGAGGCTCTCGGGAGAATCGCCAGCAGCAATAAGTTGACCATGGAACAGTATGCAGAACAGGTCCATGCCTCGGGATCAACGCTGTCTAATGTGCGCGAAGAGATTCGCAACGAAATGATTTTGATGCGAGTGCAGCAGGGGCAGGTGATGCGCCGCATTCGTATCAGTAGCCAAGAGTTAGATAATTTCCTCAATTCCGAAGAGGGCCGCTTTATGAGCTCTCCGGACGTCAATGTCGGCCATATTTTGCTGCCCGTAGCCAGCGGCAAAAGCAATGACGAGGTCAATGTCATTCGAGAGCGAGCCCAGGCCCTGCTCGATGAAGCCAACAGCGGCACCGACTTCCGTCAGCTAGCGATTGCCAACTCCGCCGACCAGACAGCACTTCAGGGTGGCGATCTGGGCTGGCGCAAAATGGCACAGTTGCCCGGCGTGTTTATCGAAGCCGTTGAAGAGCTAGAGATCAATCAGATATCTGAGCCAATCCGCAGCGACGCCGGCTATCACCTGATCAAGCTCTATGAGCGAAAAGGCGGTGGTGAGCAACTTATTGAACAGCACTTTGCTCGACACATACTGATCAAACCCAATCAAATTCGCGATGAAGCCACCGTGATTAGCCAGCTCACAGAGCTCCGCGAGCGTATTAAAGCGGGGGAAGATTTCGCCCTCCTATCAAAAGAGTTTTCCGAAGATCCCGGTTCCGCGCTAAATGGCGGCGAGCTCGGCTGGTCAACACCGGGTATGTTCGTTCCCGAGTTTGAGCAGACTATGGGCAGCATTGAGATCGATGAAGTCAGTGCGCCATTCCTGTCACAGTTTGGCTGGCATATTCTTCAGGTTACCGAACGTCGCAATCAAGACTTTAGCGAAAATATCACCCGCAATCGCGCGCAAAATCTGCTCCGTCAGCGCAAGTATGAAGAAGAGCTGCAGGTTTGGTTACAAGAGATCCGCGACGAAGCCTTCGTTGAAATCAAAGAGCCCGTAGAGTCATGACTCTACGCTTGGCGCTGACGCCAGGAGAACCCTCCGGCATTGGCGCTGATATCTTGATCAGTCTGGTGCAGAGTGGCTGCGACCATGAGTTGGTTGCCTACGCTGATCCACAGCTGCTGCTAAAGCGCGCTGAGCAACTGGGTTTAAAACTGATCCTGCGCGAGCCCGGCGCGACGGCGCTGCCGCTGGCGCCAGGTGAATTAGCAATTGTTCCCATCACCCTTGCCCAACCTGCGATTCCCGGTCAGCTCAATAAAGCCAACGCCCCCTATGTTCTGGCCTGCCTAGATGGAGCGATCGACGCCTGCACCAGCAACTACTGTCAGGCGATGGTTACCGGCCCAGTGCAAAAATCGATTATCAATGACGCCGGCTTTAGCTTTTCCGGCCACACCGAATATCTTGCCGACAGAACCTCAACAGCGCTGGTGGTGATGATGCTGGCAACCAGCGAACTGCGGGTTGCCCTGGCCACCACTCATCTGCCTCTGCGAGATGTGGCCCACAGTATTACTCAATCATCACTCACTCAGGTGATCGAGATCTTGGTCGCCGATCTGAAAACTAAATTTGGCATTAGCCAACCCTCAATTCTGGTCTCTGGCCTAAACCCCCACGCCGGCGAGAATGGTCATCTGGGCCGCGAAGAAATCGAGGTCATCGAGCCGGTGCTAAATCGGTTTCGCCAGCAGGGTATAGATCTGATTGGGCCGCTGCCCGCCGATACATTGTTTACTCCCAAATATCTCGACATGGCCGATGCCGTATTAGCCATGTATCACGACCAGGGATTGCCAGTGCTGAAGTTCCAAGGCTTCGGCCGCGCTGCCAATATCACTCTCGGGCTGCCGATTATTCGCACCTCGGTTGACCATGGCACGGCACTGGATCTTGCCGGCAGCGGTAACGCCGACCACGGCAGCCTACACACAGCTATTCAAGTCGCCGCCGATATGGCGACCCATCAAACCCTACGCGGTTAAATAATGACAATTCAGCATCAGGCCAGAAAACGTTTCGGCCAGAATTTCCTCGTCGATCAGCATATTATCGGGCAGATTATTGCCGCCATTGGTCCCAGTGCCGAGGACAATTTAATTGAGATTGGTCCCGGTACTGCCGCTATTACTGAGCACCTCATCAAGCGTTGCCCGTCGATGAAAGTGGTTGAGCTGGATCGCGATCTGGTGAGCTTTCTGACGGAGAAGTTTGTCGACTACCCGGACTTTAGTATTTTTAGCGGCGACGCCCTTAAGACAGACTTTGCTCAGTTTCATGAAGGCCGACAGATGCGGCTTGTGGGCAATCTGCCCTATAATATTTCGACGCCGATTCTCTTTCATCTATTGAAAAACCGCACATTAATTAAAGATATGCACTTTATGTTGCAGCGGGAAGTTGTGGACCGTCTCAGTGCAGCGCCGGGCAATAAGACCTATGGCCGCCTCTCGATCATGGTGCAATATCACTGTCGTGTAATGCCGCTGATCCCGGTGCCACCATCGGCGTTTCGCCCGGCACCTAAGGTTCAGTCGGCGATTGTGCGACTCAAGCCCCACACAACCAAACCCTGCGTGGCCGAGAATGAAGAGCTACTTGGCCAGATCGTCAGTCTGGGTTTCCAGCAGCGACGTAAAACGTTGCGCAACGGCATCCGCGCCTACGCAGAACATCTTGTCGGTGTCGATGAGATTGTCGATTTATCACGCCGCGCCGAACAGCTATCAGTGGCTGACTTTGTCGCCCTATCCAATCATATTAACCAAAGCATATTGAGTAAAAAATGAGTGCTAACGGGATAACAGTGGCGGTAAAAACCAAATACCTGCGGCAACAGTCAAAGCCGGATAAGGATCAGTTTGCCTTTGCCTACCACATCACCATTCACAACCAGAGCAACTCTCCAACACAGCTACTGGGACGTCATTGGATCATCACCGACGCCAATGAGGCCAAGCAGGAAGTGCGCGGTGCCGGCGTGGTGGGCGAGCAGCCGCTTATCGCCCCGGGCGAGTCATACCAATACAGCAGCGGTGTGATATTGGATACACCGATTGGAACCATGCAGGGTTGTTACAAGATGCGCGACAATGCCGGCTGCGAGTTTGATGCCGACATAAAACCCTTTTTACTGTCCACGCCCCACGCTGTGAATTAGATGACAGACTATGTGGTTGGCGATCTTCAAGGCTGCTTAGATCCGCTGCTGCGGCTGCTGGATAGAGTGCAGTTTGAGCCCACCAAAGACTGCTTAATTGCCACCGGCGATCTGATTAATCGTGGTCCTCAATCTTTAGCGACACTGCGTTTTTGCCGAGGCCTCGGCAGCGCCTTTAAAACCGTACTCGGCAACCATGATCTACATCTGTTAGCCATTGCCCATGGCATTCGCAAGCCCACTCCAAAAGATACACTGGATGAGATTCTCAGCGCCCCTGACCGTCAGGAACTGCTGGACTGGCTGCAACAGCGACCGCTACTAATCAGCGCAGACGAATACACTATCGTACATGCTGGAATACCTCCCAACTGGAGTATTAATACAGCCAAATCGCTCGCCGCAGAGGTTGAACAGGTGCTGCGCTCGGAGCAGGCTGAAACCTATTTTCAAGGTATGTACGGCAATCAGCCGGATAGTTGGAGTGATGATCATCAGGGTCAACAGCGCTGGCGACTGATTACTAATTACCTCACTCGCATGCGCTATTGCACGGCCTCGGGTCAGCTGGAGTTGGAGTCAAAGGCGTCTCCCGATCAACCGGGCAGCGCGTTAACCAGTGCATTTGCCCCCTGGTATAGCCATCCGTCAAGAAAGGCTGAACAAGATAAAATAATCTTTGGCCACTGGGCCGCCCTTGAAGGAAAATACCTCGGTGCCAATCTTTTCCCCCTAGACACCGGCTATGTCTGGGGTGGTGCAATGCGTCTGATGAACCTCAGTAACTGTGGCTATACTGAGCAGACGGCCTAAGCCTAGAAATCCGTTTTTGCTAATGTGCCTTTGCCTTAGCGAACCCTGCTTAAATAACGAGGTAGTAGATGAGAAGCTTATCGTTGACTAAATCCCCCATTTCTTTAATCGCCGCGCTGCTACTGGGCGCCTGTGCCGACCAGCAGCCGCCTGCACAAGATATGGCTCTGGTGTCGGGCATAGATACAGTGGGTATGGATAGCGCAGTGCGTCCCCAAGATGACTTCTATCGCTATGCCAACGGCGGCTGGTTAGACAGCACCGAGATACCTGCGGACGAGGTGGGATGGGGCAGCTATATGACATTGCGCAAAGAGAGTCTCGAGCAGTCTCGTGTAATCGTCGAAGACGCCGCCAAGAGTCCCGGCAGTGATCCGGCTAAACAAAAAATCGGTGACTACTACAATGCCTTCCTCGACGAAGCGCGTGTGGAAACTCTGGGTGTCGCTCCAGTCAGCGACTATCTGCAGGCCATTGAGAAATTACTATCTCACGACCAGGTGGCAGAATTTCTCGGGCAGGTTAACCCTCAGGGAATCGACGGACCGTTTAATTTATATGTCGGCCAAGACGACAAGGATGCTACGCGCTATATTCTGCATTTTGTGGAATCAGGGCTTGGGCTTCCGGACCGCGATTACTACAGCGACGAGTCCGAGCGTGGTGAGGAAATTATTGCGCGCTACAAACGCTATTTGGAGAACCTTCTAGCCCTCTCTGGACACAGGGACGCACCAGCAGCCGCTCAGCGGATCTTTGATCTGGAAACCAAGCTTGCCGCCTATCAGTGGGATAAGGTTGCTAACCGCGATGCGACTAAGCGTTATAACAAACTATCAAGCAGTGAATTTACCAAGTTAGTTTCAGAGTTTCAGGTAGAGCGCTATATGACCGGTATTGGTGTCGCCCTGCCCGACCATGTCTTAGTCGGTCAGCCGAGCTATCTGGCGGGCTTTAATGATCTGTTTAGACAGGTGGATCTGGTGTCATGGCAGGAGTACCTGCGCGCCAAGGTGCTCTCTAGTTATGCCAATTATCTCCCTAAGGCTTTTGTTGATGAGCACTTTGCTTTCTACTCACAGTTTCTCTATGGCCGAGAACAGCAGCAGCCGCGATGGCGCAAGGCAGTGACCTCAATCAATGGCAATCTTGGCGAGCTACTGGGACAACTCTATGTGGCCAAGCACTTTGCACCTGAGTCAAAGGCCCGGATGGTCGCCATGGTACATATGCTTATTGCTGCCTATGCTGAGTCGATCAAGAATTTAGACTGGATGAGTGAGCAGACCAAACAGCAATCATTGATCAAACTGTCAAAGTTCACCCCAAAGATTGGCTATCCAGATAGCTGGAAAGATTACTCGGCTCTACAGGTCGCTGCAGATGACTTAGCCGGCAATATCAAACGCGCGCGGACTTTTAGCCACAATCAAAATATGGCCAAACTGGGCGCGCCGATAGATCGCGACGAGTGGTTTATGGCTCCTCAAGAGGTCAATGCCTATTACAACCCAGGACTCAATGAGATTGTGTTTCCAGCGGCCTATTTACAACCGCCAAACTTTATTCCCGGTGCAGAAGACGCCTATAACTACGGCACCATTGGCTCAACTATCGGCCATGAGATTGGCCATGGCTTTGATGATCAGGGCAGCAAGTACGATGGCGACGGCAATCTTCTGAGCTGGTGGACGGATCAGGATCGCGAGCAATTTGAGCAACGCACTAAAGGGTTGGTTGAGCAGTTTAGTAAGTTCGAAGCACTGCCAGGGCTGTTTGTTAATGGCGAGCTGACGCTGGGTGAAAATATCGGCGATCTGGGCGGTACAGCCATCGCTCTAAAGGCTTACCGTATGTCTCTAAAGGGGCAGCCATCACCAGTAATAGATGGCTTTACAGGCGAGCAACGCTTCTTTTTGGGTAACGCTCAATCAAGCCGCATCAAGTGGCGCGATCAGATCCTTGAGATTATTGTTAAGACCGACCCACACTCCCCAGATGTCTATCGCATCAATGGTGTGTTCCCGAATATGCCGGACTTCTATCGTACCTATGATGTGCAGCCGGGTGATGGCCTGTACTTACCCGAGCAGCAGCGGGTTAAGATCTGGTAACCCAGGCATTCCTTGCTATAACGGGATCTTGCATCCAGAGCCCTTGACCGCAGAGCCCTTGACCACAGAGCCCTTGACCGCAGAGCCTATAAAAACATGCTTTTAAATAAGCCGCGGTCAATGTACAAGACATTAGGCAAATCCCAGACGAAAAAAAACCGGACAATGTCCGGCCTTTATCAGCGAAAGGTAGAGCTTATTCGCCAGTTGTCTCTGCAACATCAGCCATATCATTAGCTGCACGGTCTACTAACTCAACGTAGGCCATCGGTGCGTTATCACCAGTACGATTACCGCACTTTAGAATACGAACATAACCACCTGGACGCTCAAGAAAGCGAGGGCCCAGATCGGTGAAGAGCTTGCCGACGGTTGCTTTGTTACGCAGACGGTCGAAAGCTAAGCGACGATTAGCGACGCTATCTTCCTTAGCAAGAGTGATGAATGGCTCGGCAAAACGACGCAGCTCTTTGGCTTTAGGCAGAGTGGTTTTAATCAGCTCGTGCTCAATCAATGAAGCGGTCATGTTACGGAACATAGCTCTCTTGTGAGTGCCGGTCTTATTTAGCTTGCGGCCACTATAGCGATGACGCATGTTCTTATTCCTTAATTCGTTGCTTTCTCAGCAATGATGTATACCAACTTGTACCTAACCGATCTGAAAGATCAATTAAACGAGTTCGCGTTCACTTTTCAGACTGGCTGGCGGCCAGTTCTCTAGGCGCATGCCCAGAGAAAGACCACGTGAAGCCAAGACATCTTTAATTTCAGTCAATGACTTCTTGCCGAGGTTTGGTGTCTTCAACAGCTCAACTTCTGTGCGCTGAATAAGGTCACCAATATAATAAATACTCTCTGCTTTGAGGCAGTTAGCTGAACGTACAGTCAGCTCAAGATCGTCAACCGGACGTAACAGGATTGGATCGATCTCTTCTTCTTTCTCTTCTGGCTCTACAGCAGTTTCGCCTTCCAAGTTCACGAATACGGCCATCTGCTGTTGCAAGATGGTCGCGGCGCGACGGATAGACTCTTCAGGGTCGATAGTACCGTTGGTCTCAAGTTCCAAGACCAACTTATCAAGATCCGTACGGTTCTCAACACGGGCATTCTCAACACTGTATGACACTTTGTGAATCGGGCTAAAGGATGCATCTAACTGCAGACGACCAATAGTACGATTTTCTTCATCACTAATTCTGGAATCTGACGGCTGATAACCACGTCCGCGCTCAATTCTGAGCTGGATATTGAGAGTACATTTGTCAGATATAGTCGCAATCACATGATCTGGATTAACAACTTCAACGTGACTATCAACTTCAATGTCACCAGCAGTTACAACACAAGGACCTTTAACGCTCAGCGATACAGTGGTCTCATCGCGACCTTCCATCACAACCGCTACACCCTTAAGGTTAAGCAGGATGCCCATAACATCTTCATGGACACCTTCGATAGCACTGTACTCGTGCTCTACGCCTTCAATCTCAACTTCAACGATGGCACAGCCAGACATTGAAGAGAGCAAGATGCGACGCAGCGCATTTCCCAGTGTGTGTCCAAAGCCACGCTCAAGCGGCTCCAGAACAACCTTGGCATGAGTAGGGCTGTAAGACGTTACGTCAATGTTGCGTGGCGTAAGAAATTCGTTCGCAGAATTTTGCATATTTTTACCCGTGTGGTCTCAAAAATTACTTCGAGTATAGTTCGACGATCAGGTTTTCGTTGATCTCGGCTGGCAGATCGGAGCGATCTGGATTGCGCGTAAACGTGCCTTCCATCTTGCTGCTATCGACGTGCATCCATTCAACTTCACCACGTTGTGCGGCTAACTGCAGAGCAGTTTGAACACGCAACTGCTTCTTCGACTTCTCGCGCAGACCAACAACATCACCTTCCTGAACTTTGAAAGAGGGAATGTTGACCTTCTGACCGTTGACCACAATTGAATTGTGAGCCACTAACTGACGCGATTCGGCACGTGTAGAGCCAAAGCCCATACGGTAAACAACGTTGTCGAGGCGACGCTCAAGCAGCGTTAACAGATTCTCACCTGTGTTGCCCTTTTGACGGGCAGCATCTTTGTAGTAGTTGCGGAATTGCTTTTCCAATACACCGTAGATACGACGTACTTTCTGCTTTTCACGTAACTGAACACCGTAGTCAGATAAACGACCGCGACGCTGACCGTGTTGGCCAGGCGCGCTATCTGCACGACATTTAGATTCTAAAGGTCGAACGCCACTCTTAAGGAACAGGTCTGTTCCTTCACGGCGTGACAATTTACAAGTTGGTCCAAGATATCTAGCCATTCTCTTTCTCTCTTACACGCGACGCTTTTTGGGTGGACGACAGCCATTGTGTGGCACAGGCGTCACATCCGTAATATTGGTGATCTTATAACCGGCATTGTTCAGTGCGCGGACCGCTGATTCGCGACCGGGGCCAGGGCCCTTAACTTGAACATCGAGGTTTTTCAAACCGTAGTCTTTTGCTGCTTCACCGGCTCTCTCTGCTGCAACCTGCGCAGCAAAAGGAGTACTCTTGCGAGACCCGCGGAAACCGGAACCACCTGAGGTAGCCCACGAAAGTGCATTGCCCTGACGGTCAGTGATAGTAACGATGGTGTTGTTAAACGACGCATAGATATGCGCTACACCGTCCACTACTGTCTTCTTGACCTTTTTACGGGTGGTCTTAGTTGCTGATTTTGCCATTACCGTTCCTAGGAATTATCTTTTAATGGGACGACGCGGCCCTTTACGGGTGCGTGCGTTCGTCTTAGTACGTTGTCCGCGTACAGGCAAATTCCGACGGTGACGAAGGCCGCGATAGCAACCCAAATCCATCAGACGCTTGATATTCATACTGTTTTCTCTGCGCAGGTCACCTTCAACTTCGTTGGTTCCTACAGCAGCACGCAACAAATCGAGTTGCGCTTCATCTAATGCAGCGATCTTTGTGTCTTCTGCAATGCCCACATCCGCACAGATCTTTCTGGCGGTAGGACGACCAATACCAAACACGTACGTCAGTGAGATCACTGCGTGCTTGTTATCAGGAATGTTGACACCGGCAATACGGGCCATTCACATTACTCCACTTATACTAGGGTTTTAACAGTACTCTCGAGCCTTACCGCTTACTGCGAAAAGGCGCGGTAGAATACCGATAGATCTACCAAAAATCAACCAGATTATCCCTGGCGCTGTTTATGACGCGGCTCAACATTACAGATAACACGAACCACACCCTTACGGCGTACAACTTTACAATTTCGACAAATCTTTTTAACCGATGCACGTACTTTCACGCCATCACCTCTTTATTTACGGCCAACATTTTTAAGGTTGGCCTTTTTCATCAGCGAATCATACTGCTGCGACATTAGATGTGACTGCACTTGAGCCATAAAATCCATTGACACAACAACCGCAATCAATAGTGATGTACCGCCTAAGTAGAAAGGCACATTAAAGTACACATTCAAGAACTGGGGCATCAAACAAATCAGGGTGATATAAATACCGCCGATCAATGTTAAACGTGTAGTCACACTATCGATATATTTTGCGGTGTGCTCTCCAGGACGTATCCCGGGCAAATAAGCACCACCTTTTTTCAAGTTATCAGCCACTTCTCTTGGGTTGTACATCAACGCCGTGTAGAAGAAGCTGAAGAAAATAATCAAGCTCGAGAACATCAACACATAGAGTGGTTGTCCTGGACCTATCAGTAACGAAATATCCTGCAACCAATCGGGTGCGTTGGTTGCAGACCCAAACCACTGACTAATAGAGGCTGGGAATAACAATAAGCTACTGGCAAAAATTGCCGGTATAACACCCGCCATGTTCACCTTAAGGGGAAGATGCGAGCTCTGCGCGTTATAGGCCTGACGCCCCTGACGCTGAGCATAGTTGACCGTCAAACGACGCTGACCACGCTCTATGAAGACAACAAAGTAGACCACGGCGACGGCGATAAGCACCACGACCACCAGGACTAATGAATTCAAATCACCCTGTCTGGCCGACTCTAGTGCCTGACCTATGGCTCCGGGAATGCCTGCGACGATACCAGCAAATATAAGCATGGAAATACCGTTGCCAATGCCGCGCTCGGTAATCTGCTCACCAAGCCACATCAAAAATACTGCACCAGCCACCAATGAGGAAATCGCAACCATGTAAAACATGTTGTTAACTTCGTAAGCCAGCCCTTGAGATGCGAAGCCAACTGCCATCGCCGTACCCTGAATCAGGGCCAAGAACACTGTGCCATATCTAGTGTACTGATTAATCTTGCGGCGACCGCTGTCACCTTCTTTCTTTAACTGCTCTAAGGCAGGCACTGTCGCTGACAGCAGCTGCATAATGATCGATGCCGAGATATAGGGCATAACACCCAGAGCTAAGATGCTCATTCTCTCTAACGCGCCGCCGGAGAACATATTAAACAGACCAAGATAAGTACCCTGATTCTGTGTAAACAGTTCCGCCAAGCGATCCGGATCAAATCCAGGAACGGGAATATGCGTACCAATGCGATAAATGATAATCGCTGCAAACAAAAAACGAAGGCGAGCCCACAGCTCGCCTAAACCTTTAGTGTTGCCTACTGGCATGTTTCCCGGCTTCGACATTGTTAGACTTCTACCTTTCCGCCAGCAGCTTCAATAGCAATCAGAGCACCTTTAGAAGCTCTAATACCTTGCAGCGTTACTGCTTTAGTAACCACACCTGAATCAAATACTTTTGCTCGGGTGATACTGCAGCTGATCAAGCCAGCGGCGCGCAGGGTCGCGATAGTGACAACGCCACCTTCGACCTTATCTAATTCAGAAAGACGGATCTCTGCAGTCACTGCAGCCAAGCGCGACGTGAAGCCGTACTTAGGAAGACGCTTCTGTAAAGGCATCTGACCGCCTTCAAAGCCTGGACGGATTCCCCCACCAGAGCGCGCTTTCTGACCTTTGTGGCCACGGCCACCAGTCTTACCAATTCCACTACCAATACCGCGTCCGACGCGTTTGGCTTCTTTAATTCGGCCCGGTGCTGGGCTAAGGGTATTCAGACGCATCTTAAGCTTCCTCAACCTGCAACATATAGTGAACTTTATTGATCATGCCACGGACTGATGGAGTATCTTCTACTTCAACAGTGTGACCGATCCGACGCAAACCCAAACCAGAAACACAGGCCTTGTGATTCTTTAAACGACCGATAATGCTCTTGGTCTGAGTTACTTTAATTTTTTTCAATTTAGCTTTTGCCATGATCTACTTCCAATAACTGACGCTGTAATAGCGGTCACTTAGTTGAGGATTTCTTCTACAGACTTGCCACGCTTCGCTGCAACATCATCCGGTGATTTCATATCTCGCAAAGCTTTAAAAGTTGCGCGAACCACGTTTACCGGGTTAGTTGAACCGTAGCACTTGGCCAGTACATTCTGTACACCAGCAAGTTCTAACACAGAGCGCATTGCGCCACCGGCAATAACACCAGTACCGTCTGAGGCTGGCTGCATGTAAATTTTTGATGCAGCGTGAATACCTTTGGTCGGATACTGAATGGTGCTTCCGTCGAGAGCAACATCAATCATGTTGCGACGAGCGGCTTCCATTGCCTTCTGAATCGCCTGGGGCACTTCACGCGCCTTGCCACGACCGAAGCCAACTTTACCCTTGCCATCACCAACAACAGTCAGCGCAGTAAAAGCGAATATGCGTCCACCTTTAACCGTCTTTGCAACACGGTTAACTTGAACCAGCTTCTCCATCATTCCTTCAGCTGAATCTTTCTGATCTGTAAGAGCCATATCTTCTACCTATTAAAATTCGAGGCCGGCTTCACGCGCGGCGTCAGCCAGTGCCTTAACACGGCCATGGTACTTGAAGCCACTGCGGTCAAACGCCACTTTCGTGACACCCGCAGCAACGGCGCGCTCGGCAACCAATTTGCCAACAGCTGTAGCTGCATCTGTATTACCAGTGCTGCCACTGCGCAGATCTTTTTCCAGCGTTGAGGCAGTCGCTAAAACACGATCACCTTCAGCGGCGATAACCTGGGCATAAATATGACGTGGAGTCCTGTTTATGCACAGACGGTTAGCCCCTAATTCGCGGATCTTCATGCGTACGCGTTTAGCGCGACGCTGACGTGATACTTTCTTATCGCTCATCGTATTACCCTATTACTTCTTCTTGGCCTCTTTGCGTCTTACGTGCTCACCGGAGATTCTAACTCCCTTACCTTTGTAAGGCTCTGGTGGACGGAAGGCGCGGATTTCAGCTGCGGCTTGACCCAACACCTGCTTATCCGAGGATTTAAGTAAAATTTCAGTCTGGCTTGGCGTTTCAGCCGTCACACCCTGTGGCAAGTCATACACCACTGGATGAGAGAAACCTAGGGTCAGGTTAACCTTGCTACCCTGAACCTGTGCTCGATAACCAACACCGACCAAATCAAGCTTCTTTTCAAAACCTGTCGAAACACCAAATACCATGTTGTTGACCAACGCTCTGGTAGTACCAGACATAGCGCGGGAAAACTTAGCACTTGAGCGGGCAGAGAATTTCAAAACATTCTCGTCCTGCACAATCTCAACTTCTGGATTGATTGGCATCACGAGTGAGCCGATCTTTCCTTTAACTGTTATCTCAGAACCGCCGATGGTTACTTGAACACCACTTGGCAATGCTACTGGATTATTTGCAACTCTAGACATCTCGTTTTCCTATCAGAATACGGTGCAAAGCACTTCACCGCCGATACCGGCAGCGCGGGCCGCGCGATCAGTCATCACACCATTGCTGGTGGAGACTATGGCAATGCCCAAGCCACTGCGAACTTTAACAATGTCCGAGCTACCCTTGTACTGGCGTAAGCCTGGCTTGCTAATACGTGTTATTTCTTCGATTACTGCCTTGCCTTCGAAATACTTAAGCGCAACTGTCATAGTTGGCTTAACTTCATCGGTCACAGAGAACCCTTCGATGTAGCCTTCGTCTAACAAAACTTTCGCGACGGACGCTTTAAGCTTTGAAGCGGGCATTGACACTTCTGGGTGACAGCGATGATGCGCATTACGAATGCGAGTCAACATATCGGATAAAGGATCTTGCATACTCATAACGTTTGGCTCCTCAAACTTACCAGCTGGATTTAACCAGGCCAGGAATCTCACCGCGCATAGCTGACTCGCGCAGTTTGTTTCGGCACAGGCCAAACTTTCGGTACACACCGTGTGGACGGCCAGTAATTCTACAGCGATTACGCTGGCGAACCGGGCTCGCATCACGCGGCAACTTTTGCAAACTAACTTGTGCGTTATAACGATCTTCGTCAGACGCATTCACATCACTAATTACTGCTTTAATAGCAGCACGCTTCTCAGCGAACTTAGCAACTGTTTTGGTGCGCTTATGCTCGCGCTGAACCATGGATACTTTTGCCATTTACCTACAACCTCAACTTTTCAGCGGGAAGTTAAAGGCGCGCAGTAGAGCACGGCCTTCATCGTCGTTTCGTGCAGTAGTCGTGATAGTAATATCAAGACCACGCAACTTGTCAATCTTCTCGTAATCAATCTCTGGGAAGATGATTTGCTCACTCACACCCATTGAGAAGTTACCGCGCCCATCAAACTGCTTTGGGCTAATGCCACGGAAGTCACGAATACGTGGAATAGCAATACCAACTAAACGCTCAAGAAACTCATACATACGATCAGCACGCAGCGTTACCTTGGTACCAATGGGCCAACCCTGACGGACTTTAAAGCCGGCAATGGATTTGCGCGCATTGTTGATTACAGGCTTTTGCGCCGCAATCAATGTTAAGTCAGCAACCGCATTCTCAAGTGACTTCTTGTCACCGATAGCTTCACCAACACCCATGTTCAGGGTGATCTTAGTGATGCGCGGAATCTCCATCACGTTAGCTAGCCCGAGCTCTTTTTGCAGCGCCGGTGCCAACTCGTTCTTGTATAGTTCTTTAAGCCTTGCCATTTCGATTACCTATTTCCTAAGCGTCTACGGCTTCGCCGCTAGACTTGAAGATACGAATCTTCTTGTTGTCTTCTAGAATCTTGAAGCCAACTCGATCTGCCTTGTTAGTTGCGCCATTAAAGAGGGCTACATTAGATCCCTGAATTGGCGCTTCTTTCTCGATAATCCCGCCGGGAATTCCCGCCTGAGGATTTGGCTTCTGATGCTTTTTAACCATCTGAATACCCGATACCAGTAAACGGCCTTTTTCTAACACTTTAAGGACCTTACCGCGCTTACCTTTGTCTTTGCCAGCAACAACGATAACTTCGTCGTCGCGCTTAATTTTGAGCATTGTCATTTCTAAATCCTCGCTTACAGCACTTCAGGTGCTAGGGAGATAATTCGCATAAACTTCTCAGTGCGAAGTTCACGAGTTACCGGCCCAAAAATTCGTGTGCCAATAGGCGCCAGGTTGGCATTCAACAATACAGCTGCATTGTCATCAAACTTGATCAAGCTGCCATCCTGTCTACGCAAGCCTTTCTTGGTACGTACAACAACCGCACTCATTACCTGGCCTTTCTTTACCTTGCCACGTGGAATTGCTTCCTTAACAGTGACCTTAATAACATCACCAACACGAGCATAACGACGGTGTGAACCACCCAATACTTTGATACACATAACGCGACGTGCACCGCTGTTGTCTGCTACATCAAGATAACTTTCTGTTTGAATCATTTTCTTACTCCGAACCCTTTACTGTCTACAGGATTAACCTGCTACAGCACGCTCGTCAATATTGACCAGTGTCCACGCCTTGTCCTTAGATACAGGACGGCATTCTGCGATTGTTACTAAATCGCCTGTTCGCGCACCATTTTCAGCATCGTGCGCTTTAATCTTTGTCGACTTGGTTAAGAACTTCCCGTAAACCGGGTGCTTAACACGTCGCTCAACCAGGACAGTTACTGTCTTGTCCATCTTGTCACTGACAATACGACCAGTCAGAGTACGCGAGCTAGCTTGTAATTCAGACATCGTTATACCCCTGCCTTTTGCTTAAGCATTGTCTTGATGCGCGCAATGTTGCGGCGCGTCAGCTTAACCTTGTGACTCTCGTTTAACTGGCCAGTGGACAACTGCATACGCAGATTAAACTGCTGCTTGAGCTCGCCAATCAACGCGGCCTCTAGCTCTTCACTTGTCTTTTCACGCAATTCGTTAGCATTCATCTTCACATCACCGTTCGTCTAACAAAGGTGGTTGCGATCGGCAGCTTAGCCGAGGCAAGAGCAAAGGCTTCACGCGCAATCTCTTCACTAACACCTTCCATTTCATAAAGAACCTTGCCTGGCTGGATTAGTGCAACCCAGTACTCGACATTACCCTTACCTTTACCCATTCTAACTTCAAGCGGCTTCTGTGTAATCGGCTTATCTGGGAAAACTCGAATCCAGATTTTACCACCACGCTTAATGTGACGGGTCATTGCACGACGAGCAGCTTCAATTTGACGCGCAGTCAAACGTCCGCGGCCAGAGGCTTTTAAACCGAACTCGCCAAAGCTGACCTTACTGCCGCGCTGCGCCAGGCCACGATTACGGCCCTTGTGCATCTTGCGGAATTTTGTACGTTTTGGTTGCAGCATTTCGCTTTACCCTTGTCGCTTGTTTCTTGTGTCTTGTTTCTTGGCAGGCGCTTTTTCAGCTTCCTCACCACCCAAAACTTCACCTTTGAAGATCCACACCTTGACGCCAATAATGCCGTACGTGGTATTGCCTTCAGCAGCTGCATAATCGATGTTCGCACGCAGAGTGTGCAGTGGAACTCGACCTTCGCGGTACCACTCAGAGCGTGCGATTTCTGCACCACCCAAACGGCCACCAACCTGAATCTTGACGCCCAGTGCGCCACCGCGCATTGCGTTCTGTACCGCACGCTTCATAGCGCGACGGAACATAACACGACGCTCTAACTGCTGCGCGACGTTCTGTGCAACCAAAGTCGCATCTAAATCTGGCTTGCGAATCTCTTCAATGTTGATCGTGACGGGACAACCCATCTTATTGCCGATCTCATTGCGCAGCTTCTCGACGTCTTCGCCTTTCTTGCCGATAACGATACCTGGGCGCGCAGTGTGAATAGTAATGCGTGCGCTGTCAGATGGACGTTCAATATCTACGCGACTGACGGATGCATGTGCCAGTCTTGTGCGAATGAATTCACGTACAGAAAGATCCTGATGGAGCTTGTCTGCATAGTCCTTATTACCCGCATACCACGTCGAAGTATGTTTTGTAACTATACCTAGACGGATGCCAGTTGGATGTACTTTTTGACCCATGGAATGGTCTCCTGAACCTATGTCTACTTTTCAGCGACTTTTACAGTGATGTGACAACTGCGCTTAAGAATTCTATCTGCACGGCCTTTAGCTCGCGGCCTAATGCGTTTCATAGTCATGCCTTCATCGACAAAAATCGTCGAGATCTTCAGCTCATCTACATCTGCACCATCGTTATGCTCAGCGTTGGCAATTGCCGACTCAAGCACCTTTTTAATAATATCCGCGCCCTTCTTGCTGCTGAATTGCAAAATATCCAATGCACTTTCAACAGACTTGCCACGAATTTGATCGGCAACCAATCGCGCTTTCTGCGCGGACATCTTGGCCCCTCTTAACTTTGCTTGTACTTCCACAGTCATAACCTCTTCGCTTAACGCTTGGCTTTTTTGTCCGCCACGTGTCCCTTGTAGGTACGCGTTGGAGAAAATTCACCCAGCTTATGGCCAACCATTTCTTCGTTGACTAAAACAGGAATATGTTGACGACCATTGTGGACAGCGATCGTGAGACCAACAAAATCCGGTAAGATCATCGAACGACGCGACCAAGTTTTAATTGGGCGGCGATCGTTTGCTGCTGCCGCAACCTCAACCTTCTTCGCGAGATGAAGATCAATGAACGGTCCTTTCTTTAGAGAGCGTGGCACGTTTGCTTTCCTCTTTTATTCTGCTTTAGTCAGCGCTTATTTGCGGCGACGAATAATGTATTTGTCAGTGCGCTTGTTCTTGCGCGTCTTATAACCTTTGGTCGGCATGCCCCATGGAGATACTGGATGACGGCCGCCCGAAGTACGCCCTTCACCACCACCATGTGGGTGATCGACTGGGTTCATCGCCACACCGCGAACGGTTGGACGAATACCACGCCAGCGCGATGCGCCAGCCTTACCCAATGAGCGAAGACTGTGCTCACTGTTACAAACTTCGCCAAGAGTTGCGCGACAGCCGACTGGCAATTTGCGCATCTCACCACTGCGTAAACGCACTGTGGCATAGCTGGCATCACGAGCAACTAACTGAACTGAAGCGGCGGCACTACGTGCAATCTGTGCACCTTTACCTGGCTTCATCTCAACACAGTGTACTGTGGAGCCGACTGGAATCTTCAATAACGGAAGAGTGTTACCGACCTTGATCGGAGAATCTTCACCTGACTGGACAGTGTCGCCAGCAGAAACACCTTTGGGAGCAATAATGTAACGGCGCTCACCGTCGGCATAACATAACAGTGCGATGTGCGCGCTGCGGTTTGGATCGTACTCTAAACGCTCAACTGTTGCCGGTATACCGTCTTTGTTGCGCTTGAAGTCAATAATGCGGTAGTGCTGCTTGTGGCCGCCACCAATGTGACGCACGGTAATGCGACCACTGCTGTTACGGCCACCGCTTCTTTTCTTCGGTGCTAACAAAGGACCGTATGGAGCGCCTTTGTGCAAATCCGGAGTGACAACGCTTACTACAAAGCGACGACCCGGAGATGTTGGTTTTCTCTTAATAACTGCCATGACTAAACCCTTATTCCGCTACTGCAAAGTCAATGTCTTGACCTTCAGCAAGACGAACATACGCCTTTTTCCAGTCACTGCGACGGCCAACACCAGTTTTAGTGCGACGCGTCTTACCCTTGACGTTGACCACTCGAACATCATCAACCTGAACTTCAAACAGCTGCTGAACAGCGCGCTTGATCTCCAACTTGGTGGAATCGGTAGCAACTTTAAACACGATTTGCGTTGCTGTGCCTGACGCCATTGCCGATTTCTCAGTAATGTGCGGCCCTAACAACACTTTGAAGATTCTCTCTTGGTTCATACCAGAAGCTCCTCAAGTTTTTTCAGCGCTGGAACAGTAACCAACACCTTATCAAAATTAATCAAGCTAACCGGATCAACTGCCGCTGCGTCACGAACATCAACCTTGTGCAGGTTGCGTGAGGCCAGATACAGAAACTCACTGACTTCTTCGGTAACGATCATCACTTCAGTCAAGCTGAACTCTTGCAGCTTGGCGATCAGAAGCTTGGTCTTAGGCGCGTCGATATCAAACTCTTCGACAACAATAAGACGGTCCTGACGAGCCAGCTCAGAGACGATAGAGCGCATCGCAGAGCGATACATCTTACGGTTCAGCTTTTGGCTGTGATCCTGTGGAGTAGCAGCAAATGTTACACCGCCCCCGCGCCAGATTGGGCTGCGGATAGTACCAGCTCGTGCCCGACCAGTACCTTTCTGAGCGTGTGGCTTGCGGCCACCACCAGAAACGGCTGAACGGTTTTTCTGAGCGCGAGTTCCCTGACGGGCACCGGCTAGAAAAGCTACTACAGTCTGGTGAACCAGATCCTGGTTGAACTCTGTTCCAAACGCTAACTCAGAAACTTCAACAGTTCCCTTATTACCTTTGGGTGTCGCAATTGCTAATTCCATGGACACTCCCCTTTAAGCCTTGACTGCCGGACGAACAACAACATTGCCACCAGGCGCGCCAGGTACGGCACCCTTGATTAACAGCAAATTGCGCTCAGCATCGACACGTACGATTTCAAGATTTTGTGTAGTAACTTGTGCATTACCCATTTGGCCGGCCATCTTCTTGCCTTTGAACACCTTACCTGGCGATTGGTTTTGACCAATCGAACCGGGCGCTCTGTGGGATAGCGAGTTACCGTGAGTAGCATCTTGCATGGCAAAGTTCCAACGCTTAACGCCGCCCTGGAAACCCTTACCTTTAGAAGTACCAGTAACATCGACCATTTGGCCTGCTTCGAAACGCTCTACAGTAAGTGAACCACCTACCGCGAATTCATCGCTGCTGCCTTCGGTACGAAATTCCCATTGACCGCGACCTGCCTCTACACCAGCTTTGGCGTAGTGACCTGCTTGGGCCTTGCTTACTCGGGATGCTTTACGAGAACCAGTAGTGATCTGAATAGCTGAATAGCCATCAGTCTCAACTGATTTAATCTGGGTAACATGATTAGGTGTCGCCTCGACAACAGTCACAGGGATAGATACACCATCTTCAGTGAATACGCGAGTCATGCCGCATTTGCGACCAACTATTCCTATACTCATTTTATAACCTCTTAAGTGTACGGGGCTGTTACCCGCTACGGCTGTCTATTTCAAGACATTACACTTTAGTGTTTGCCCGGCATTACTGCCGAACCGCTACAGTCGTTTTCAGCTTAAGCTGATTTGTACTTCAACGCCTGCCGCAAGATTCAATTTCATAAGCGCGTCAACAGTCTTCTCTGTTGGCTCAACAATGTCGATTAAGCGCTTGTGCGTGCGAATTTCGTACTGATCGCGCGCATCCTTATTTACATGTGGAGAGATAAGTATCGTGTACTTTTCTTTCCGAGTCGGCAAAGGGATTGGACCCCTAATCTGCGCGCCTGTGCGCCGTGCCGTTTCAACGATTTCCTGTGTAGACGTGTCGATCAATTTGTGATCAAACGCCTTAAGGCGAATCCGGATGCTTTGGTTTTGCATGGAATCGAAACTCCGCTATCTCTACTAAAACTTCAGGGTTAAATAACTTCTAGCCCCGAAAAAGGAGCGCG
The DNA here is from genome assembly GCA_963968025.1 of uncultured Pseudomonadales bacterium. Lineage (GTDB taxonomy): Bacteria > Pseudomonadota > Gammaproteobacteria > Pseudomonadales > Porticoccaceae > HTCC2207. The sequence continues at coordinate 199 of CAXAFJ010000010.1, read as the reverse complement.
AATTCTAGTGCCGCACCCCGGGACTGTCAAGCTTATTTACAGTTGAAGCCAAATTAATTAAAAGCCCTAAGTCAAAGCATGCTGCCACTTTGACCAGGGGTCAAAAAAGGGGCCGCTAAGCCCCTTCATACTGCGTCTAACCTGTTACTCGATGATCTTAGCTACAACACCAGCGCCAACAGTACGGCCGCCTTCACGA
>CAXAFJ010000009.1:0-49926 GCA_963968025.1 uncultured Pseudomonadales bacterium | reverse complement strand
ATTTATAAGCTCTAAAATTTGTAAGCTCTAAAATGTATAAGCTCTAAAATGTATAGCCTATATCCAAACCCACACGACGGGGCTCCGAGAAACCAAAGTAATGAGGAGCAATAATGCCATCCGCTGGGGCTACGCCTTTGTAGTAAAAAGTATCAAATACATTGTTGACCCAAAGCGTCATGCTCCAGTTATCCGAGCTGTCATAGCCGACCCGCAGATTACTCACCGTAAACTCATCTAACATAATCGGCTCTAGGGAAAAGTCACCAAACCCTGGGCTGGCGCCCTGATGAAAAGTTTCCCAGGTAACACTCAGATCACCCCCTTCAACAGGGCGATTGTAAGTGGCAACCATCGCCGCACTAAAATCAACTGTGCCCGGCAACATGGCACCGGTGCAATCGTCTTCACAGAAATCGGCGGAGAGACTTGCATTGGGTTTGGTCAACTCAGAGTCAGCCCAGGCTAAACCCAGATAAATATCTAAGTTGTCTGTGGGCAGATAGCGCATATCCAACTCTAATCCAGAGCCTTCGGCGTCGCCTACATTGGCCACAGTGTAGCGACCGTCCACATAATAACCGGACTGCATGCCATCAAACTGGTAGCTGTAGAGGGCGGCATTAAGATTCATCTGGCCGTCTAAAAACTGACCTTTTAAGCCCAGTTCTAAACTGGTCACTTCTTCTTTATGAAAGCTCGCCACTGAGGGATCAAAATCTAAGGCATCTTCACCATCCAAATCATCGACTGTGATGTCGTCGGCGAAGGACAGTTCCATGGTATTGAAACCACCGGCCTTGTAGCCGGTTGAATAGCTGGCGTAGGTAGAGACCTCATCACTGAGCTGATAATTCACTGCGGCGCGCACTGAGGTATTGGTCCACTGATCATTGCCCTGAACAAAATCTGAGGTGTAGAACGGAAAGGTATACCAGGTGGCATTGCGCTCTTCGCCGCCAAATTTTTGGGCGAAATCACGGTTGTCTTCGGTATAGCGGGCGCCCACTGTAACGTCTAAATCCTCTGTGGCATGGAAGGTGGCGTCGCCGTAGAGACCCCAACCGTCATATTCCGCGTCCACGTCAACCGAGTCGTTGCGCGTGCCAATACCGACAATCGGATCGTACTCATAGTATTCGTAGAGCGTGGCACAATCGGTGATATCGTAATATTCGTAATAGGTGCCATAGGCTGCACAGAAGGTATCTTCATCGAGAGTTTGATTAAAGCGCACCTTGAGCTCTTCTTTGTACCAGGAGGCTCCAACAAACCAGCTGACACTGTCAGTCGCTTTGTTGATACGAAATTCTTGACTAAAATAGTCCTGCTGCTGAATCTGGTTGTAGTTCGACAGAAAGCTACTGCCGCCATCGAAGTCTTCCAGGTAATAGTAGTTGTGGCCGCGTAAACCGGTAATCGAGCTGAGGGTATAGTCATCTCCCAGATCCACTTCCACATTTAGCGTGGCACCCCAGACTTCACCTTCATCAATTAGATCGGACGAACTAACATCTGAGGTGAACTGATCTTCCGCGGCATCGGTGCTGTAAAACGGCAGACCGGTTTCATCGGGATCAAAGGCCTGATAGAGGGTCGGTGGTCCCTGACGGTCTTCATACTCCAGCATCAGGGTGCTAGTAATCTCTTCATTCTCAAAGGCCAGGGTATAGCGCGCTGCGGTATTTTCTACACCGCCGGTCTGCTGACCATCATTGATATTGGTCACCCAGCCGTCCTGCTGCTGGTGGTAGACCGCCAAACGGCCGCTAAACTGATCATTGATCGGCGTATTTACAACCGCGGTGACTTCTCCGTAGCCATCTTGGCCAAAACCAATATCGATGGATCCGCCGGACTCACCAGTAGGCTTAGCCGTAGTAATCGAGATTGCACCTGAAGAGGCATTGCGGCCAAACAAAGTACCCTGAGGACCTTTGACCACTTCGACCATTTCAACATCGAAGAAACTGGATACGGCACCACCGGTGCGACCCAAATAAATACCGTCTTGGTAGAGACCAATGGAGGGCTCGGCGCCAACACCAAAGTCATTGGTGCTGATCCCGCGAACATTCATCGAATCGAGAAAGGAATCGTCGGTATCGCCGGAGACACCCGGCGTTAGCAGTGCCACCTGCTTGGCGTCGGAAATCTGCGCCTTATCGATAAAGCTGCCGCTAAATGCGGAGACTGAAATAGGCACATCCTGTAACGTCTGCTGGCGTTTTTGTGTGGTGACAATGATCTCTTCGATCTGTGCTGCAGACAGCTGTCCGGCACTCAAGGTCGCTGCGGCGATTGCCGCTGAGATTAAGGTTTTTCTAATAATGTGATGCGTCATAGCAACTCTCCCAGTAAACAATATCGGCGATCTTTTCGACTTGTCTGTTTTAAAATTGGCTGTTGGTCATGGTTGTTGGTCATGATTAGTTGTTGGTCATGGTTGGTTGTTAAAATGGCCAATTAAAGTGGCTTATTAATGGTGCTTATTAAAAGCGATTGGTTTAATTATTTAACCCGCTCGCCAAGCATTTGCCTCTGATCTTGTCTCTGATCTTGTCGCCAGCGACTAAGTGTATAGCCTGACTTCTTTACTCACCAGATTTTTTAACCAACTCTCCTGTTTGTTTTACCCTAGAGCGGTCACCAGAAAATGCTAACCCCTGTATTAGGGACATGACTCGAAGATCTTTTTATGGTCAGATAAGCGCTACAATAAATCCTTAAAAGCACCCGCTTACAAACCCTCCATCGGGGCGGGCTCTAACAATACGGCGACCGCAATTATCATGACTAAAAACCGAACGACCCAGCAATGGCAAGAGCTCGACGCCCAGCGTCACCTGCACCCCTTTACCGACTTTAACCAATACGCGAAAAAGCCCGGGCGAATCATTAACCGCGCCGAACATATCTACATCTATGACACAGACGACAATCAGATACTCGACGGCATGTCCGGCCTCTGGTGCTGTAGTCTCGGTTATAGCCAGCCGGCCATTGCCGAAGCGGTGAGCCGTCAATTTGAGCAGCTGCCCTACTACAATAATTTTTTTCAGTGCAGCAATGCGCCGGCGATTGAGCTCGCCGAGCGCCTGGTGGATATGGCGCCCAAACGCTTTACTCATGTATTTTTCACCAACTCCGGCTCCGAGGCCAATGACACCAATATTCGTCTGGTGCGGCGCTATTGGGATCTGCAAGACAAGCCCCACAAGCGGATTATTATCTCCCGGCAAAATGCCTATCACGGCAGCACCATCGCCTCGGCGAGCCTCGGGGGTTTTGGCTTTGTCCACCAGCAGTTCGAAACCCTGCCCTATGTTGAGCATATTGTCGATCCCAACTGGTTTGTCAACGGCGGCGATCTCAGCCCTGAAGAGTTTGGTTTAGAGGCGGCGCGAGCACTGGAAGAAAAAATCGATGAGATCGGTGAAGACAATATTGCCGCTTTTATCGCTGAACCGATTCAGGGTGCCGGCGGTGTGATTGTGCCACCGGACAGCTACTGGCCAGAGGTCAGCCGTATTCTTAAAGCTCGGAATATCCTGTTTATCAGCGATGAAGTGATCTGTGGCTTTGGCCGCACTGGCGAGCTGTTTGGCAGCCAGACCCTAGGTACTGAACCGGATTTAATCACCTTTGCCAAAGCCGTGACCAATGGCTTTCAGCCTCTGGGTGGGGTTTTAGTTAGCGATAAAATTGCCCGGGTGATCACCGCCAAAGGCGGCGAGTTTGCCCATGGCTTTACCTATTCCGGGCATCCGATTGCCTGTGCAGCGGCTATGGCGACACTGGATATTATGCAGTCTGAGAATATTTTCCAGCAGGTTCGCGACCATGCCGCGCCCTATATGCAAAAGCGCTGGGCCGAGCTGGGCGAACATCCCATTGTTGGCCACACCCGAGGGCTAGGCATGTTTGGCTCTCTGGAGCTGGTGCGCAATAAACAGACCGGTGAGCGTTTGGCACCAGATCAGATGTCCGGTGGCATCTGTCGTGATATAGCCCTGGAGAACGGTTTGGTCATGCGCGCCGTGGGGGACTCAATGATTATTTCGCCACCGCTGATCTGTAGTAATGGCGAGATCGACATGCTGATTGAGCGCGCCATCGAGGCACTGGATAAGACTGCCGAAGCGTTTTCTGTCTAGCAAAGGCTTTTTCCACAAAATAACTACGCTAGAAAGCCGGTTAAGTCATCTACCGCTGTCGAGAAAGGTAGATAGATAGGGGCAGTGCTGGTAAGTTAGCCACTGGCGAAACACGCCATGTTCGCTAGACCTATAAAAACAATAACAGAGAGATCTATGAACCGACCAGTGGTAAAGCCCAGCCTTCTCGACGCCCTTATTCCAATAATTCTTTTGATCGCCATGCTCGCTGGCACCGTGTTTGTATTCGGCCTCGATTCCTCAGGCCCCAATCAGGTAGCACTGTCTTTGGCTGCCGCCGTGGCAGCCCTAATCGGCATTAAAAATGGTTTGACCTGGAAGCAGATCGAGCAGGGCATGATCGATACCATTACCGTATCTCTGCCAGCCATTCTGATTCTCTTTATGGTCGGTGCACTGATCGGCAGCTGGATTCTCGCTGGCACCGTGCCGAGCATGATCTATTACGGTGTCGAGATTATGTCGCCGGACTACTTTTATATGACCTGCTGTCTGGTCTGCGCCCTAATCGGCTTTAGTGTTGGCAGCTCATGGACAGTCGCTGGCACCCTGGGTATCGGCTTTATGGGCATAGCAGCAGCGCTGGATCTGTCGCTGCCAATCAGTGCTGGGGCAATTATTTCTGGCGCCTATTTTGGCGATAAGTTATCACCGCTCTCGGATACCACTAATCTTGCCGCGGCGGTGACCAACAGCGATCTGTTTGACCATATTGAACATATGCTGTGGACCACTCTGCCGAGCTTTATTATTGCCCTGGTACTGTTTTTTCTCCTCGGCATGGGCAGCACGATCAATGTCAAAGTCGACGATATTGAGATTCTGCAGGCAGCAATGCAGACGGCTTTCTTGGTCAATCCATTGATGCTCACCCCGCTGGTGCTGTTGTTAGTGATGGCAATTATGCGCAAACCGGCCCTCTCGACTCTGATCTGTGGTGTGGTGGCAGGCTGTATCTTTGCCGTGATATTCCAGTGGGATGCGGTGATTACTCTGGCAGCAGACGCCAGTCTAAGCAGCTCGGCGGCGATTTTTAAAGGTCTGTTTACGGCGATGTTCTTGGGCTTTAACTCAGTGAGCGACAATCAATCTATGGATGCACTGCTGTCCAAGGGCGGCATGCAGAGCATGTTGCTGACCATCGGACTGATTATCAATGCCATGGCCTTTGGCGGTGCAATGGCTCGCACCGGTCTGTTGGAGCGTATAGTGGAAGCCGCACTGAGCCGAGTAAAATCGGTCGGCGGACTGATCAACACCACTATCCTCACCTGCATAGGCACCAATGTTCTCGCCGCTGATCAGTATCTATCTATTGTGATTCCCGGACAGATGTTTTCCGATGCCTACAAGCGTCGCAATCTGCGGGCGATTAATCTGTCCCGAACGCTGGAAGACTCCGGCACCCTGACATCGGTGATGGTGCCTTGGAATACCTGCGGTGCCTTTATGTCGGCGACACTGGGTGTCAGCACTTTTTACTATGCCCCCTACGCCTTCTTTAATCTCTGTTGCCCGCTGATCGCGATAATTTATGGCTTTTATCAAATTAAGTTGCCCTTGATCAACGAGCCAGAAGGCGTGGCGCAAAACAACGGCTAAGCTATTTTGATAAATCCCGCAAAAGAGCTGTAATACTAAAATATGTTGCCAAACCCTTGCAGATCAGTAACTCGACTTAGTCTGACACTCGCCTTTGCTGCTCTGTCAGCATTGGCCTATGCCCAAACAGATGGGCAAAAAAAGGGCCAATTTAACGGCCAGCTGGCCCTGCAACATATAGCCCAGCAGGTCAGCTTTGGCCCGCGCACCGCAGACTATACCGGCAAGCAAAAAACCCTTTACTATATTCAGCAGCTACTCAAGCCTGAGGCCGATCAGCTAGTCATTCAGCCATTTCAAGCCCATGGTCTGTCCGGTAATAATCTCTGGGCGAGCTTTTATGCCGCCGACCCAAAGCACAGAAGTCAGCCGAGAATTATGCTCGCGGCACATTGGGATACCCGACCTATTGCCGAGCGAGACAGACTGCCAGCCAAGCGGTCAGAACCTGTAATCGGTGCCAATGATGGCGCTTCCGGCGTCGCCGTATTACTGGAGCTCGCGCGGCTGCTGAGCAGCAAACGCGCCCCGGTCACCGTTGATCTGGTATTTTTCGATCTCGAGGATATGGGCAATATAGATGACCTGCCCTTCTCTATCGGCGCCACTGAATTTGTTCGACAAAACCGCTTCTATCGCCCCACTGCAGGTCTGGTTGTGGACATGGTCTGCGACCGAAATTTGGTAATTCCTCAAGAGCGTTTCTCTCGAGATGGCGCCGGGGACCTGCAAGATCAGATTTGGCGCATTGCCCAGTCTCAGGGAGCCGAGGTGTTTCAGAATCGCAAAGGCGCTTATATAGAGGACGATCACTTACCTTTCTTGCGCGCTGGTCTCAAAGTCGTCAACCTGATCCACTGGCCATTCCCTCAGTCTTGGCATACCAGTGGTGATACTATTGAGCACTGTAGTGCCGACAGCTTGCAACAGGTAGGCAGGGTGATTTCAGAATTTATTTATCTTCAACGGGAACCGCTATGAAAAATTTATCCATTCCGCCACTGCGCTTTTTTACCGCTGCACTTTTTTTAGCGGTGGGCATAAGTTCCCTATCCAACGCACTCCCTAACAGCCCCACCAATAACCCCACCAATAACCCCACCAACAGCCCCGCTAACAGCCCAACCAACAACCCCACCAACAGCCTCACCGGCGATGAACTCGCCCGCTCTGTGACCAGAGATTACAACGACCGTCTCGGCGCGCTGTTTACCCATTTTCACCGCAATCCCGAACTCAGTTTTATGGAGACCAAGACCGCTAAAAAACTGGCGGATGAACTACGTAACAGTGGGTTTAAGGTCACTGAAAAAGTCGGTGGAACCGGTGTCGTAGCCCTATTAAAGAACGGCGATGGACCACTGGTGATGATGCGCGCCGATATGGACGGCCTGCCGGTAAAAGAAAAGTCGGGCTTGGACTATGCCTCCACGGCAACCCAAACCGACCCTATCACCGGCAATCAAGTGCCAGTGATGCACGCCTGTGGTCACGATGTACATATCACCAGTTTGATCGGTACCGCGCGCCAGATGTCGGCGCGCAGGGACAAGTGGTCCGGCACCTTGATGCTGATCGGCCAACCCGCCGAGGAACGTATTCGCGGCGCCAAGGCAATGATGGATGACAACCTCTGGGAGCGCTTTGGTCAGCCAGATTATGCTCTGGCCTTCCATGTCGGTGCCGGTCTGCCTGCGGGCCTAATCAATGTGCAGGAGGGTTCACCCTTTGCCGGTTCCGATAGCTTGGATATTATTATTCACGGTGTTGGCGCTCACGGCGCATCGCCCCATGCTGGCAAAGATCCGATTCTGCTGGGCAGCCAGATTGTTGTGGCACTGCAGACCCTGGTATCAAGAGAGCTGGCACCGCGGGAACCTGGAGTAGTCACAGTGGGTTCCTTTCACGGCGGCACCAAACACAATATTATTTCCGATCGGGCGGTGCTGCAGCTAACCGTGCGCAACACCAATCTCGAGACCCGCGACCTACTGCTAAAAGGCATTAAACGCATCGCCGAAAATCTCGGTCGTGCCGCGGGTCTTCCGGAAGATAAGTTGCCCGAAGTGATCTACTCAAAATCCTCGACGCCGCCGACAATTAATAATGCACCTCTGGTGCAGCGTCTAAAGGCGGTATGGCAGGCAGGATTGGGAGAGCGTCAGGTTGTTTCAATTTCATCCAAAGGCATGGGTGCCGAGGACTTTCCCTACTTTACCACAGAACCCGCCATTCCCAGCGTCTACTTTACCGTGGGCGGCACCAGTGCAGCGGATTACAAAGCGGCAGCAGCCGGTGGCCCGCCGATTGCGTCTCACCACAGCCCACTTTTTAGAATAGACCCGCAGCCAGCGGTGACCCGCGGAGTGCAGGCAACGGTTTTGGCGCTGGTAGATTTGATGCCACCTGCGCCGTAATCCATTAGCGGATTCGGCTCAGGCAGCTGTAGAGAGAAAAGCGCTGTAGATTAGCTCAGAGCTAGATAACCGCCTTTAGGGAAGACAGGCAGTAATCAATATTGGCCTGTTTGCTGGCATGACCCATCAGACCAATGCGCCAGACTTTGCCTGCTAGGGCGCCGAGACCGGCACCGATTTCCAGGTTGTACTCACTCAATAGCTGAGTGCGCACCGCGGCGTCATCAACACCCTCAGGAATAAATACCGTATTCAGTTGCGGCAGACGATCGGCCTCGGGAACCAAAAACGCAATACCCATCTGTTCAAGACCCTGACGCAACAGCAGGTGATTGCTGTGATGGCGCTGCCAGGCATTTTCCAACCCCTCGTCCTGAACCATCACGAGGGATTCATGCAGGCCGTAGAGACAGTTAACCGGCGCAGTGTGGTGATAGGCGCGCTTGCCCTCCCCACCCCAGTAGCCCATAACCAAATTAAGATCGAGAAACCAGCTCTGCACTTTGCTCTGGCGCTGACTGATTTTTTCCGCGGCCCTGGGACTAAAGCTGACAGGGGACAGGCCAGGTGAAGCCGAGAGACATTTCTGTGATCCGGAGTAGATCGCATCGATCTGCCACTCATCGACCTTTAACGGTGAGCCTGCGAGAGAGGTGACCGCATCGACAATCGCCAGACAGCCGTGTTGATGAGCTAGTTGCACCAGTGTCTTGGCATCCGATTGCGCGCCGGTAGAGGTCTCGGCGTGAACAAAGGCAACCAATACCGCATCTGGATTTTCCACTAGAGCCTGCTCAAGTTTTTGTGCATCTACTGCCTGACCCCAATCATCATGAACCATAACCGCGATACCACCGCAGCGCTCGACATTCTCTTTCATGCGGCCGCCAAAGACGCCGTTCTGACAGACAATTACCTTGTCTCCCGGCTCAACCAAATTGGCGAAACAGCATTCCATACCCGCAGAACCCGGTGCCGAAACCGCAAAGGTGAGCTCGTTTTGGGTTTGGAAAACATACTGCAGCAGCGTTTTCACTTCATCCATCATGCCGATAAAACTCGGATCCAAATGGCCTACTGTCGGCCGGGCCATGGCGGCTAATACACGCTCACTGACATCGGAGGGGCCGGGGCCCATAAGCATGCGATGGGGTGGATGAAATGAACTAATACTCATTGTGCTTTCCTCTATAGACAATTTTTTTCGTTATAAACGCTTAACTGACCGCCTTTTAACCACAGTTTTCTATCAGTCGCTGTCGGTAACTATGCCGGTGGTTTTTAAATGCTTGATCTGGGCGCTATCTAATCCGAGCCCTTCCAGTATCTCGTCAGTGTGGCTGGCAATTTCAGGGCCAGGCCACTGAGTTCCCCCAGGAGTGTTGCCTAATTTCGGCATCATCGCGGGAATTTTTAAGGGCTCGCCATTGATCTCTACCTGCTCAAATAATCCACGCGCCTGAAAATGACTGTCTTCCATCATGTCCGCAACACTGTAGACCGGACCACAGGGCACTCGATGCTCCTCAAGCTTTGCCATGACGTCTCCAAGGGGCATACTGGCGCACCAGGTTTTTAGCACCTGATCAATTTCCGCTTCATGAACCACGCGTTTGGAGTTGGTGGAGTACTTTTCGTCAGTACCCATTTCACTATGACCTACGGCAGTCATTAAGCGCGCATAAATAGAGTCACCATTGCCGCCGATCACAACAAACTTTTCATCGGCACATTTGTAGGTATTAGTAGGTACTATTCCAGTCACAGTGGTACCGGATGGCTCGCGGACAACACCAGCGCCGTCGTATTCGGGCACCACCGCCTCGAGTAGATTAAACATCGATTCGTAAAGAGCGACGTCGACCACCTGACCGCCATCACCGCGATCTCTTGAGCGCAGCGCGATCAAAATCCCCAGCACCGCATGGAGACCAGAGATGGTATCCCCAAGGCTTAGGTTAGGTCTTACCGGCGCTTCTCCCGGGTAGCCATTGACATAGCGAAAACCGCTGATGGCTTCACAGGCTGAGGCAAAACCCGGCTTTACGGAATAGGGTCCGGTTTGCCCATAACCTGAAATGCGTGCGTAAATCAGGTCTGGGTTGTCGGCGCGCATAGACTCGGGATCCAGTCCCCAGCCCTCGAGCACACCGGGACGAAAGTTTTCTACAACGATGTCGGCAGTATTCAATAACTGCCTCACTAAATCCCTGCCCTCAGGGGTTTTTAGATCCAGCGAGATACATTTTTTATTGCGTCCCAGACTTCGCCACCAGAGTGAAGTGCCGTCTTTGACTTCGCGCCAATTGCGAATCGGGTCACCGCCGGGGGGCTCGATTTTTATCACTTCAGCACCGAAATAACCTAGCATACAACCGGCAAATGGTCCGGCCAGCAACTGGCCCAATTCAATGACTCTCAAACCTTCAAGTGCTTTACTCATTTTCATCCTTTATATTTATTCTATACTTAAGTGAAAAATCTCTACTCATGCCATGAATTTTTCTGCATCTGTGTATAGACTGTAACTAGGCGCAGAAGCATAACAGAACAATAATGACGCCAGTAACAGCGCAACTCATAGTGGGTATCACTGGCAGATTATTGATAGCTGCCTAGCTTGTAACTGATGGTGTGTAGCTGATAGCTTGTAACGACAGGCTTGTAGCTAATAGCGACAGGTTTGTAGCTAAGAGCTTGTAACGACAGCCTTGTAACGACAGGCTTGAGAAAAGCCCATCAAAGCAACCAAACCCTCTAATTCACACTCGCTGATAAAAGTTATGGAACCGGCTGCAATATGTCTACTCTAAACTGCTATGTCAACGGGGGGAGCCCAATATGAAGGATAATGCTAAGCTAACCGCAGCCAGTCAACCTAGTCTGGCTGCAATCCTGTTTATCTGTTTGATATTTACCTCCCTCGTCGCATCCCTCGTGACATCCCTTGCCGCAGCGCAATCCACTCTCCCAGATTTTAGAGAGAGCGACCCTGTCACCGATTACTTGGATGCCATCGACGTCGCCGAAGCTGAGCTCAGCGCCTATTCCCTGGAACTCTCAGATCTCTATTTAGGACTCGGCAAATCTCACCTCTCAAAGCAAGAGTACCCGCAAGCCCGGCAAGCATTTCAGCGCGGCATGCAAATCGAACGGGTGAATTTTGGTCTCAATAGCCTGACCCAAACCCCCTATCTAATGTCGATTGCCGACGCCGAAAGCTTTCTCGGCAACTGGGATGAATCGCAAAAAGCCCTAGAAAATCTCTATTTGATCAACACCGAAGCCTACGGCGCCCGGGACCCACGCATGCTGCCGGTGCTCAATGAGTTACTCGACTGGTATCTGGACACCTACGGTGAGCGATCCACCAATGGCGGCTATCAAAACCTGGTAATCTCTGAAAAGCTCGGCACGCGCATGCAAAGCATTCTCGATCAGACTAATGACCTCAGTGACCCCGCCGTCCCGGACATGTATCGCAAGCTCAGTCACCTGCATTATTTTATTTCCAGCCATATTAAAGAGCATGGCCAGCCATCTGAGTCCGGGTTCACTTTTAATGCGTCGGCCACCGCCAGCAACAGTAAAAGCACCTCTCATATGCACTACCGTCGCGGCAAGAGAGCCCTGCAAAAAGTTGTCGAAGCACTGGAACTGCAAGAGGACACACCAACTCGAGACCAGGCCAATGCCATCGCCGAACTGGGGGACTGGTATCTGGTGTTTGGCCAGCGCGCATCTGCCAATCATGCCTACAAGCTGGCCTATGATTTTCTCGGTGAAAGCGAACAACCCGAGCAGCTGCAAGAAGCACTGTTTGGCAACCCCAAGCTAATTGAATTCACCGATCACAAAAGCAGGGTTAGCTCGCCTGAAAAGGTCGTTAGTGATACACAGGCCCCTAGCAATATTAAAGAGCCACTTAGTGACGAGCTTGCTGAACAAGAGCCTCTTGAAGACAAAGCTCTTGAAGACAAAGCTTTTAAAGACAGACCTATGGAAATCTCTATGGCGATCACCAGCAACGGTGTGCCAAGAGATGTTGAGATTATTAATCCGCCAGCAGATCTCGACAAACATATCAGGCGAACTATATTTAAAGATCTTCGCGCCCAGCGCTACAGACCCAAGCTGCTGAAGGGAGCGCCGATTCGCAGTGCTATTAATTTCCCCTACGGGAGTCAACAACTCGCCGAGAAAAGAGACTGACAATGCGCAAACCATCGATTAAAACTCGCGTCCAAGGCCGCGTGCTAAAGGTATCGAGTTTGGCTCTAAACCTGGGCCTGAACGTGCCGATACATAAAGTTGTTCTGGCTGCTGTATTAGCGATAGCAATGAGCGGCTGCCAAATGCCATCACCGACCAACTCTGGATCATCGATGCCCTCCTCTTCTGGTGGCGGATCATCCGGCTCGCCGCCAAGTCCTCCCAGCTCTGCCGGCGGCATGCCATCACCTGGTGGCAGCCCGTCACCGTCTGGGGGCGCTGATGGCTCTTCTGGTGCTGATGGCTCTTCCGGCGCTGATGGCGCTGACAGTGGTGAGTCCACAGAAAGCCTCGATGAGGCCTTAGACGCTTCACTGGAAGAATTTGACGATAGCGTAATGGGTGACGGCGTTGCTGGTTCAAGCGATATTGATATTCTTAGCCCCAGCGGCTCCAGTGGTGGTGTCGACAGTGATGAGCCGCTATTTGAAGAGGCCGGTGAGGGCAGTTCTGATCGCAGCGCCTCGATTGAAGAGCGCGCCGCCGAAGGTGCCTCCTCTGGAGCTGATGGTGAGGGCGGCCAAGCCCCTGAGGCAGCGGAAGGCTCAGGCAATCAATCCGCCGGTGCCGCAGGGCAAGGGGACGCAGAGATTATTCCCATTCCCGAGGATATTGATGACGGTCAAGGGGATGATATTGTACTGCGCCAAATTCGTGACGCAGCGAGCAAAGAACAGGATCCAGTGCTCAGAGAAAAACTCTGGGATGAATATCGACGTATTAAGAATCAGAGTTAGGCAGAATGATCACTATGAGTAATCGCCTTATCCCTTTAAAGCCAAACAAGCTAATCGTCCTGGCACTGCTGCTGATTGCCGGCGCTGCCAGCGCGGCTGTGGACAAAGTCACCTCCTCGACCCAGATGACTCTCGACACTCCCTCACGAGCCTATCCGGTGGAGACCCTATTAGATGTAGGCATACCCACATTAAATGATGGCCTCTATCTCACCGACGAAGACGACACCGTCTTTCCCGAGGTGCGCTATGCCGAGGCGATCTATTTCTCCAACCAGCTGGGCAAGGTACTGGAAAAAAGTGGTGCCTGGGGCGCAATTCGCGTCACCCCCAACAATGATGTGGTAATGGACCTCTATATCAGCGGCACAATCTATCAGTCCGATGGCGAAACCATGGATTTGGAAATTAGCGCCACCGACAGCAGCGGCAAAAAATGGTTTACCCAACGCTATAAACAGACCACCGGAAAATACGCCTACGACAGGCGCTTAAAAAGCCTCGGAGATCCCTTCCAAAACCTGTTTATCCGCATTGCCAATGATCTGCTTAGCTACCGCGAAAAAAAGATTAGCGACCAGCGTGCTATCGAGCTGCGCACCATTTCCGAACTACGCTTTGCCAAACTGTTTTCCCCCGAAGCCTTCGAGAGCTATATCAATGAGAGTCGCAAAGGCATTTTGAGCGTTGCTCGACTGCCCGCCGAAAACGACAGTATCCTTATGCGAGTGCGCAAAATACGCGAGCGCGACTACCTCTATGTAGACACCATGCAGGATTATTACGATGGCTTTTCCCAGCAGATGCATCTCGCCTATCAGGACTTTCGCCGTGCTTCCTACGACTCTGTGGTCCGTGCACGCCAGTTAAACCAGCAGGGCAATAAACAGATTATCAGTGGTATTGGCGCAATTTTGGCGGGAATCTATGGGCGCTCACAGGCGCGCACCAGAATTGCCGATGATGCCGGCACCGCCACCGCTGCTGTGGGTGGCTTTGTACTCAAAGCCGGTCTCGATAAAAAACAAAAAGCGTCTGAGTTCAATGAATCTGTGGCTGAAATGGGCTCGTCGTTAGAGGCCGAGATTGCCCCTCAGGTGATTGAACTGGAAGATCGCACGGTGACTCTTACCGGCACCGTGCAGGCCCAGTATCAGCAGTGGCAAGAACTACTCGGGAAAATCTATCAGCAAGAGCGGGCGACACCCTAATCGATGGATAAACCAGCCGCCACTGACAGCAAACAGAAAGGGATGCAAAAGCTCGCTGTAGCCCTATTGCTACTCCTGGCCTGTGGAGTAATTTTTGTATTGCCCAGCCTGGTCTCCGAACCCTGGGTCAGTGGCGCCGATCAATCACAGCGCCAGATCGCCCCATCACCCACCGTTGTCAGTCCCTCCACTGCCGCACAAAAAACCCAATATCGCCAAGATGCTCAAACAGTGCTGGCCGAAATTATTCTGCGGCGGGACAGTCTGCTCAATAAGCAGGGCGTCGAGCAGTGGGGCCAGTTTGAATTTAAACAGGCGCAAAAGGCCGTTGAGCGCGGTGATAAAGAGTATGGCTTTGGCGACTACAGCGATGCCATCAACAGCTATCAAGCCGCCTTGGATGGACTGCTTGAGCTAAAAAGCAAAGCCGAGTCCCTGCTTCAACAGTCAATCGCCGACGCCGCTGTGGCGATTGAAAACTCAGTGCTCAGCACCGCTATCAGTGCCACCCAACTGGCCAGCGCCATTGCCCCAGATAATCGCCAGGTGATTAATCTGAGCCAGCGGGCCGAGAGTCTGCCAGTGGTTATCGATGCCATGGAACGGGGTCAGCAGCTTATCGCCCTGGACCGTTTAGAGCAGGCCAAGCAGGCTTTCACTGAGGCTGTGACGGCCGACCCGGAGCACAAAAAAGCCGCTGCCGCACTCGCCTCCAGTGAACAGAAAATCACTGAACAGCGCTTCCGCAACTATATGAGCGCTGGTTTTAACGCCTTAGATAAAAATGATTTTACAGCGGCCACCGCAGCTTTTAATCAGGCCGGCACTGTCTATAGTGCACATTCAGCTGTTGCTCAGGCCTTGGCTCAGGTGGAGACGCGCCGTTCACAGCTCTGGGTAAGCAGCAATGTGGCCAAGGCATCTGAGCTGGAAGCCGAGGAGAAATGGCAGCAGGCGTCAGAGGTATATCAGCAGCTACTGGCAACCGATAACAGTCTCACGGATATTCGAGTAAAACAGATCCCCGCCAGAGTCCGTGCAGATCTCGACCAACGCATTGAAAAACTGCTCAGTGATCCCCTTACTCTCTCGGCTAGCAGGCAGTTTCGCCGTGGCCAAAAAGTCCTTGAGGATGCTACTGGCATTACCAACCCAGGGCCCAGATTAAAACGACAGGTGGCAGAGATACAGCGGGTGCTTAAGGCCTCTCAGACTCCAGTGGACGTTGTGCTGACCTCAGACAGCAATACCTATGTCACCTTGTTTAGGGTGGCCAAGCTTGGGGTCTTCGACAAAACGGCTGTCTCCCTAAAGCCCGGACGCTATATTGTTGCCGGCACCAGAATGGGGTTTCGCGATGTGCGAATAGAGTTTACTGTTACCGGGGAGAAGTTTGACCGGCCGATTGCTATTAGCTGCAATGAGGCTATCTAACACGAGGCTACCTAAAACGAAGCTATCTAAAAACCAGCTTATTAAATACGCCCCTGGTGAAAACGGTCTAATCTAATACATAGATGGATAGTCACAGAACGAGAACCCCATCGCCAATAGAATAAAGATTTGCCCAGCTCCCTGTAACCATTGTCACTAGAGGCGGTCAAAACAGCATGGCTATTTTTTTACATGCCTATTTGTTTACATGCTTATTTTTTTACGTGCTTATTTGTTTAGTAGTTGTTTAGCCGGGAATCGGGCACCCTGTAGTCACTAGGATTAGATGGCATCACTAGGATTAGATAGCGTCAGCAGAACTAAATAGAATCAAGGGATACAGCTTGTCTATAAACCCGCTTAAAAAAGAGTCGCAGCCACAAACAAAATTAGAATAATTATGGTCAAGACGAAAGACACTACACCACTCTCCGCCACGGACTTTACGCCACTGGAAAAAAAACCGGTTATTGGTCGCCGCGGCCCCTCGCCAGCAATGCTGTTCACTACCGCCTTCACCGTTGTCGCTATTGCCATACTGATATTTTTATTTGCAGCTCGGGCAATTATTCTGCGCCTAGATCCGGCCAGTGCCGACGTCGATCTCGGCGGCCTCGCCTTTCATATTGGCGACAACTATCTGCTGCTTAAAGGCCAACACCAACTAACTGCCAAGGCGCCTGGCTATTACCCTCTGAGCAAAACCATCGAGGTCAGCGGCGAAGCCACCCAAGAGATTGATGTGGCGCTGCAGCCCCTGCCGGGGAACTTGCTGGTACGCTCGAGCCTCCACGATATCCAACTCTCAATTGACGATCAGGATGCTGGCACTGTGCCGGGTACCATCAGTGAAATTAGCCTTGGCGCCCACAAACTGGAATTTGCCAAGTATCGCTATTTCACCCTGCAACAGGAAGTGGATATCGAGGGACTGGGCAAAACTCAGGCCATTGATATTACCCTGCAGCCCGCCTGGGGACAGGTTGAGTTCAGCACAGTGCCAGAAGGGGCTGAATTATTTATCGATAAGCGCCTAATCGGCCAGACGCCATTGAGCGCCGAGGTACTAGAAACCGGGAGCCAGTTGACCCTCAAAGCCCCCGGCTACAAAACTCAGAGCAAACAGGTCAGCGTAAAAGCCGGCAGCAAAGCCGAGCACCCCTTGATTGAGATGATCGTCGCCGATGGCACAGTAACCATTAACAGCTCACCCCAGGGAGCCAGTATCACCATCGACAAACAGTTTAAAGGCACCACGCCAATGGATGTGGCCATCGCCCCTTTTGCCAAACACAGTCTTGAATTATTTCTTGAGGGCTACCTAAAAGCCAAGCAGTCAGTCAGCGTTAAACCAGAACAGCAAGCCCAGGTAAGCGTAAAACTAACCCCCAATATCGGCACAGTGCGACTCAATATCACGCCGTCTGACGCGCTGATTTTAGTCAATGGCAAACCTCGCGGGAGTGGCAGCCAGACCCTATCGTTAAACACCAAGCCCCACAGTATCAGCATCGAGAAGAGCGGCTATGAAACCAAGTCTATGACGGTTACCCCGAGACCCGGCCATCAGCAGGCTCTAAGCATCAGCCTACTGACGCTTCAACAGGCCTATTGGGCCTCGCGCCCCCCGGTGATCAAGACATCAGTGGGTGGCAAACTAAAACTCTTCCAACCCAACGAGCAGTTTATGCTCGGTGCACCTCGGCGTCAGCCGGGCAGACGGGCCAATGAAGCGGAGCGTTCAGTGCGCCTAGAGCGACCGTTCTATCTTGCCACCAAGGAAACTACCAACGGTCAATTTAAGCGCTGGAAAGATCAGCACAGCTCCACCGCCGTCAAAGGGCAAACCCTCGATATGAAGGGTCAGCCGGTGGCCAAAGTGAGCTGGGAAGATGCCGCGCTGTTCTGTAACTGGTTGAGCCGCAAAGAGGGACTACCCGCATTTTATATTGTTGAAGGTGCTCGCATTACTGGCGCTAATTGGGACGCTCATGGCTATCGCCTGCCCACCGAAGCTGAGTGGGCCTGGGCGGCAAGAATCGATTCCCAATCCACCAGCTATGTCTTCCCCTGGCCCAATGAACTGTATCCGCCAATCCAGCTGAGCGGCAACTATGCCGATCAGAGTGCCCGTCATTTTCTCAGTTTTACCCTGCCCAACTACAATGATCAATATCCTGTGTCGGCGGTGGTTGGCAGTTTCTCGGCTAATAGTAAGGGGCTCTATGATATGAGCGGCAATGTCGCCGAGTGGGTCAATAATTATTTTGATATCCGCCCCAACCGCAGTGAGCCTAAGGTCGATCCTCGGGGTCCGGAACAGGGCAGCAAGCATGTGATTCGCGGCGCCAGCTGGGCGCTTGCCTCACGTACCGAACTGCGCCTTAGCTACCGAGATTCTGGCACTGATGGGCGGATTGATTTAGGCTTTAGAATAGCGCGCTATGTGGATAAACCGGGCGGTGCACTTTAGGACCTTTTAATACGTTTTAGTTCGCTTTAGTTCGCTTTAGTTCGCTTTAGTACCTTTTAGTACACTCTAGTAGGTTTTAGCACGTCGTTTGTCGAGTGATCGCGACGCCTCAGGTAGAAATATCACCGAGTGGGCAAAAATCACGATAGATCAAACAAGAGTAACTCTATGACTAAAATTGTCAGATTTTTATGCGCTGTCGGACTTCTAGCCACTATGCTGGGCTCTCCTATGCTCTGGTCACAGGATGATAGAGAGAAACTGGAATCGAAGGCGCAGGAGGCCCCTAAGGTAGAAGCCCCTAAAGTCGAGAATAAACCGTCGGCAGCGGCCAAAAAGCCCGCCGGAGATTTTAAACCCAGCGAGGAGATCTCTGAAGATTTCCCAGTACCGCTGCCATCTGATATTTAGACCCAACAGATCATCAAGCAGCCCTCAGAAGGCTGCAATTACAGGAGCCTTTAATGAAAAGCCATACCAATGAAATGTTTTTTCAACTAGTCGCCCTGCTACTGGCGGTTATCGTCGTGCACGCGATTTTTGTCACAGTGGTGCGGCCCAATGCCGAGAGCACTATTCGCCAGCATGCTGAAATGGCAGCGGCGGGGGAAGATTACGAGGTGCCGCGATCATTTTTTATTGTGATCAAAGACCTTGAGCAGGAGTCCTGTTTTATTCTGATGATCTGGGCGCTAGCGATTATGGGCTACAAAACCCGCAATGCCATGCGTGAACAGAGAATGTTTTCCAGCAGACTGATTAGTATCGGCGAGGGTTCCAGGGTGCTGCCGGAGGATGCCAGTCAGCTAGCCCGCCCACTTCAGTCACTGGGCGAAAGCCAGCGAGCTCTATTGCTGCCCCGGGCACTGCAAACCGCCCTGACCCGCTTCCAAGTCACCGACAGCGTACAGTCGGCCACCGACGCAGTAAATGTCGTCTGCAACAATGAAAATGATCGCCTGGATTCCGAACTCTCCATGGTCCGCTATATCACCTGGGCCATTCCATCGATTGGCTTTATCGGTACCGTGCGCGGTATCGGCGCCGCATTGGGACAGGCCCACGAAGCTATGCAAGGCAATATTGCCGGTGTCACTAGCAGCCTTGGTGTGGCCTTTAACTCAACCTTTATCGCCCTGCTGATCAGCATGGTGGTGATGTTCTTTATGCATCAGTTACAACTTATTCAGGAGCGCTTGGTACTCGATTCACATGCCTACTGTGAAAATAATCTATTGCGCTTCCTTAAGGCCAAATAAACTATGAGTCTCGCTGTTCTCGAACTAAATGATCAAGCTCTGTTGATTAAAAATCAGGCTGGAGAGGTATTTTCCGAGCCCGGCTTTGCCCTGCACACTGGCGACGGCATTATCACCGGCATTGAAGCTCGCCGACAGGCCTGGCTGCAGCCGCAAAATGTCTATCGACAATACTGGCGCAATCTCAACCAGACCGAATTATCCGGCGACCTGCCCTGGGCCCGCCACCATGCCGACATTGCCTTTGCCCAACTTAAAACGCTGTTCAGCAGCGCCGGTTCTCCAGAGCAATTGGTTGTCACTGTTGCCGCCTGCTTCGACGACGAACAGCTGTCACTGCTCCTGGGCCTGCTTAGCGCCATTCCGGTGAAGGTGATCGGGGTGGTCGACAGCAGCCTTGCTGACTGCATGTATGTCGCCGGTCAGGTCCATGACCCGAAAGAACAAGCAGAAAAGACCACCTTGCATATAGACCTGCATCTTTTCCAGTCGGTGGTCAGTCAGGTCACCTACTGTGAAAACAGCGTGCAGATTACCGCACAGCGGGTGCTGCCGGAACTCGGCGCCATGGATATTTACTCCCTGCTGGCGAAACATATTCGCGACAAACTGGTGAAGAATTTTCGCTTCGACCCCATGGATGCATGTCAGGGGGAACAGGCTATCTATGACCTGCTGCCCGACTGGGTAATCCGCTTTGCCTCACAGTCAGAATACGGCATGGTGATTCCCTCGCCCCGAGGCGACCTGCCGGTAATGCTGTATAAATCAGAAGTGCTAGAGCTGCTCTCCAGCCGACTGAATAAACTCACATCGATGCTGCGACAACATTCCGGCAACGATGTGAGCTTCTCGAAAAATGCACAGATGATCTCGATACTTACCGATGAGTTTCACACCACTCGGCAATTTAAAGCCAATCAGGGCGTCGATAGCTGCTTTAGACTCGCCGATGGTTTGCTCGCCTCAAGTGACAACCTGCACCGCATCACCTCAATTGAAATACTGTCAGCCCAACCCGAGCAGCAGCCACTGAAGATCAGACCACCGGGTACGGCAACTCATCTGCTCTACGAAGGACAGGCTTGGCCACTGGCGAAAGCGCTGAGTATTACCATCGCAGATGGCCGCGTACAGCTGTTGGAAAAACATGACGACAACGCCACAGCGGTGCTGGTAATCGACGGCAAAAACGTCGTGGCACTGCACGGAAGCCCGAAAGCCACGGTGGAATTACCCCATATAGCCCTCTGCGGTATGGAGCTGTTTATCAACGCTTACCGCTTTGAGTTAATTGAGGTGTGCAGTGGCTAAAAAGCGCCGCAATATTGCCTTTAGCCTTTCGTTTCTGGACATCATGGCCTGCGGCTTTGGTGCAGTGACATTGCTATTTTTAATTTTGCGCCACAACGCCACCGAAGTGGTCACTCCGGATCCACGACTGGCCAATGAAGTGGAGCTGTTACAGGACGATATTCGCCAGGCCGAAGAGTCAAAAACCGAACTGTTAAATAGTCTCGAGCAATTGCAGCTGGAATTGGTTAAAGCCCAGGGCGCATCGGATCGAGTACTCACGGATCTCGAGGAGATTGAACGCAGTATTCAATCGGACCCCAAAGATGATATCGCCAAACTGCGTCGCCAAGTGGAACAGCTGGAAGAGCAGACCGCAGAGATGGAAGAGCTGGACTTTGGCGACAAGGTGCGTGAGTTTCTCGGCGACGGCAACCGTCAATATCTCACCGGCTTAAAGCTCGGCGGCGAGCGGGTGATTATTCTGGTAGACGGCTCCGCCAGCATGCTCGCCGACACCGTAGTCAACGCCCTGCGACGGCGAAATATGAGTGACGAAGATAAAAAAAAATCGCCTAAATGGCAGTGGACACTGCGCACCGTGGAATGGCTATTGGCCCAGCTGCCACCCAGCAGTCGCTTTCAGGTGTATATATTTAATACCGAGACCCAGCCCGCCCTCGTGGGTTCTGAAGGAGAGTGGCTGGACGCCGCCGACTCTTTAGTGCTGGAGCAGGTAGTCGAAGGCATCCGCCAATATTCACCGGGCAATGGCACCAGCCTGATCAACGCCATCAACTCGATCAATGATTTTGAAGACCAGCCGGACAATATGTTTATCCTCACCGATGGCCTGCCCACCCAGGGTGCCGCGCCACCGAAAAAATATATGGTCAGCGGTCAACAGCGGCGAAGTTTCTTTGCAAAGGCGCTAGCCAGCCTGCCCGGTGGTATGCCAGTGAATACTATCCTCTTCCCCATGGAAGGAGATCCCGAAGCGGCAGCCCTATTCTGGCAGCTTGGCGTCAACAGCCAGGGGGCCTTTATCGCACCCTCAAGGGATTGGCCATGAAACGCCAACGCCGGGAACTTCAGGAAGCCAGCATCTCGTTTCTCGACGTGATCAGCTGTGGCTTTGGCGCTATTGTGCTGTTGTTGGTAATCGCCAGGGTCGGCGACCCCAGCGCCCTTGAGGAAGCCGAAGAAGCTCTGCGCGGCACGGTGAAAGAATTTCAACAGAAGCTGTTTGATGTGCGCGGCGAATCCGTGGTGCTCAATGACCAACTTAAATCTCGCAAACAGCAGCTCTCAGAGCTTACTGAGCGTGTCGCACGGCTCAAAGCCAAGCTCGCCAGCGTCGACAAACAGGCGCTGACTATCTCCCTGTCCCAGGCTCGCGAGACCGAGCAGCTGCAATTGGTGATGCAGATTCTCACCGAAGAGATGGAGCGTCTGGTAGGCCCGGAGTTTAAACAGCAGAACAATCTGATCGGCGGTATTCCGGTGGACAGCGATTATATTATTTTTGTTATCGACACCTCCGGCAGTATGCAGGTGGCCGCCTGGGAGAAGGTCAAAAAAGAGATGATCAATATTCTCGATATCTATCCCGACGTCAAAGGCATTCAGGTGCTCAACGATATGGGCCAGTATATGTTCTCAGCCTATCGCGAGCGCTGGATTCCCGACAGCCCGAAGATGCGTAAAGAGATTATTACCACCCTCGGCAACTGGGCGCCGTTCAGTAATTCCAGCCCGGTTGAGGGGATTAACGCTGCTATTCAAACCTTTTATAAGCGCGGTCGTAAAATCAGTATCTACACTTTAGGTGACGACTTCCAGGGGCGAACCATTAGAAATGTGGTCAGAGCCGTAGACAAACTCAACCGCGCCCACCTCGGTAGCGATCGATTAGTGCGTATCCATGCCATCGGCTTTCCCGTGCACTTTGGCCGCGGCGGCGCACCCAGCGCATCGGCGATAAAATTTGCAGCGCTGATGCGTGAACTAAGTTATAACAATGGTGGAACCTTTATTGGCTTAAATAGCCTTAATTAGAAGGCTGTGACCGTTAAGGGCAGAACCTAATGAGAGACCAATATGCCAACAACTAAAATAACTATTTTCTCAATGCTTCTAGCAGTGATGTTTATCAGCGGCTGCAGCACCTCAGCGCAGGTGCAGATCGACTCGCCATTTCCCACTGTGGTATCAAAACCAAAAGCGGTTAAAGCCGCCATTGTCTTCACTGATGAATTTAAAGCCTACATCGCAACACCCAACAGCAAAACCACTATCGATATTGGCCGCGCCCAAACCGAACTGCTCAGCAACGCCTTTAAAGGACTGTTTCGAGATATAGAATTTATCTCAACAAAAGACGATGTGACCCTGAAAAACGCACTGGTGATTACGCCATCGGTACAGGAAGTGCAGGTTTCCACGCCCTCAGACACCTACCTCAATGTCTATGAAGTGTGGATTAAATACAGCCTCGACATCCAGACCGCCAGCGGCGACCCGGTGGACAGTTGGTTTATGCCCGCCTACGGTAAAACACCCGATTCCTTTATGCTCTCCAAGTCCAACGCCATTGAAGAAGCTGCGGTGATCGCACTGCGCGACGCCGGTGCCAAACTGATGCTGGATTTCTACCGCATACCCAGTGTCTATAACTGGTTAGCTAGAGAACAGTTACTCGATGAGGAGCAGTAATAGTGAATAAATTATTAGCACTCTGTTGCGCGGGCCTGCTCGCCGGGTGTGGCGCGACCACCACAATCGACGAGTACCGTCCAAACAATCAAATAATGGATATTAATAGCGAGCAGTCAGTGGTGATTCTCGGTCGTCGCGATGCCGGGCACTACGATACCGATCGCGAATTTATTGACTGTGTCGCCAATAAAATGAAAGGTGCGGATATAGGCATATTTCCCGAACAGCAATTTGTCGACGCCATTTACCCCTGGTTTGAACCACGCACTGCCCCCAAAGGACTCAAGCGCTTAACCCGGCTAATGGAAGATCCAGCTATTAAGCAGCAGATCGAACGCAACGGTATTCGCTACCTGGTGTGGCTTGACGGTTCCACTGAAACCCATGACAAAGGCGGTTCGATTAGCTGTGCCATAGGGCCCGGTGGTGGAGGTTGTTTTGGTTTTGCCCAGTGGGAAAAGAGCTCAGTTTATGAAGCCATCGTCTGGGACCTAACCAATCTCACAGAAAAGGGCCGGCTGCGGGTGGACTCTTCAGGCACCTCCTATCTGCTTGGTGTGGTTGCTCCCATACCGCTGCTGACCCCGGTGAAAAACGATGCCTGTGCCAGTCTCGGCACCCAGTTAAAACAATTTTTCACCTTGGATCAGGTGCAGTAAAAAAAGGATGAAATTAGGATGATCGGAGTAGCCATCAAACATTACCTACCACTTTCGCTGCTCGCGCTAGTGTTTGCATTAATCGTCTCGGGGCAGGCCGCGGCCAAAACGACCGGCGCAGATATCTACAGTGAAGTGCTGCAGGGTACCCGCGTCTACGACGACCCAATCCTAGATAGTTATGTTAGAAAGCTCGGCGAAGAGGTTGTCGCCCAGTCAGAAATGGCCGGTGAAAAATTCACTTTTACCCTACTCGACTCACCAGACCTCAACGCCTTTGCCACCCGGGACAACTATATCTATGTCAATCGCGGGCTGCTCAACTATGTTAGTAATGAAGCCCAGTTGGTCTCAGTACTGGCCCACGAAGTGGGTCATATCACCCGCAAGCATGTCACCGGTCAGGAGGGTAAAGCCACAGGCGCGCAGATTCTCTCGACTATAGCCGCAGTGCTCTCCGGCAGCGGCGAAGTCTATGAAGCGGGCATGGCCTATGCCAACTCGCTGATTCGCGGTTACGGACGGCGCAATGAGTTGGAAGCCGATGAAGCCGGCGCCGAATATATGGCCAAACTGGGTTATGCCCCCAGCGAAATGATCAGCATGCTGTCGATGATGAAAGACTATGAGCTGCTGCAGAAGGATCGCGCCAAGGCCAAAGGCGCCAGCAAGCAGACCTATCACGGTATTTTTTCCAGCCACCCACGGAATGATTCACGGCTGCGCACGGTAGTCAGCAAAGCCCAGACATTTCAAGCGAAACAATCTCGTGGTGACGGCGCAGCAACTTACCGCAAGCTCACCGAAGGCTTGATCTGGGGAGAGAATTTTCTCGCCAAAGAGAGTAAACCTGAGCGCTACTCGGATATGACACTGAGGGTGCGCTTTGATTATCCCAAGGGTTGGAAACAGACCAATAACAGCAGTACCCGCAGCTCTCTTGGCACCTCGGTGAGCACTGCAGATGTTACTCCACCAGATACCACTCCAGATGCCACTCCAGATAGCAGCTCAATCGAAGCCTCAGCCGAGGCTCCAACAGACACCTCAATAGACACTCCAGTCGACAATCCAGCCAGCAAATTTGAAACCGGTGACGCCAGATTAGCAATGGCCCCCATTGCCCGCACCAGCCAGACTCCAGAGGAGTATTTATACAACTATCTCAAGGTCGCGAAGTTGGATCAGGGCAGCGCCATCGCCCCTGCCGGGTTAAAAGGTTTTAGCGGTATATTGCCCGGTGGCGCCGACCAGCCAGACAGTCGCATTGCGGTGATCTATTACAAACGCAACGCCTTTGTCTTTACCGGCGAAGTGAAGAATACCGAACAGTTCGCCGACGCCGACAAACTGTTTACCCAGTCCATCGCCACCTTTAGACCGATTTCACGGCGCGAGATTGACGGCCAAAAACCCAAGACTATCCACTATGTCAAAGCCACCAATGCCACTACCTTTGAGAAGCTAGGCAAAGCCTTAAAACTGAGTGCCTCGGAGGTCGATGACCTGCGTATAATCAATGGCCACTACCCCAGCGGCGAACCCAGTGCCGGTGATTGGATAAAGATTTTTAAACAGTGATGCCGCCGTGACCAAAATACCCACAACTCACACTAAACGATTTATTCTGCTGCTGAGCCTGGTTATCGCCCTCAGTGCGGCCGCCTACTGGCTCACTAGGGCAACGCCTATGACAGATCCGGCATCTAGCCTAGATGCATTGACCAATGCCGACAGCGAGGCCTTACAAGAGCTGATCGATAGCCAGCTGTTTGGCGAGTCAATTGTGGAAGTAGCGGGCATTGGCGCCGATATCGACAGCACCACAGACAGTTCGGCAATGCAGACAAAATTAGCCGGACTGACGAAAAATGTGACTACCCAGCAACTGCCCAGTAGCGCCGAGCTTGGAGTTTTTTATCAGCTCAATAAACAGCGCTATCGCAACCCTTCTAAATTTTGGCTCGAGGTCATTAGCTTCGCTACCGCCAAACATGGTGGCCGAGTTTTCCAGATGGCTGCGCAATCGCTAAATCTCGAGCAACCGCCAGTGGGAGACCGCAGCGAGCAGTACGCTGCCATATCATCGGTAGAGTTGGAGAGGGTCTACGGCCAGGGTTTTGTGGACAGTTTAATGACTATTGAACAGAGCCAGGCGCAATTAGGGGACGCATCTCTACCCTGCTGGTATGGACCAATCAGTTCATCTATGGGAGCGCACCTAGTCTGTGTCGACAGGATTATATGGGGGGATTACCCACCCCTTCATGAGGTGGAAAATCAATTGATCAATGACTGGCGATTCTCAACCAGTCATGAAGCATCTAGATAGGAAGCTCCCAATAAAAAGCGCCGAACCTAAGCCATCAACTCAGCAAAGAACCTGCGCAGCGCCGGTGCGCCGCCCTCTTCCCACGTTTTCAATGCCGCGGTACCGACAATGGCGATATCCGCATGGCCGCGCAATACATCTATATCCGCTTTGCTGCTAATACCAAAACCCACACCCAAAGGCACATCGGTGTGTTGGCGACAGCGTTCAATCAGCGCCAACACATCATCACCCATCTGAGTTTTCGAACCGGTCACGCCTTTGCGGGCAACCACATAAACCAGACCGCGGCTAACCGCGCCGAGCTTAGCCAAGCGCTTATCACTGCTGGTGGGTGTCATCAAAATAATCGGTTCGATACCCGCCTCTTCAGAGAGACGGTGCAACTCAGGTGACTCTTCAATAGGCAGATCGGGCAGAATATAACCTGCGCCACCCGCTTCTTTAACACGCTTTACAAAAGCCGCTTCGCCCATTTTAAAGGCGGTGTTGTAATAACCCATCATCAATACTTTAAACGGAAAGCGCGCACTGACCAGTTTCATAAACTCGAAACACTGGTCAACCGTAGTGCCAGATTTTAGCGACTGTTCATTGGCGCGCACAAATAGCGGGCCATCGGCACTGGGCTCAGAGAAGGGAAACTGTAGCTCCACCAGGTCGACGCCAGCCTCGGCCATAATCTCCAACTCTTGAAGATTCTCTGCAAAGGAGGGATAACCACAGACCACATGGGCCATCACCAAAATATCTTTGCTCTGCTTGCGCTCGGCAATAAAACGTTGCAGACCCATTAGTTATTCTCCGCGCGATATTGATCGGCTTTGCCACCGATAAAGGACTTCCACTTGGCGTCATCCAGAGCGTCGGCAATGGTAAAGATATCTTTGTCGCCACGACCGGACTGGTTGATCAGGATAATCTGATCCTTGCCCATGGTCGGTGCTTCTTTAATCGCAGTGACAAAAGCGTGAGTGCTTTCCAGCGCCGGGATCAAACCCTCGGTGCGCATGGTCAGCTTGAGTGCTTCTTTTACTTCCACATCAGTGGCCGCTTCAAAACGCACCTTGCCCTGATCGTGGAGGTGAGCAAAAATCGGGTTGACGCCGATATAGTCGAGGCCGGCAGCAACCGAATGGGTTTCATTCATATTGCCTTCGTCATTCTGCAAGAAGTAAGTCTTGTAACCCTGAGCAACGCCCACAGTGGCATCGTCATAGGCCAGACGTGATGAGTGCATATAGGAACCGACACCGTGACCACCGCCCTCGGAACCAATCAACTCAACATCGTCATCCATAAAGCCCTGGAAGATACCCATGGCATTGGAGCCGCCGCCAACACAGGCATAGACACGGTCGGGCAATCGTCCAGCCTGCTTGAGCATCTGCTCACGAGCCTCGAGGCCAATAATCGACTGGAACCAGCTGACCATCTCAGGGAACGGATGGGGTCCACAAGCGGTACCCAGAATATAATGGGTGTCGGCCATATTGGTGACCCAGTCACGCATACATTCATTCACTGCATCTTTTAACGTCTTCTGGCCATCTTCTACAGCGATGACTTCAGCACCGAGATTTTCCATCCAGAATACATTGGGACGCTGACGTGCAACATCCACCGCACCCATATAGATTTTGCACTCAAAGCCAAATTTGGCGGCCATGGTCGCCGTGGCAAAACCATGTTGTCCGGCACCGGTCTCGGCAATCACCTTAGACTTTCCAAGACGCTGACAGAGTAAACCCTGGCCCATCACATTGTTGATCTTGTGGGATCCGGTGTGGTTGAGATCATCGCGCTTAACGTAGATCTGCGCTCCACCCAGTTTACGTGAGAGATTTTCCAGATGGGTTATGGGCGTCGGGCGTCCGGAGTAGTTCTGCAGCAGCGCCACATAGTCCTGCCAAAATTTGGGATCAGCCTTGCACTCGCGAAAGCATGCGAGCAGCTCCTCGATCGTTGCCTGCAAAATTTCGGGAAGAAAAACACCACCGTACTCCCCGTAGTAGCCTTCACGGCCCTCGGAGAAGTCAAAAATATCCATGAAACGCCTCAATAGATCGCGGCAGTCGCCCTGTTGGCAGACCGCAGTTCGAATGAAATACACAATGAGTTACAAGCCAAACGATATTCTTGTTTAGACACGGTCGCTAGTTTAGCCAAGTCGCCGGATTGGCACAACGTTGCCATGCTGAATCAGCTCTGACTTTTAACAATTACAAGCCTTATACGGCCCAGCAACGTGACCGGTTTATTGGCATCGGTCAGTTATTTCAACAATGCTAGTCAGGCTAGGGATCAGAGGGATTTATCCACAAGTTTTTCAATGACTTACCCCCAGAAATAGTGGGACTATGGATAATAAAACACAAGATATAGTAGATTAAGGGTTGCACGACACACCATGTAGGATAAACTCGTTGTCGTCATTAGAGCTTAGCCCAGTCTGAAAATAGCCATAAAAAGAAGACTGATGACGATTTAAAACGACAAAAATCAACTGGCGCTAGACAACAGTATGTCTCCCGAGTCTAGCCCTGTATGAGACAAATAGAAAACAAACAGAAAAGGTCAGCCAATGAGCACCGCAACCAAATTGAAAGCCGTGAAAGCATCCAAGAAAACACCTGAAATTGTCTTCCAAGAAGCTTCATTGGATATCTGGGACAAAAAATACCGTCTCAAAGACAAGCAGAATAACCCCGTCGATGCCGACATCGATGCAACCTATGCACGAGTTGCCAAGGCACTGTCTGACGTTGAAGACGAAAGTCTGCGCAAAGAGTGGCAGGCACGTTTTGTCTGGGCCCTAAAACATGGTGCCATTCCAGCTGGCCGCATTATCTCCAATGCCGGTGCTCAAGCCTACAAGCCGGCCACCTCAACGATTAACTGTACCGTGTCCGGTATAGTCCCAGATTCAATGCTCGGTATTCTCGAGCGCAACCTTGAAGCCGGCCTGACCCTTAAAGCGGGCTGTGGCATCGGTTATGAATTCTCCACACTGCGCCCTAAAGGTGCCTATGTGTCTGGCGCCGGCGCCTACACTTCAGGCCCCCTGTCGTTTATGGATATCTACGACAAGATGTGCTTCACCGTGTCTTCTGCCGGTGGCCGTCGCGGTGCCCAGATGGCGACCTTTGATGTCAGCCACCCAGATGTATTTGATTTTGTTCGCGCCAAGCGCGAAGACGGTCGTCTGCGCCAGTTCAATCTGTCGCTGCTGATTACCGAAGAGTTTATCGAAGCCGTACGCAACGATGGCAATTGGAACCTGACATTCCCAATCAGCGCCAAAGAAATCGACGCCGGCCTTGACCTGAAAGGCGACGATGTTGTCTGGAAGCCTTTCCCAACCACCGAAAACTATCACTGCAACGAAGCTGGCTTAGTCGCCTGCCGCATCTATGAAACTATTCGTGCGCAAAAACTGTGGAACGCCATTATGTCGTCCACCTACGACTATGCTGAGCCTGGCTTTATCCTCATCGATCAGGTCAACAAAAATAACAACAACTGGTTCTGCGAAGATATTCGCGCTACCAACCCCTGTGGCGAACAGCCTCTACCCCCTTACGGCAGCTGCCTGCTGGGCTCGGTCAACCTGACCAAGTTTGTGCGCAACCCGTTTACCAAAGATGCCTACTTTGACTGGGAAGAATACGCCGAAGTAGTGGCTGTATTTACCCGCATGCTCGACAACGTTGTTGAGATCAATGGCCTACCCTTGGAAAACCAGCGCAAAGAAATTGAGTACAAGCGTCGTCACGGTATGGGCTTCCTCGGTTTGGGTTCAACCATCACCATGCTGCAGATGAAGTATGGCGATGAGAACTCACTGGAGTTCACCGACCGTATTGCTCGCGATATGGCAGTTGCTGGTCTTAAAGCCGGCCTCGAACTGGCCCGTGAAAAAGGTCCAGCACCGATTATGGAAGACGACTTTGAAGTCACAGCGGCACTGCTATTTAAGCGTCCAGAGCTAGCCAAAGACGGTATTAAAGTCGGCGATAGCCTCAAGGGAAAAGTCCTGTTGGGCAAGTACAGCAAGTACATGCAGACCATAGCCACAGTTGCTCCAGACCTGATCGAGTCAATTATTGAAGAGGGATGTCGTTTTAGCCACCACTCATCAATTGCCCCCACTGGCACCATTTCTCTGTCATTGGCCAACAACGTCAGCAACGGCATCGAGCCAAGCTTTGCTCACCACTATGCCCGCAACGTGATTCGCGAAGGCAAGAAGTCGAAAGAGAAAGTCGATGTTTTCTCTTATGAGCTGCTGGCTTACCGCACGCTGATCAACGACAAAGCCATGCCCTACGGCACCAGCGCAGAAGAGGCACTGCCGGATTACTTTATGAGCTCAGAGAACATTATGCCCAGAGCCCACGTCGATATTCAGGCAGCAGCACAGAAGTGGGTAGATTCTTCAATCTCCAAAACCATCAATGTGCCAACTGATTGCGACTATGAAGACTTTAAAGATATCTATCTCTATGCCGCTGAGAAAGGCCTTAAGGGTTGCACCACCTTCCGCTTTAATCCAGAAGCGTTCCAGGGTGTACTGGTCACTGAGAAAGATCTCGAAAACACCACCTACAGCTTTACTCTGGAAGATGGCTCCAAGGTTGAGTTTAAAGGTAATGAAGAAGTTGAGTACGACGGTGAAACACACACTGCCGCCAACCTATTTGATGCATTGAAAGAAGGTTACTACGGTAAATTCTGATCAAGCTAACCTAATCCCGTAGAACCCTGAGAGGACCAAAATGACTAAGAAAATTGGACAGAAAATCGTTGGCTACACAGTAGCCACCGAAGAGCAGACTAAAGAAGCGAAAACCAAGGTCGCTGAGAGCAATATCATCCAGATGCATGAAAAGGTCTCACGGCCCGAAGCACTGGCTGGCAGCACTTACAAAATCAAGACGCCTATGTCGGATCATGCGCTGTATCTGACGATTAACGACATTATTTTGAATGAGGGCACTGACCACGAATTGCGCCGCCCATTTGAAGTGTTTATCAATTCCAAAAACATGGATCACTTCCAGTGGATTGTTGCTCTGACAAGAGTAATCTCGGCAGTATTCCGCAAAGGCGGCGACTGCACCTTCCTGGTGGAAGAGCTGAAAGCCGTATTCGATCCTCAGGGTGGTTATTTCAAGCCCGGCGGCAAGTTTATGCCTTCACTGGTTGCAGAGATTGGGTGGGCTATCGAAGATCACCTGCAGAAGATCGGTATGTTAAAGATGCCTGAGATACCAGAGCACCAGCAGAAGATTATGGACGAGAAGCGCGCTCAGTTTGAAGGCGCCGCCAGCGCTAAGACAGCCGCTAGTGCTGCTGCTGCAGAAGCCAACGATTTTCCGCCCGCTGCTGAGCTGTGCAAAAAGTGTAGTGTTAAGGCCGTCATCATGATGGACGGCTGCATGACCTGTCTTAACTGCGGCGATTCTAAATGCGGTTAAAACGCTAATAGGGAATAGTTAGCGTAAAAAAAGCGGCCTTGGGGCCGCTTTTTTATTGTCTGGCTTTTATTTTAGAGTTTACTTTGTCGTTTAGGGGGCGTTTAGGGACTGCGCTATTTTCCGACCAAAGCTGGATTTATGGAGGCCGGAATTAGGATCAGACTATATCCAAAAATAAAAAAGCCCCTGCTGGATAAAAGGGGGAGTAACGCAGATCAGCAGGGGCCGTAAAAACATTGGTATCTAAAAAAGGTAAAACTCGATAAGTAAATCCTCTGTGGCTGTCTGCTGCTATCTGCTACGGTCTGTAATCATCTGTAACTAGAAGTCAGCCACCACAGTCACTTACTTTTCAATCAGTTCTACCCTATAAGACTCCAAAGGGGACAAAAACCCCACCTCTGATCTATAAATAACATCGCTTTTTCAAGAATATTACATATAGCTGCCCCACAGCATCCGTTGTGAGGCGCTAAACTTGCTCTGGACTACCCATTATTGCCGCGGCAGTTCGCATTTACTCCGGGCTTTCAACCGCTAGCTGCAGATAAGTAATCACATCGGATACGGTTTCAAAGCCTTCAATATCCTCATCGCTCATCTCTATCTTAAACGCCTCCTCCAGATCCATGGCCATGGACAACTTTTCCAGAGAATCCATCTTAATTTCACTGAGCACATGCTGTGGCTCTACGTCTTTTATTTTGGTCATTGGGCTAGCCAAAATAAGGTCATAAACGGTGGTACTGATAACGTCAGGCGTATTCATAGGGCAGCGATTCCTTGCGCAGTTTTTGGGGATCTAATATTGGGTGTGTTTTTAGTTACAGTGCTCTAGTTACAGTGTTCTAGTTATAGTCATATTTGCCACTTAGACTAAAGATAGTTCAAATTTGAATAGAACGCGCAATTATTCAATGCCGACAACAGTTTAATATGTTGCCTGTATTGGAGTTGTCTTAGCCCTTTGTTCCAGGCGATAACGACAGTCAACAGCAACCTTAGACGACATAAGTATAAGAATCCGATGACCTCCATCGTTTGAGTTCCGCATAATCATACCTGACAGGACGATTTACATGGCTATAATAGCGTTCCGAAGATAATTCTATGAGACCCACATAGGTTGAGCCCGTTGAAAAATATTGCCGCACTATTCGTTTTGCCCTTCAGCCAGATCGCCACTGCTGATGTGTTTTGGTTTGTACGCTTAGAAGATGGCGCCACCAACTGGCAGTATGTGGCCAATTTTTCCAGTGGTATCTTAATTGTCGCGCTATCGATTACGGCAATTCGTCTGGCCTTTACCCGCCGCGCCGCGCGCCGCTACAACCGCGACCTCGAAGAGATACGCGCGCAGTTGGAAGACCGAGTTAAAGAGCGCACCGCGACCCTCGATAATGCCAATGGTCTACTGCAGGAGAGCAACCAAGCACTGGAAGCAGAAATCACCGAACACCGTGACACTACCACCAAATTGCGCTTATCTGAGTCCTATATCACGAATATTTTGCGCTCTATGCCGCTGATGCTAATCGGCCTCAATAAGAGCGGAGAAATCACCCAGTGGAATAGCCGCGCCGAAGAAATTAGCAGCCTGCCCTCCGATAAAGTGCTGGGCAAAAATTTATGGCAAGCCTACCCAACCATTGCCGTCACCCCGGAGCAGATTAAACAGGCTCAGGATGAAGATAAGACCCTGACCGTCAAGTACAGCCAGCGCGGACAATACCACTTTGATATCACAATCTACCCGCTCCACGACCAGCTCGACACTGGCGTGGTGATTATGGTGGACGATGTTACTCAGCGTGTGCAGAGTGAGAATATGTTGGTGCAGCGGGACAAGATGTCATCCATGGGCGAAATGGCCTCGGTGATGGCACATGATATCAATATTCCCCTGCAAGCCATTATCAAAGATCTGCAGACTGTGCGCTTGGATCTCACAGAAGAACATATAGACCCTATTGGCATCCACGAGCTACTAGACGACGCACTGATTCGCGGCCGTCAGGCGGCCTCAGTGGTAAACAATTTAGTCCGTTTCTCGGATGCTGGCGCCGGTGAGAAACAGCTCGCCAATATCATCGACGTTATGGACCACAGCGTAGAGCTGGCTGCAGACGTGCTCTCGGTGACCAAAGGACTGCGCTTTAAAGATGTGGTGATCAACCACAACTACGCCGACGACTTACCTCAGCTGCGCTGTCATGTTCCAGAATTGCAGCAGGTGTTTCTCAGCCTGTTTAGATACTCCTGCTATGCTCTCGGCAAGATAGACGATCCGGAGCACACACCGTCGATCAATATTGAAATCAGTGAGTTTTACGACGCGGTGTGGGTGCGTATTCAGCACAATGGATTGGGCATGACCACCGAAGAGCAGCAGCTACTGTTTGAACCCTTTTTCGCCAGCAGTCATGCCGCAGCAGAGAGCGACACAGCGTCCGATGAAAGCTCCGATGCGGGGGAGCGCCTGTCATTTGCGCAGTTTATTATCGCCGAGCAACACCAGGGAAAGATCGCGGTGACCTCGGATATCAATATAGGCACCACCTTCCATATCCAACTGCCCTATCCAACGGCTGTTGTAGCTGAGGATTAGCGCTTTGTAAAAGGCCCCTCTTTACAGACTATTCAGTACCTGCAGTGGCGGCTGTGTAACCGCCTTACGGCTGTACCCGACGCCAAGTACACCGACTAAAAGCACACCGGCCAAAGGTCCCACCAGCCACAGCCAGGGATGCAAGCTAAAGGGTAGATCAAACATAAAGCGCTGCAGCATTGCCACCGCCGCCTCGGCACCAATCGCCGCCAGCAAGCCCGCCATTAACCCCAGCACGCTAAATTCAACCCACTGAATACCCAGAATCAAACGCCTCGAGCTGCCCAATGTGCGCAGAATGGCACTCTCTTGCAGCCGCTCAGACATAGATAGACTCACCGCAGCAAACATCACCAATACACCACAGCTTAAAATCAGCAGGGTCATCACCTCGAGACCACTAGTGACCTGGGAGACAATACTGCGAATACGATCGATAATTTTATCCAGCTCTATGACCTGCACCGTGGGGTACTGACGCAGCAGATCATTCACCAACAGCTTCTGTTGCGGGGGAATATAGAGGCTGGTCATATTGGTCCGCGGATAGTTCTCCAACAGCCCTTCTGGAAACAGGAAATAGAAATTGGGGGTCATATTGTCCCAATTCAAACTGCGGGTACTGGCCACTCTGGCTTGGAAAATCAAGCCGCCGACGCTAAAGGTCAGCTGATCGCCGATCTCTAGGCCAAGTTCACCGGCCAACTCCTGTTCCAGAGAAACCGGAGCAATATCCCCAGACAGATCCAATTCATCCCACCACTTGCCAGCGGTTAATTTATTGCCCTCGGGCAGCTCTGTGGTCCAGCTCAGATTCAGCTCGCGACGAAACGATTCATGCTTGTCACGCTGTTCTTCGCTAATACCTGCGCCGTTAATCTGGGTCAGGCGTCCGCGCACCATGGAATACCAACCGGCGGTCTCAAGGTTTTGCTCAGTGACTAAATCCCGCACCCCCTCAAGTTCGTAGGGCGCTACATTGAGTAAGAAATGATTCGGCGCATTATCCGCCAACTGCCACCGCCACTCATCGATCAGCGAGGTGCGCACCACGCTCATAATCATCAGCAGAGCAATAGCACCGGAAAAACCCACCATCTGAATAATACTCTGGGATCTGCGACGCCAGAGATTGCTCGAAGCCAAGCGCCAGATACTGCCGAGCTTTTGACCATAGGTTTTGCCCACACGCAGCATCAGCAGACCAATCACCACCGTGGCCAATGCCGTGAGTCCAAAGCCCGCCAAGATCGCCAGGGAAAGGTAAAGATTATTGCTATACCAAAACAGCAGAGCAGCGACAGCGGCGATTCCCAATAACCCACGAGCCACAGAACTCACTGGCTCAACCTGCACATCATCGCGCAAAACGGCTAGAGGCGACTGCGCAGGCAGGTGCCAGATGGCTGGCAGGGTAAAGCCCGCCAGACACAGCAGGCCCGTGGCCAGACCCGTAATCCAGGGACGAATACCCGCCATAGGCAGGGAAATAGGCAGCCATTCACGCACCACCGCAATCAAAATTTCAGAGAAGGCAAAACCCACAAGCAGGCCTATAGCCGAACCACCGACACCGAGCCACAGACTCTGCTGTAAATACAAACTGCGCACTCGGCTGGCGGCGATGCCCCAGCTCTTTAATAGTGCCACTTGCCGAGTCTGACCGGCGGCAAAATGATGGCTCGCCAGTGCCAGAGCTATACCGGCCAAGACGACACCTATACTGCCAGCCAATAATAGAAAGCGACGGCCCTTGTCCATGGTATCGGCAATACTGGCCTGAGCTTCATTTGGAGTAATTAATCGATCGTGAACATCCAGCTGATCTTCCACCCACTCGCTGTAGTTCGCAAAGCCGTCAGTGCCACTGGCACCTTCGGCCATCAGAAATCTATAGGTCACACGACTGCCAGGAATAATAATCCCAGCGGCCTCAATATCGCTGTAGCTCATTAACACCCGCGCTCCAAAGGCACCAAATGAACCACCGCTATCCGGCTCTTCGATAACAATTTGCGTGGCTTTTAGACGAATCTCACCCAGCTCAATTTCATCGCCGAGCTCGATATTGAGTAGCGGCAATAGCCGGGCATCGACCCAGACTTCTCCCTGAGCTGGACCGTAATCAATCTCTTCGATTAAAGACGCATCAGTGGTAAATGGCGTGGTAGTGCGGCGCAGTAAACCTCTTAGGGGATAACTGCTCTCCACCGCTTTAATCGACGCCAGATGCATATCATCTTGGTGATAAACCATCGAGGCAAAGGTTAATACCTGGGCGCTCTCAACCTGCAGCTGCTGGGCCTCTGTAATCCACTGAGGATCAATTTGCTTACTGCTTCTAACAACTAGGTCAGCCGCTAGAAAACTGCTCGACTGAGCCGTTAGAGCCCGCTCAATGCGTTCCGCTAGCAGAGATACCGACGTAACAACTGCAACCGCCAGCACCAGTGACCAGATAATCAGATTTAGCTGCCCGCCGCGCCAAGTGCGCAGTAACATTCGCAATGCTTGCATCAGGCTGCGCTGCCTCTAGTAGCATTAGTAACATCGGTAACATCAGCAACTCCAGCAACCTGCTGACCCGCAGCGATAACCAGACGCTGACCACAGCGTTCAGCCAAATTGTGCTCGTGAGTGACCAATACCAGAGTGGTGCCCTCTTCTTTATTCAGATCAAACAGCAGGTCGTTAATTTTCTCGCCGGTACCTGTATCCAGATTACCCGTGGGCTCATCGGCAAACAAAATAACCGGTCTACAGGCAAAGGCTCGCGCCACAGCAACTCGCTGCTGCTCGCCACCGGATAGCTGGCGGGGATAATGGGTAGTGCGATGCTCCAGGCCAACCCTCTGCAGATAATAGGCCGCTGTTTTAAGCGCCTCTTTATCCCCCTGAAGCTCCAATGGCAGAGCCACATTCTCCAAGGCAGTCAGGCCAGGCAATAGGTGAAATGATTGAAAGACAAAACCCACAGTCTTGGCCCGCACAGCGGCGCGACCCTCCTCGTCCATGGCAGTAATATCCTGACCATTGAGGCTAACCGAGCCTGAACTAGGCAGATCCAGACCCGCCAAGATACCCAGCAATGTCGACTTACCGGACCCCGACGGTCCGACAATAGCCAAACTCTCCCCCGCGGCTAGGGAAAGATTGATCCCATCCAAAATAGTGAGCGTACCTTCTGTAGTGGTCACCTGCTTGCTAATATTACTGACTTCAATCATTTGAAATATCCATGGGGTCTAAAAGTGCCTACACTGGGCGCCGAGTTAAACCAATTAAAATTGTACTGAGATTATTTATGCGGCCTTCTACTACCCAAATCGTTAAAGCCCGAGCGTTTGTAAAGCAGGTATGTTGCCTGTTTATCTTACTCGGTGCCAACACTTATGGATCAACACTGCTGATCTTGGGGGATAGCCTCAGCGCAGGCTATGGAATCAATCAGCAGAGCGGCTGGGTTGCCCTACTCGACAAAGACTTGGGCGACGACCACCGCATTATCAATGGCAGTATCAGCGGCGACACAACCGGCGGCGGTCTCAATCGACTACCGCGTCTACTGGAAGAGTTTAGCCCTGACTTTGTGCTACTGGAATTAGGCGGCAATGATGGACTGCGCGGCCAGCCACTCGGTTTAATGAAGAGTAATTTACAGGCAATGATTGAGCTGGTCCGGGAAGCCGGTGCTGAGCCGGTGCTGTTTGGTATGCGCCTGCCACCCAATTATGGCCGCCGCTATTCCGATGCCTTTGCCGCAGTCTATCCGCAGTTATCGGAAGCCGAAAATGTGCTGCTGATTCCCTTTCAACTGGAAGAACTCAGTGTCACCGAAGGAATGATTCAGGAAGATGGGCTGCACCCCACCGCGCTGGCGCAGCCGATTATTAAGGAAGTGATTAAGGGTTATATAAAGCCATTAATGGAATAACGCTGTTAATGGAAAAAGCGGTTAATGAAAAAAGCCCCTATGCCTTAGGTACAAATTTAAGCGCCAGGCCGTTATTACACCAGCGCTGCCCAGTAGGCTTGGGACCATCATCGAAGACATGGCCCTGATGACCGCCGCAGCGAGCACAGTGATATTCAGTGCGCGGCCAGATCATTTTATAATCGGTCTTGGTCTCTAGATGATCTTCTATATGCTCAAAGAATGAAGGCCAGCCCGTACCGCTCTCGTATTTCATCGCCGAGCTAAAAAGAGCCAGCTCACAACCGGCACAGTGATAATGCCCATTCCGATGTTCATCATTAAGTGCACTACTGCCAGCTGGCTCAGTGCCCTCGTCGCGCAAAATACGGTATTGAGAAGGTGTTAAGCGCTCACCCCACTGATCTTTGGAAAGTTCTAATTTCTCAAAGGCCCAAAGTTTAGCGGCACCGGCAAGGCCGATCAGGCCGAGAGATAATTGCTGTAACCATTTGCGTCTATTCATAATCTGCCCTCTACAATTCCCTGTTTAAAATTATACTCTGCACGCTATGACAACGGATCAGTAGACTTAGTGCCATCCGCCGGCTACTTAGCTACTAGATTAGTTACTAGATTAGTTACTAGCTTAGTTCGTCCCGTGAGGATGCTGAATCGGCTCACCCGGTGTCGGGGTTAACAGTGATTTTAACTGTGACACCAAGCCACCGGCGAGAATAAGGCCACAGCCAATCAATTCAGGACGGGTGAGTATTTCATCTAATATCCACCAGCCACAAAATGCAGCAAACACCGCTTCAAAGCTTAGGATAATCGCCGTGTGAGACGAGGGCGCCGTGCGCTGCCCCACAACCTGCAGGGTAAAGCCGACAGCAGATGACAACACCCCCACATAGAGCAAGGCCACACCCGCATCCAAAATACCCTGCCAGTTCCAGCCTTCAAAGATTGGCACCAAGATAGCCGTTATCAGTGAAGCCACGGAAAACTGCACAAAGATCAAACGGAACGGCGAGGTGTTATTGGCAATAATGCCGGTAAAGATAATATGCAGAGCAAACAGTAAGGAGCTGCCGAGCACTAATATATCGCCGATAAAAATTTCATCGCTGTCGATCTGCGCCATAAAATAGAGACCGCCGAGGGCCATTATCATGCCTATCCAGGTAGGCCATTCGGTTTTGTTGCGAAAAAATAGACCGATTAAGGGCACAAAGACAATATAGACGCCGGTTAAGAATCCAGCGCGACCGGCGGTGGTGTAAACCATGCCCCACTGTTGCAGCAGCATACCGGCGGTTAATACCAGCCCCAGCAGTGCGGCCTGCTTGTTAACCTTATTAAAGGCAAACACCTGTTTCGGTTTCTCCATCCAATACCACAGCGGCAAGATCGCCACAGCACCGATAAAAAAGCGTCCGAAGGTAAAGGTGATGGGGCCTATATGGTCCATTCCGGAACGTTGAAAGACGAAAGCGAGGCCCCAGATAAACGCGGTTAATAGCAATATAAGATCTGCGCGGAGATCAGTTTTAATACTCAAGGTGAATCCTTTTAAGGCGGTTTATTATTATTTTTTTACGCTTCTAGTGCTGCCCTCTATGCGCTGAGGGCTCTTAATCCGCTGAGGGCTCTCTATCAGCTAAAGGCTCTCTATCAGCTGAGGGCTCTTAACCCGCTAAGGGCGCTAAAGGCTCTAAAAACTGAATCATTAATTGCAGCGATTGCTGGCCGCGATATTCATTGATATCTAAGCGATAGACACAGCGCACATGACGATGATGGCTGCTCGGCCAGACCGCAGTATCGGCGTTAAACCAGATCGCGTCTATACCTGAATAAGGGTGCTTTTGACCCGTTCCACTCACCGGTGCTAACACCAGCTTGAGATGTTTCTCACCGACAATCCGCTGCTGCAGCACTTCAAAATCCCCTTCAAAACAGGGTTCGGGAAAGAGCTGACCCCAGGGGCCATTGTCCCGCAGTAGTTCAGCGGTTTGCATGGATAGTTGCTGTTGAATCAATTGGCCGTCGGTGGCAATTTTCGCCTGTAGATCGTCGGCACTCAAGAGTTGCGCCACTTGGCGCTGAAAGGCTTCTTTAAAGGCTGGAAGCTTATCTTCATCAAGGCTTAAACCCGCCGCCATGGCATGGCCACCAAACTTGCTAATTAGACCGGGATTTTGCGCGGCCACTGCATCCAGAGCGTCGCGAATATGCAGGCCGGGAATCGACCGGGAAGACCCCTTAAGCTGACCGTTATCACCGCGAGCAAAGGCAATCACCGGACGATGGTATTTTTCTTTGAGTCTGGAGGCGAGCAAACCCACCACACCCTGGTGCCACTCTGGCTGAAACAGACAGAGGGCCGGTGGTACTTCGCCTTCCAAAGAAAGGGGGATCTGTTCGACAATCTTTAAGGCCTCACGCTGCATATCCTGCTCAATCACTTTGCGATCTTGATTGAGCTCATCTAGCTCGCGGGCGGTATCCATGGCCAATTGCGGATCACTGGTCAGCAGACATTGAATACCCAGCGAAATATCATCGAGACGGCCAGCGGCATTCAAGCGCGGACCCAGAGCAAATCCCAAATCTGTCGCCACCAGTCGCTGAGGGTTTTTACCGGCGATGGTCAGCAGTGCTTTAATGCCCGGCCTACAGTGCCCGGCGCGAATGCGCATCAACCCCTGATGCACCAACGCGCGATTAATTTGATCCAGCGGCACCACATCGGCAACCGTTCCCAGTGCCACCAAATCCAGCCAAGTGGCCATATTGGGTTCAGGAATAGTATTCTCTGCGAACCAATTATTGGTTCGCAGTTGGCCTCTCAAAGCACTGAGCAGGTAGAAGGCTACACCTACACCAGCAAGATTTTTAGTGACGAAAGTACAGCCGGGCTGATTGGGATTAACAATCGCGGCAGCAGTGGGCAAAGTAGCGCCAGGCAGGTGGTGATCGGTGACTATAACCTGCATACCTAGGCTATTGGCTTTGGCTACGCCCTCTATACTGGAGATGCCATTGTCCACAGTGATCAGCAGTTGCGGCTCGCGCTCGGCGGCCAGGTCAACAATTTCTGGAGTTAGGCCATAGCCGTAATCAAAACGATTGGGCACCAGAAAATCCACATGCTGATAACCCATGGCAGTGAGAGCCAAGACCATTAAAGCCGAACTGGTGGCACCATCGGCATCGAAGTCACCGACAATTAAAACGCGTTTTTGCTCGACCAGCGCCTCGACCAAGATCGGCACTGCAGTCTCTATACCGAGCATGGTAGAAGGGGAAGGCAGACAGGAGAGTTGGCGCTGCAAAGCAGCTTGTTGGGTGACACCACGAGCCAGATAAATACGCTTTAACAGCGGATCAAACTGCAGATCAAAATCGCCGCCGAGGGCATCAAATGTACGTGCTTCAACTAGCATAGAGTTGATTCCCTTCAAACTACATAGAGGCTGTTACTTAAAGGAAGCCAGTGTTTTTACCGATCAACCAGCTGACGCCACCGAGCACGGCAACCACAACCCAGAGCACTGCAAGCAGGCGCAAGGGACGGAAAGGCTGACGCTCTGTGCTGTTATAACCGCTGTTGGTCACTGAGCGGACGCGCGCTAAATCTTCGTCGGATAATTTATTTTCTTCAGACATTTTTCTGCTCTCTATAAGCTATTTTCATTCTATTCTAGCGCCCAGGGACGGTGAGAAACGTCGCCACCTGCTCTGGTGACAGATCATCCAGTCTCGGCACAGTGCCCAAACAGGGCTCGTTAATGCATTGCTTCAGTGTATCAATATTTGCCTGTAAGCGCGGCATCTCTGGATCGAGAATATTCGCTACCCAACCGGCAATCTGCAATCCGTCGCGACGGATCGCTTCCATTGTCAGCAGCGCATGATTGATACAGCCAAGGCGCATACCGACCACTATTATTACGGCGCAATTAAGCTCGCGGGCCACATCGGCTAGGGTTTCCCGTGAATTAATCGGCACTCGCCAGCCGCCAGCGCCTTCAATCACCACCATATCCACCGGCATCAGGGAAACGCCGCGACAATAACCCACCAAGCGGGAGGCGGACAATCGCACACCCGCCTCGGCGGCGGCTATATGGGGCGCAATCGCTGGCTCTAGGGCCACTGGATTGATCTGTTGATAAGACAGCTTATGACTGGCCGCAGCCTGTAATTGCAGTGCATCGTCGTTAGTCATGCCCTGCTCGGTGACTTCACAGCCAGCGGCCACAGGCTTTATCGCAACAGTGCGCAGACCCTGCTGATTGGCCGCCGCCAAAAAGCCACAGGCAACTACCGTTTTGCCCACATCCGTATCCGTGCCGGTAATAAATAACCACTGTTTTGCCATGCGTCTTAATCTACCTTGCTGTTGTGCGATCGATACTATCCATACTATCCATACTATCGATACTATTTATGCAATCGCGCGGACGCGGATGATTTCCCAGGTCGCCGGAATGGTCCCATCGGCCTGTCTGTAATTTTCGTAGGCGCCATAGAGCGCCTGCAAATGCTGCTTGCCGGTCAGGGTATTCTGCTTGCCGGCATTGTTATTGTGCGCGCCGACATTTTTTAATTCCATCAATAGTTCGCGCACCGTGCTGTGTTGTTGGGTCTGATTGTCGCTGCGCAATTCAATCTGATTAAAACCTGCCTGTTCAAGGGCAGACTGCCAATCGGCAAGACTGTAAAAACGGTTCACATGAACCTCTTTATCAACCTGCTGCCAGGCATCGCGCAGTTCAGATAATGTCTGTGGCCCAGGCACTGCAAAACAGAGCTGGCCGCCGGGCCTAAGCACGCGTAAAAGTTCGCCGCAGAGACGTGGCAAATCACTGCACCACTGCAGTGCGAAGTTTGAGAATATAAGCTCTTGAGACTGGTCTTCTAGAGGCAGATGCTCGGCATCACCACAGAGCCAATGACCCTCTGGGTGCCGACTGGCTGCATAGGCAAGCATTGCCGGAGAGAGATCCACACCGGTGACCTGAGCACTGGGAAATTGGGCCTGCAAATGTCCCCAGTGATAACCGGTCCCGCAGCCCAGATCGATCAGCTTTTTAAGCTCGGAGTTTGCCGCCAAACCGGTAATCAGTTCTTCACCCACCTGGTGTTGTAACAGGGCCGCACGATCATATTTATGCGCCGCCCGGCCAAAAGAGTCTGCGACCTTCGCCTTATCCAGTGCGTAGAGTTGATGCTCGAGAAAGCGTTTGATCTGCTCGAGAATAATGCTTGGCTGACTGAGATGCGGCAGATGGCCTGCACCTTCAATAATAGCGATCTCTATCTTGCTATTGAGACTGGCAATCCGATCCGCGCTAGCGCTTGGTACCAAGGCATCAGCCTCACCCAATATGGCCAGTGTTGGACAATGCAGTTGGCTCAGTGACAGCTGATTATCAATCGCCCCAAGCAGTTTCAGCAACTGAGCACCACTGTTACTGTCGAGGGCAACCGGCATAGCGCGCAACTGTCGTATCAACTGTCGCTGCTGCTGATCACCCTGAGCCTGCAAACCGGCAAAGCGTTTTAAACAGTTCTGTGGATCATCGTTATAGGCTTCAAGAAATCCGAGGTATTGCTGATTATCCAAGGCCGCTGAATTGGACTCAGTAGCGACAAAATAAATA
The DNA here is from genome assembly GCA_963968025.1 of uncultured Pseudomonadales bacterium. Classification (GTDB taxonomy): domain Bacteria; phylum Pseudomonadota; class Gammaproteobacteria; order Pseudomonadales; family Porticoccaceae; genus HTCC2207. The sequence goes on along the minus strand of CAXAFJ010000009.1, from coordinate 5,665 downwards.
TTACTCGAAAGCGTCATTAAGCCTGCCACACGCTGTGGATAGCGCGCAGCAAAACCACTGCAGAGCATTCCACCGAGGGACAGACCTATCAGATAACAACATTCTGGCAGGAGCTGGGCCATCCACTGATGCAGATCAGTCTCAGAATAACTTGCCAGCACCGGAGACTGGGCAAAGCCCGGCAGGTCCAAGGTAATCACATCGGCAAACTGGCTCAACTGCCGCGGTAACTGAGCCCAGATCTGGCTATCCATTCCCCAACCGTGAATCAACACCAAAGGCTGCGCATAAAGACGCAGGCCAGTGCAGGGATAGTTTATTAAGGCGCAGCTCTCAGGAGGCGCCGTCGGTGATGTTACAAAGGCATTCATCAGTCTGCAGCCACAAGATTAAGGCTATCCAGAGCAGCGACTAGTTGGTCCACTTGCTCTTCGTTGTGGTTCGCGGAAAAGGTGATCCGCAATCGGCCAGTACCCACAGGCACAGTGGGCGGACGAATGGCTCCCACCAAAAAGCCTGCGGCACGCAGCTGTTGGCCCACCTGTATAACCTTTTCATCGCTATTAATTAACACTGGCTGTATAGGGGTATTCGACTCCGCCAACTGCAGGCCGATCTGCTTGGCGCCACGGCGAAAACGTGCCACTAGCTGCCCTAGTTTATCGCGACGCCAGGTTTCTTCACGGACAATTTTTAAGCTGGCAAGGGTTGCCGCCGCAATCGCCGGCGGCAGTGCCGTGGTGTATATATAGCTGCGTGAAAATTGAATCAGAGTTTCGATCAGCGCCTCGCTACCGGCGACAAAAGCGCCGAAGGTACCAAAGCTTTTGCCTAGCGTGCCGACCAAAACAGGTACCTGTTCGACAGACATATTGAGTTCTTCCACCAAGCCACCGCCCTGCTGACCGAGCACACCAACACCATGGGCATCATCGACCATCAGCCAGGCACTGTGTTTTTTCGCCAAGCTACTGATCTCGCGCAACGGAGCCAGATTGCCATCCATACTGAAGACACCGTCGCTGACAATTAGCTTGCGTTCAGCACTGGACTGCTCGAGACGCTGCTCAAGGCTGGCCATATCAACATGTTTGTAGCGCTTAAAATCCGCTTGGGAAAGACGCCCGCCATCGAGTAACGAAGCATGATTAAGCTGATCTTGGAGGATCAGGTCACGGCGTCCAATCAAGGCGTTAATCGCCCCAATATTGGCCATATAACCGGTAGAAAATAATAGCGCCCTCGGGCGGCCAGTATACTCAGCCAGCCGTTCTTCAAGCTCACAATGAACCACAGAATGACCGCTAACCAGATGGGACGCGCCGCTGCCGGTGCCATATAGGTCCGCCGCCTGCTTGAGCGCCAGACTAATATCGGCATGGCCAGCAAGGCCAAGATAATCATTGCTGCAAAAATTAATTAACGACCGGCCCTCAACCGACAGAGTCGATGAACAGCCCGAGGCGACATTGAGACGCGTGCGATAGAGATGCTCTTCGCGACGCAGATTTAACTGCGCCTGAAGCCTGGCGTCCATAGAGTTCATTGAGGGAACTAACCCGCGCGGTAAAACTGAGAATCAGTCTTAACGTCTGAAAGAGTTTGGTGTAACTCAGCTTCCTGCTCGTCGTTGCTTTTATCCACATGAAAGGGCTCAGGAGAAATACCCAGACGCTCAAACAACTGCATATCGGTGTTGGCTTTGGGGTTCGGTGTGGTGAGCAATTTCTCACAATAGAAAATCGAATTGGCGCCGGCCATAAAGGCCATGGACTGCATCTGTTCGTTCATATCTTCACGGCCAGCCGACAGACGCACATAGGATTTAGGCATCATCAAACGAGCCACGGCGATCGTGCGAATAAACTCAAAGGGATCCAAATCCGCTTGATCGGCCATAGGCGTTCCCGCCACCTTAACCAACATATTGATCGGCACAGATTCCGGATGGCGCGGCAAATTCGCCAGCTCCATCAACAGCCCGGCGCGATCCTGCTGCTTTTCACCCATGCCAACAATGCCACCAGCGCAGACTTTCATACCCGAGTTGCGCACATTAGCCAGAGTATTGAGACGATCCTGATAGGTTCTGGTGGTGATCACTTCACCGTAGAACTCTTTTGATGTATCGAGATTGTGGTTGTAATAATCGAGACCGGCACTGGCCAGTTTCTCCGACTGCTCTTCGCTGAGCATACCCAGCGTCATGCAGGTTTCCAGACCCAAGGCCTTCACTTCCTGAATCATATGGGCGACTTTTGGAATATCTCGATCATGGGGAGAGCGCCAAGCAGCACCCATACAAAAACGGCTGGAACCACTGGCCTTGGCCGCTTTCGCCGCCTCAATCACCGCCTCTATTTCCAGCAGCTTTTCTTTTTCCAGACCGGTGTCATAGCGAGCACTCTGAGGACAGTATTTACAGTCTTCAGGACAGGCGCCGGTTTTGATCGACAGCAGAGTACTCAGCTGCACCTGATTGGGATTGAAATGGCGACGATGCATCACCTGAGCATCAAACAGCAGATCATTAAACGGCTGATTAAAGAGCGCCAAAACATCTTCGCGCGTCCAGTTATTACGGATTGTATTGTCCTGCGAGGCTGCCATAGCCAAAACTCCATCAATGTCAGTCAGATCGGCCAATGATAGAGCGACAGATTCCACTGTCAACTTAAATTGTCAGCTGTGGTTAACGGTGAGATTCTAAGCCGATAACTTTGCCCCAGAATCTCAGGAGCAGGAGGGTTATTTTTGCTTAAAAATATGCATGGATCTAGCCATACCTTTCTTCGACCACCTGTACCAAAGGCTGGGTAGCAAACGGAAGGTTAGGTAAGCCCGAGCCCAGTTGCCAGGCACAATGATCAAGGCCGGATTCTTCGCCACTTTATCTATGGCCTCGCGAGCAAACTCATCTGCTGGCATCGGCTTAAAGGCAGACCAAAATTTGGTCACCTGCTTTTTGGTGATTCCTGAACCCAGCCTGCCGAATTCGCCACCGGTCAAAATGGGCGTTTGGATAGCGCCAGGACAGAGTGAACTCACCCGCACACCGCGATACTCCGCTTCGATTCGCAGCGCCTGAGACAGTCCAACCACGGCAAACTTACTGGTGCTGTAGGGCACGGCGTTGGTCGATGGAATCAGACCCGCCATTGAGGCAGTATTCACTATATGGCCAAAGCCCTGCTCAACCATCAACTTATAACAGGCCTGCACGCCATTGGTGACACCGCGAATATTGACGTCGAGGCTCATATCCCAGTCGCTGACCTCTAGCTCATGGGTCATACCGCCAACCGCAATACCGGCATTATTAAACAGATAATCAAGACGCCCAGTCTTGGCCACAGTCTCATCCACCAGTGCCTGATAGGCTGGGTAGTCGCAGACATTCAGCTCTCGGGCCCAGGCCTTGCCGCCATCGGCAACAATGCTCGCCGCCAGCTCTTCCGCTAGGGATATCTGTCGATCGGCCAAGACAACCGTGCAGCCGCGGCTGACCAACTCCAAGGCCATAGTGCGGCCAATGCCTGAGGCACCGCCGGTAATAATCGCGGTGGCGTCTTTGAAGACTCTAATTTGATCGGTCACTACTGAACCCCGTAAATTCTAACCGGCACGCCATTTAAGGCCGCGTTGCCACTTATTTCATCAATAAGCTTATCGTCGGTGAGGTCATTACAGCTGACTCCTTTCTGGGCCGCAGCGATGGTCATGCTCACCCCTGCCCGCTTATGCCCCCAGCCATGGGGCAGACTCACCACACCGCGCATGACGTCGTCACTGGCCACGACCTGGGTTTCCACAGAACCAACCCGAGATTCGATACGCACCTGTGATTGATCTTCCAAGTTGCGAGTCGCTAAATCCTCTGGGTGCATCAGCAACTGCCAGCGCGGCTTACCCTTGACCAAGCGATGCGAGTTATGCAGCCAAGAGTTGTTGCTGCGAATATGACGACGACCAATAAGCAGCAACTCATCGGCTTCTGTCATTGCTGTATCCGCGCCAAGGCGCTTGAGATCTTTGCTTATATAGTCTGCTACCAGCGTTATTTTGCCATCACTGGTGCAGAGACGCTCGGGCAAGCTAGGAGCTAATGGGCCAATATCCAAACCATGGGGATGCTGCTTAATTTTATCCAAAGTCAGCTCTAACTCATGACCAGCGGCAGCGCCGTAAGGCCCACGCTGAATACCCATATCAACCATCTTATCCGGGGATGGCAGTGACTTAACCTCTATACCTTTGTGGGCAGCAATCGCCTGCCCCAACCCATTAAAAATTTCCCAATCGTGCAATGTGCCCGGAGCGGGCTCAAACACAGGCTCATTAAAGCGCGCCGTGTTGTGCACCGCCAAACGGTGAAAGGCAATATCGTAGTGATCATGTTCCAAGGCACTGGTGGGCGGCAAAATAATATCCGCGTGCTGAGTGGTTTCATTAATATAGAAATCGAGGCTGACCATAAAGTCTAAGCCATCAAGGGCGCGATCAATTTGCTGACCATTTGGCGCAGACAGCACCGGGTTGCCGGCGATAGACACCAACGCCCGAATCTGACCTTCACCCTCGGTCAGCATCTCTTCAGCCATAACCGTGGCAGGTAATTCCCCGGCAAACTCCGGTAGCCCACTGACACGACTGTGGAAGGCAGCAAAGTGCCCTGCCCCAGACTCCCCCGGCTTAATAAAGCCAAAGGCCGGTGACGACGCCATCATGCCGCCGCGCACATCCAGAGAATGGGTGAGGATATTAATCATATGAATAGCCCACTGACACAGCGTGCCATAGACCTGCACCGAGACGCCCATGCGGCCGTAGCAGACAGCGCCCTCTATATTGGCCATATCGCGCGCCAGCTGACGAATCTGCTCAGCGGCAACACCGGTTCGCTGTTCGGCTAACGCTGGTGTAAACGACTCACAGGCACTGCGCACCTCATCGATGCCAACCAGCAAGTCGGTAAGGTGGCCGGTGTGAACCAGATTCTCCGCAAACAGGGTATTGAGCATGGCCATCAATAAGAAGGCATCTGTGCCCGGGCGGATAAATAAATGTTGGTCGGCAATTTCGGCAGTTTCTGTGCGTCGAGGATCGATCACCACAAAACGGCCACCGCGCTGCTGAATCGCCTTCAGGCGCTTCGGCACATTGGGTACAGTCATAATGCTGCCATTAGAGGCCAGAGGATTACCACCAATAATCAGCATGTAATTGGTGTGGTCAATATCTGGCACAGGGATCAGCGACTGATGCCCAAACAGACTTAATGACGTTAGATGGTGTGGCAACTGATCGAGGCTAGTAGCGGAAAAGTGGGTCTTGGTTTGCACCGCTTTGCGCAACACACTGGCGTGGGTCATGCTGCCGTAATTGTGCACATTGGGGTTGCCGGCGTAGAAGGCCACGGAGTCAGCACCGTGCTGGTCTTGCACCGCTGTCAATTTTTCCGCAACAGTATTAAAGGCCTCTTCCCAGCTGATCTCGACCCAGCTATCGCCGTGTTTTTTAACCGGCATACGCAGACGATCGGGATCGGTGTAGATATCTTGCATCGCGGTACCCTTGGGGCAAATATAGCCTCGACTGAAAGGGTCATTTTTATCACCCTTAATAGACAAGACCTGATCACCTTGGGTTTTAATCTCAAGGCCAC
>CAXAFJ010000008.1:0-50886 GCA_963968025.1 uncultured Pseudomonadales bacterium | reverse complement strand
GCAAAGCCAGCACGCAATTCGCTTAAACTTTCGCGCGGCGCCAGTTTATCCATGGGCTCAGTGGACAGGGTTTCATCCGCTGAGGGCTCTTCACCACTAGTTAAAGGCTCTTCACCAGCTAAGGGCTCTCCAGTTAAAGGCTCTGCAGGCGCCATCTCCGGATGACTGCGTTTGATCAGCACTGAGCTAGCTAAAAACATCAGCAGCTGTAAAACCAACATCACTGCCAGCCCCAAGCCTTCCAATTGACCCGCAATGGCAAAGCCAATGCCCTGGGCAATAAACTGAATCATCACCACTTTGGCCACGGCCTGGTGCATCAGTGTCTGGGAGGCATAACCGAGCAGACTCTCTCGAGCTGGCTGTACAAAAGCCGAAACCGTACCAAAAACCATACCAAAGAGTATCAATACCGTAAAAGTCAGCTGATCGTAGATAATCGCTCCGAGCAGCAGCGCGATCGGCAAGGTGTAGAGCATATAGAGCTGTGACAGCCAGCTGCCGCGATGACGGCGATCAGAGATCACTCCACCGGGAAGAATAAACAGTAGGTTGGGCAGCAGTACCGCTAACTGAGCCAGACCCAGACGACTGGGCGATTCATTCAGTACACCGACAACCAGCCAGGGATAGAGCACCGCATGGAGGCCCATGGCCAGATTGCTGGCGCCTATGGTCGCGAGATAATGACGAAAGGAGAAAGTTTGAGTTGAAGAGGCTGGAGTGGACAATTATTTACGACGCATTCTAAGGCGAGCTATAGCCCAACCAAGGGCCGCAGCTGCACCGACAATCACTGCCAGCATAAACAGTACAATCACCAGATTAGATGCCAGGCTATTCAAAGAAACATTGTAGAGTTTCACCGCCATCAGCAGGAAGGCCGCGCAGCCAAACATAGACGCCAGCCAAGCCGAACGCTGCCTGATTACTTTTTTTGCCGTTGCCTTCAAAGGTTGTGCCTCTCTCAATAATTCTTTTAATTAATTTTTTAGTTCGGTAACCTACTAACGGCGTTTTAGGCAGTGTCTTTAACCCACTCGCAGCGGATCTGAATATCCGATCGCTGCGGCTCATGACAGAAACCATCGTTGGCAAAAACAAAACTGTGCAGCCCAGACATCTCGGTTTCTAAATGCACTGTGGCGCTGACCCAGTAAATCTTACGCAGCAGCGACTCAAACTGTTCAAGCCAATAGGTCCACTCGTGTTCAACACCCTGATAAGAGGCACCAAAGTGCACCACTTCGGTGGCCAATGTCAGATCCGTGGCACCGGGTTCGGTAAGTGAAAACATCTCCCGATTAACCAGACTCCAGGTCTCAGCCGAGGGCAGTGCCTGCATGGCATCGCGGTTGCTGCGGCGCTGCTGAATAAGCTCTTCGCTGGCAATATTTTTAATACAGCCGTAGACCACTGATTCACTGCGAACATCTATGTTCATCTCTATCTCCTTAAATCACTATTACCACTTTAATACTGTTATTTATGGCCTTCTAAAAAAGCCAAGAACTGCTGTTCATCAAATACTGGAATATCCAGTGACTGAGCCTTGGTCAGCTTGGAACCTGCTCCGGGCCCAGCTACCACCTGAGAGGTCTTTGCCGAAACACTGCCGGCTACCTTGGCACCGAGTTCCTGCAGCCGATCTTTGGCCTCGGCGCGGCTCATTATTTCCATGCCGCCCGTCAGTACCCAGGTCTGGCCTTTTAGCGGCTGAGAATCCTGGGCGCTGATATCTATATCGTACCAACTGACACCGGACTCACGCAATGCATTGATAATAGACAGATTATCCGGGTTGCGGAAAAAGTCGCGAATATAATAGGCCACCACTGGGCCAATATCATCCACCTCTAGCAGTACATCTTGGTCCGCTTCGATAATCGCTTCGAGGGAGCCAAAATTCCGCGCCAGGGTTTGCCCAGTGGCCTCCCCCACTTCGCGAATACCCAGAGCAAAGAGAAATTTACCCAATGTGGTCTGGCGGCTCACGGCAATAGAATCAATTAAATTTTGTGCCGATTTCTCGCCCATACGCTCGAGGTCAGCTATCTTTTTAGCCGTCAGTTCATAGAGATCGGCGGGAGAATAAATCAGCCCGCGATCCACTAACAACTCAACCAGCTTGTCACCGAGGCCATCTATATCCATGGCTTTGCGCGAGGCAAAATGTTTAATCGCTTCCTTGCTCTGGGCGCCACAAAACAGGCCACCGGAACAGCGGGCTACCGCCTCCCCCTCTACACGCCTGACCGATGACTGGCACACCGGGCAATTTTCGGGAAAAATAATCGGCTTAGCATCGGCTGGACGTCGATCTAAGACCACCGCGGCAACCTTGGGGATAACATCGCCAGCGCGACGAATAATCACAGTGTCGCCAATACAGATGCCAAGACGGGCAATTTCATCGCCATTGTGTAGGGTCGCATTGCTCACAGTGACACCGCCAACAAATACCGGTGCCAGACGGGCAACCGGAGTCAGTGCGCCAGTGCGGCCCACTTGAAACTCTACATCCAGTAGCTGAGTCATCTCTTCCTGGGCGGGAAACTTGCGGGCAATGGCCCAGCGCGGGGCTTTGGCAACAAAACCCAATCGCTGTTGCAGTGCCAAGTCATTGACCTTGTAGACAATGCCATCAATATCGTAGCCGAGCTTATCCCGGCGTTTTTCCATACGCTCGTAATAGGCTTCACAGGCGGCAATGCCCTGCACCGCTTCCACATAGGTATTAATTTTAAAGCCCCAGTGACCCAATGCATTGAGCATATTGAGATGGCTATCGGGGGTTTCACCGCCTTTAAATTGGCCGACACTGTAGGCACACATTTCCAGGGGTCGACCGGCGGTAATTTTTGAATCCAGCTGACGCAGACTGCCGGCAGCGGCATTGCGCGGATTGACAAAGGCCTTGTCACCCTTGGCGATTGCCGCAGCATTGATCTTGTCAAAGCCGCCACGGGGCAGATAGATTTCACCGCGCACTTCGAGTAGTTCAGGGATACCTGTGCCATTTAATTTAAGCGGGATACTATTAATCGTGCGCACATTGGCGGTGATATCTTCACCCACTTTGCCATCGCCACGGGTGGCACCGCGGACCAATAGGCCATCGCGATAGAGCAGACTGACGGCAACACCGTCGAGCTTGGGTTCACAGATATAGTCAATCTGCTGATCATCTTTGTAGTTAAGCCGATCGCTAATCCGCCGATCAAAGGCTTCCAGCTCTTCTTCATTAAAGGCGTTATCCAGAGAGAGCATGGGGACATCGTGACTGACCTGCGAAAACGACGGCAAGGCTGCACCACCGACGCGCTGGCTGGGGGAGTCGTCACTGAGTAATTCGGGATGTTGCTGCTCTATTTCCTGAAGCCGGCGCATACTGCGATCGTATTCACTGTCGGGAACAGTGGGCTCGTCAAGTACATAGTAGCGATGGTTGTGCTGGTTTAACTCATCCTTGAGCTGTTCATACTCTACGCGAACCTGCTCGAGAATTTTTGCCATTTAACTATCCTTTAGGTCACCGACCGTGACTGCGGCGAAAAGCGACATCGCGGGCGCGCTGTCGATAATGATCGATGGTCTGACCTGTCATCGAGCTGCGGGTTTCGTCGAGTACAATGAGACTCAGGGCGGCGGCCATGCTGTCCACTGACTGAATCATAATATCGAAGGCCGAGACCGGATCGTCTATATCGTCCAGGGCCATAAAGAGGGTCACACCGGGAGTCGTCATCTGCTCGATGGTCTTTAGATCGAAGGTGCCGGGATTGACCAGATTGGCCATACTAAACAGTACTTCTCCGGAACCCTCTTCACTGAGGTGACGCTGAAATATTTTTGACTCGCCGTAACGCAGGCCGACACTTAATGCCGCCTCTTGAAGCTGCTGGCCATTGAGTAACTGATCTTTGGGGGCCATCAGGTGCATAACTAATATCTGCTGCTGCACCGGGGCAACTTTTGCTGGCGCTGGTTCTGCTCGACTAGAAGGCTTGGGAGCAGGGGCTTTAGACGTAGCGGGCTTGGAGGTGTTTCTGGCTCTGGCGGTGGATTGCTCGTCCAGTTCAAACTGTTCCTGCTGGGGCTTTTTCGCACCAAAATCAGGTTTATTGGCCAGCGCGCGGCGCAAATTTTCTTCGACCTGGAGAATATCTTTTTCGTCGCGGATACCGACAATGCGCGAGCCACCAGAGGGAAACTGACTGTCGTTTAAAGGGTCGTCGGCTTCGCCGGGGCGTGAGTTTTTCTGCAATTTGCGCGACGACATATGAAGATTTTCATAGCGATGCTGCTTTATCCGCCGCGCACCATCCAAGATCACTGCCACCAAAACCAGTAAGCCTACGGCGATTAAAACTTCTCTTGGGCCAATTACATCCATACAGACGGTCACTCAAAATGTATCAAATTTTTATGCCGGGAAATCACTTTTCAGGGATTAATCCGCCCAGCGCACAACTCCATTCAATCTTTAGTCTTTCGTTTTCGCTTTCACATTCACATTCAATCTACTATCAGGCATCTGCCAGTTCGGCGGCCTGATTGACGTCAACACTGACTAAGCGCGAGACGCCAGGTTCGTGCATGGTCACACCCATCAACTGATTGGCCGCTTCCATTGAAATCTTATTGTGGGTAATAAAGATAAACTGCACCTGGTCCGACATCTCTTTAACCATAGCCGCATAACGCCCCACATTGGCATCATCCAAGGGTGCGTCCACTTCGTCAAGCATACAAAATGGCGCTGGATTCAATCGGAATATAGCAAATACCATGGCAATGGCAGTCAGCGCTTTTTCGCCACCAGAGAGCAGCTGGATCGAGGCATTCTTTTTACCCGGTGGTCGCGCCATCAGGGTAACGCCGGTATCCAGTAAGTCGTCGCCGGTCAACTCAAGGTAGGCATGGCCACCACCAAAGAGTTTCGGAAACAGCTCTTGGATATTCTTATTGACCAATTCAAAGGTCTCTTTAAAGCGTGTGCGCGTTTCTCGATCAATCTTTTGGATCGCCGTTCTCAGGGTCTCCATGGCTTCTTCGAGTTCCGCGTTTTGGGTATCCAGATAATCTTTGCGCTCGGACTCGATTTTATACTCGTCGATGGCGGCCAGGTTGATCGGCCCAAGACGATTAATACGATTGCCAATCAACTGTAGCTGCTCTTCCCAATCCACCATTTCGGCATCTTCGGCAAGATTTTCCAGCAGATCGTCGAGATCACCATTCTTCTCGACGATCTGCTCTTCAATAGTGCGGCTCAGAGTAGTGATCTCTTGGGCGGCAATACGCTGAGTTTCCAAGCGGCCACTCACCTCTTGCAACTGCTCTTCCCGCTCGCTGCGCTGCTTTTCTTGCTTGCGCATTTCGTGATCAACCTCTTCCATTTCTGTGCGAGCGGTATTCAGCTCGCCTTCAATGGTGAGACGCAACTCAAGCTTCTCTTCCAGCTCAAGTTGGTACCTGTCCGATGGATCGTCTTTGATATCAAAGGCTTCGCGCAACTGAATGCGGCGCTCTTGGAGTCTTGCCACCTGGACTTTAAGCCGTTCAATGCCTTCGAGAATAGAGCTCAGCTGAGTGCTCAATGAGCCTTCGCGCACCGCCAGATCATGGCGCTGATCGCGATCTTGGCGAGCTTTTTGGCGGCTGGTATCCAGATGCTCACGGAAACCTTCACGCTGCTCCACCAATGTCTCGCGACGCTCGGTATCCGCCTCCATCTTTTCGATGGACTGCTGCAGCAACTGCCGTGCTTCGGCTAAATTTTCCTGCTCCAGCTGTTGTTGCTGATGGACTTCGGCGAGTTCTTTATCGGCGCGTTCTTTACGTGCCTTAAGCTGTTCAATCTGGACTTGGAAGCCACTGAGTTTGGAGCGCAGGTCGGCATAGGTGCTCTGCTGCTGGGCAACGCTGCCAGCAATTTCCTGACGCTGGGCTTCGAGCTGCTGGAGCTTATTCTCATTACTCTGGCGCTGGGTTTCCAACCTATCAATCTGTGTATCTAGAGCCTGTTTCTGCTCACCAATGCTAAGTAATTCCTGCTTTCGCTTGAGCACGCCCGCTGTGGCATCTTTGTCCCGAGCGACTCGCAACCAGTTATTACCCAGCCAGATACCTTCGCGGGTCACAACCGATTCAATCGCCGACAAGGATGGCTGCAGTGCAACCGCTTCAGCCAGTGTTTCAGCCGCGTAAATATTGCCCAGCAGACCCTGGACGGCATCGCCGCTAACCAGATCGCTGAGTAACTTGGCTTTGTTGCCACTGGCGGCCGCTTGACCGGTTTTGCCAATCAGCAGTAGTTCGCCCTTTTTAAAATCATCCAGCAGGCCAATATTGGCCACTACATCGTCAACTGCCACGGCTTGTAAATAACTGCCCAGCACGGTTTCGGCGGCCACTTCCCAGCCATCGTCCGGCTTAACCGAATCCACTAGGCGCGGGTTGGAACCCAGACCTTTTGAATCGAGCCATTTTTTCTCCGCATCATCGCCCATCGCGGCCTGCTGTAATGCTTCGAGAGACGCGCGGCGACCATTTAGGCTCTGCTGCTGGCTGCGGGCCTGATCCAGTTCAGTACTGAACTGCGTGACGCTGCTGCGGGCGGTTTCAATCTGTGCACTGTTTTCCAGGCGCTGTGTTTCGATGCTCTCGCGGGCCTGTTCGGCGTCGCTAAGCTGCTCTTGAATCAGTGCCATCTCTTCTTCGGCCGGACTGGCTAAGTAGCTGCTGGCTTCAGTAGCTAGATTTTCATGGCGCTCGCTAAGGCGGCGCATCAGCTGTTCCAGATGCTGGATGCGGGACTGCTGTACTTCGGCTTGCTGGCGCGGTGCCGCAGAGCTCTGATTAAATTCATCCCAGGCTTGCTGCCACTGCTGCATGGACTCTTCGGCAGCCTGTAGGGTTTCCGTTGAGACAGTTTCGGATTCGCGAGCCAACTCCAGAGCCGGTGCCAGCTGATCAAATTCCGCCTGCCAGCCTGTGGCTTTTTGCACATCGGCATTGAGGTGCTGTTCGGATTCGGTGAAGTTGCGTTCGGTCTGTTCGAGATCTTTGTGCAGCTCTGAGGCACGCTGTTGGGCGTGTTCGATAGCCTGCTCGATACGCGCGACATCGCCGCCGACTTTATAGAAGCGCGCCTGCACCTCATTAAAAGTATCGTTTAGATCGGTGGACTGGGTGCGTAATTTTTCGATGGAGGTATCGCAGCCGATGCGCTCGGTGACAATGCGCTCGCGCTCGATTTCCAGCTCGCCGATTTTGTGCTTTTGCGCTGTGGCCGAAACATTGTAACCACGCCATTTTAGGGCGAGTAATTCAGCAGAGAATTGACGCTCTTCTTTTTTGTACTCAGAATATTTTTCCGCGGCTTTGGCCTGACGCTCAAGGCGATTTAACTGGCGACCCAGCTCATCGCGAATATCGGTAAGACGCTCAAGGTTTTCCATGGTGCGGCGAATACGGTTTTCCGTGTCCCGACGACGCTCTTTGTATTTCGAAATGCCTGCAGCTTCTTCAATATAGACGCGCAGTTCTTCAGGACGCGCTTCAATTAGCCGGGAAATCATACCCTGTTCAATAATCGCGTAACTGCGTGGCCCAAGACCGGTGCCGAGGAAAATATCGGTGATATCACGGCGGCGACATTTGCTGCCATTTAAATAATAGTTGGATTGACCGTCGCGGGTGACTTTGCGCTTGATGCCGATCTCTGAATAAGAGGCATATTCACCGACTATTCGCCCTTCGGAGTTATCAAAGATCAGTTCAATCGAGGCTTGGCCAACCGGCTTGCGGCCACCAGAGCCATTAAAGATAACATCGGTCATCGACTCGCCGCGCAAATTCTTCGCCGAGCTCTCACCCATTACCCAGCGAACGGCATCGATAATGTTCGACTTGCCGCAGCCATTGGGACCGACGACGGCACAGAGATTACTCGGAAAATGGACTGATGTCGGATCAACGAAGGATTTAAATCCAGCCAGTTTTATCGATTTAAGCCGCATAGGTAGTCAGTCTTTTGTGTAATAAGTCATGTGAAAATTCGTTTAAAAAATGCTTAACGAAAATCACGCAATCAAAGCGGAATGATAACCCGCTGGTTACCCGCGATGCCTGCCTGCAATTGTTTGCCATTCTACACGTTCAGGCACTGACACAAAACAGAAATAACAGGCCACTGACATCAAATAGGCAATGGCTGAATGGCGCTTAGAAATAAGCTTAGGGACTGAAAGGTGAGGCAATCACCAGAGAGAGATTAAGCGCCGCGGAATCGCTTGCCAGCGCATCGCTAATCACCTGCCAATCACCCACCTGGGGTGTGGCACTGCCACTGCTGGAGAGCCGTGCCACGATCTTGATCTGGGCGACATCGGCGAGGCTGCGACCGGCCACCAGGGCATCGCTGTCACTAAGCACCAGCTCGAGGGGCAATTCACTGGCAACCAGTTTGCGCGCCGCCAGGGGCATGGGTGAGCCACCGGCTTCAATAATGGCGACAAAGACCTGCTGATCTGGGGCAAACTGAATGCTTGGATCGAGACTGAGGTTGATGCGCACAACAACAGGGTCCACCGCAGCTGGTTGAATACCGCCCAACTCACGGGCCTGCTGAATACCGCCCTGCAGTGCTTTCCAGCTATCACCCGCTGGATTCAAGCCGCGAGCCGCGCCCTGCCAGTAGTTGATAGCACGGAGATAATCCGCCTCCTGAAAAGCTTGAATACCTTTGAGACCCAGTACTGTCTGATTCTGGGGGTCAGCGCCATAGGCAGCATCCACCGCGGCAATGACCGGATCGGTAAAACGGTTGCCATCGACAAAAAATAACGCCTGGGCATACTGGCCCAAGAGATAGGGTTCCTTGGGCTGAACGCGGATTGCCTCGGCAAAATAATCTGACGCGGCCTGCATCTTGCCGCCACCAACCGCGTCCTCAGCCAAAATAGTCCAGTAGTAGAGATTATCCGGACGCTGTTTCACCCGCTCTGCGATCCTGGCAATCAGCTCTGGCGTCATTTGCGACTGCTGATCAACAAGGCGTTGAGCCAGGTTCTCGGCAATCTGCTGATCAATCCCAGAGCCGAGACTGCGATAGATTTCTATGTTCGCCAGTGAAATGGTCACAATCAAAACCGGCAGTAACCAGATACCCTGGGCTTTACTATTGAGAGCAGCTTGCTGCTCTGTCGCCGCGGTATTGTTTAATAATAACTGCTCGGCTTCAGCCAACATTTGAGCCTGTTGCTCGGCACTGATTTCACCCCGCTCAAGCTGCTGCTGGTACTGCAGCTGTTGATCGCGAAAGACATCGATATTGGCCTGTTCAGCGATATGGGAGGCATCTGTATCCGCATCCACCTCTCGGCTTCTAGCGTTGTAAAACGGCAGCACAACAAACAGCGCAGCCCCTAAAAGTAATAGCGTTGTGACGAGCCCAAGACTCATTATTCAGATCCTCGTTTATGGCTATTCAACAACTCATCGAGACGCTGCTGCTGGTCAACACTGCGCACACTTTTAACCGCTGCCTCAGGATCGCTGGATTGCTTGCGCCGGGATAGACGCAGCACAATCGATACACCGAGCAGGACTAGCAGCACCGGCGCAGCCCATAAAAACCAAGTGGCGCGGTTCACTTCCGGGCGGTAGAGAATAAATTCTGAGTAGCGATTTTTGAGATATTCTTTGATTTCAGCATCAGTCAACTGCTGCTCCAGCAAACGCTGTACTTCGGCGCGCAGATCTTGGGAGATAGCTGAGTTGGAATCGGCAAGATTTTGATTTTGACACTTGGGGCAGCGCAGCTCTTCAAGCAGTTGCTGATACCTTGGACGCAGGGACTCATCGGAGAAGCTGACCACATCCTCGACTGCCATGGCGGCACTAGACAGTAGCAGTAATAATAAGCCGATTTGCTTTAACCATCCCCAACCCGACAGTAAATTACTCGGCATTGGCATCGTCCATTAACTGCTGATAAAGGTCGCGAAACTCTTCATTCCACACCCGCTCATCGACTACACCGACCCGGCGGTGACGAATAATGCCCTCGGCATCAACCAGATAGGTTTCCGGCGCGCCGTAAACACCCAGATCAATACCCAGAACGCCGCGGGGGTCAAAGATCGAAAACTGATAGGGATCGCCGCGCTCTCGGAGCCAGTCCTGAGCCAGCTTGCGATGATCTTTGTAGTTGAGGCCGACTATTGCCACTCCCTGTTCCGCCAGACTATTTAGCCAGGGGTGTTCAATACGACAGGCAAAGCACCAGGTCGCCCAAACATTGACCAGCAATACCTGCCCATCAAAATCATCGGTACTGAGTTGACGCTCGGGCTCATGTAACTCTTCGAGAGCAAACTCTGGAAAGGGTTCGCCGACCAGTGCCGAAGGCAGATCAAGAGGGTCTTTGCCGAGACTAAAAAACAGAAAAGCGCCCAGGGCCAGACAGAGGGCAAAGGGAATAAACAGGGTTGGTCGATTCATTGCGCGGCTGCCTTTGTTGCACTGGACTGAGGTACTGAGTGAGTGCTTGGCTTGCGTCGACGGCGATAGCGTTTATCCATCACTGATAACAGACCACCCAGACCAATCATCAGCCCGCCCAGCCAAATACAGCGAACAAACGGCTTCACATGCAGACGGATAGCCCAGGCATCGCCCTTTAGCGGCTCGCCGAGAGAGACATAGAGATCGCGAGTCAGACCCGCATCCAGCGCCGCTTCAGTCATTACCTGATTGCGCGCTTCATACTTGCGCTTCTCCGGATACAATACTGCCACCAGACGATCATTTTTATAGGCACTGATCTGCCCGCGACTGGCACCAAAGTTAGGACCCTGAACAAAATCGAGACTGTCGAAAGTAAATTCATAACCAGCCACTTCCACACGATCGCCGGGAACCATGCGCACATCTTTTTGCACATCATAGACAGAGCTTAGCCCGACGCCGAGAGCACAGACCGCGATACCTATATGGGCAACCTGCATGCCCCAATAACTGCCGGGCAATTTGGTTATGTTTTTTACCTTCGAGCCCGCTTTAGCCGAACCGCGATCCAACTTCTGCCACAGATCTTCGAGACTCATGGTCACCACCCATAAGGCGGCACCAAGGGTGATTACAGCGGTCATGGAATAGCTCTTCCAAGAAATGCTCTCAGCGAGAAACAGCGGCAAAATCAATGCCCCACTAAGGCTGATCAGAAACGGCACCATGCCCTTCTGACGCAACATCTGAGCATCGGTTTTCTTCCAGCGCGAGAACACCGCAAAGCCCATAGCCACCATCAGGCCCAGAGACATAGGCACAAAGAAGAAATTAAAGTACGGAGGGCCAACGGAGATCTTACCCAGATCCAAGACATCTGCGATAAGAGGATAGAGCGTGCCAATCAAAATCATCGCCATGGCACTAACCAGCAACACATTATTCAACAACAGCACCATTTCTCGAGATAGACCACTGTAACTGACCACCTCAGTATCACCCTTCTGGCGCTGCACGACGGGGCCTCTAAGGGCAAATAGCAACAGCGAACTGCCTACCACTATGCCGAGGAAGGCGAGAATAAAAATACCGCGCTCTGGGTCATTGGCAAAGGCATGCACTGAGGTCAGCACCCCCGAGCGCACCAGAAAGGTACCCAAGAGACTGAGAGAGAAGGCCAAAATAGCCAGTAGTAAGGTCCAGCTGCGAAATGCTCCGCGTTTTTCCGTTACCGAAATACTGTGTACCAGGGCGGTTCCCACCAGCCAGGGCATTAGCGAGGCATTTTCTACCGGATCCCAAAACCACCAGCCGCCCCAACCCAGTTCATAGTAGGCCCACCAGCTGCCGAGGGTAATGCCGATCGTCAGAAATACCCAGGCACTATTAATCCAGGGTCGCGCCCAGCGCGCCCAGGCGCTGTCGAATTGGCCGCCAATCAAGGCCGCCACAGCAAAGGCAAAGGCCACGGAAAATCCCACATACCCCATATACAACATGGGCGGATGGACAATCAGTCCGAAGTCTTGCAACAGCGGATTGAGATCACCGCCCTCAGTGGGAGAAAACGGCAGGATCCGTGCAAAGGGGTTTGAGGTTAAAAGAATAAACAGACCAAAGCCCACAGAGATCGCACCGAGAATCGACAGTACTCGCGAGGAAAGCACCAGAGGCAGATGGCTGCTAAACAGTGCAACCGCCGCTGACCAAACCGCGAGTATCAGCGCCCAGAGTAATAGCGAGCCCTCGTGAGCTCCCCATACCGCACTGATCTTAAATTGTGTTGGCAGCAGGGTATTGGAGTTATTCGCCACATATTGCAGGGAAAAATCATCCTGCAAAAATGCCGCGGTCAAACAGGCAAAAGAAATTGCCACAAACACCAGCTGGCCAATCGCCAGGGAGTGCCCAAGACGCATCCAGGTGCGATAACCGGCAAAAGAACCGACCATAGGCACAATCGTCTGAGCTATAGAGAGACAGAGCGCAACAATCAGCGCCATATGGCCATACTCAGCAATCATTTATAGCTCCCACTCTTTGCCGCTTCCTTTTGTTTGTAAGCTTCATTCATTGCATCCGCGACTTCCGGAGGCGTGTACTTCTCATCGTGCTTGGCCAATATCTGAGTCGCCTGAAGCACCAAATTTTCATCCACCTTACCGGAGGCAATCGCAGCCTCTCCTTCAGCAAATAGATCCGGAAGAATACCGGTGTGTTCAATGGTCAGCACGTCAACACCATCGCTAATCTTAAACTGCACCCAAAGGGAGTCATCCGACCGCAGCACCGAACCATCAACCACCATACCGCCAGCCCGTAAAAAGACACCCTGAGGCGCTTCACCGGAGATAATCTGTGCCGGGGTATAAAAGAAATTGCCATTCTCACGGAGCATATAGACCACCAGGCCGATGACTAACGCAGCGGCTGCAACAAGCAGTATAACGAGCTGTAAACGTTGTTTACGCAGTGGGTGCATCAATTACTTTCCTCATGATTAAACGTTTTTTTGGCCGCAAGCTGACGATCCTGTTGGCGCTGAATATCTCGACTCACTTCTTTTATCAGCCCGCGCTGACCGATCACAGGCGCAATGACCAGCCACAGCATGGCCGCCAATGTCACTGCCACGGACGCCCAAACATAGACCCCGTGACCGTCCATATTGATCAGCGCTGCAAAATTTTCAAAGTACATAATCAGCCCCCTGCCTTGGCAGTAACCAGCTCGCGAACCCAGCTGGTTTTGCGCTCACGGCGAAGAATTTCATTGCGCGTGTGCAGAATCAGCGCCAGCGCATAAAACAGGTAAAAACCGACAATCATCACCAGCAGCGGCATAAACATATCCATATGCATACTCGGTGCCGAAGTCAGCTTGATCGTCGCCGGCTGGTGTAAGGTATACCACCAGTCCACAGACTTATTGATGATCGGAATATTCACTGTCCCCACGAGAGCCAGAATCGCGCTGGCTTTACTCGCCGCATCGACACTGTGATAGGCGTACTGCAGGGCCATAACCCCGGCATAGAGAAACAGTAGTATCAGCATCGAGGTGATGCGAGCATCCCAAACCCAGTAAGCACCCCAGGTTGGCTTGCCCCAGACTGCACCGGTAAAGAGCGCAACAAAGGTCAGCACAGCACCAATTGGCGCCGCCGCTTTCATGACCATAAAGGAAATTTTCATCTTCCAAATCAGACCGATGGCACCGGCTATGGCCATAATAAAGTAGCCTGACTGAGCCAAAAATGCCGCTGGCACATGGATATAAATAATTCTAAAGCTATTGCCCTGTTTGGCATCTTCAGGAGCAAAGGCCAAGCCCCAGATCAAACCGGTGGCCAACACTAACAGGGCCGCCAGAGATAACCATGGCAGCCACTGGCCACTGCGCAGGTAAAACCAACGCGGCGAGCCGAGGCGGTAAAACCACTGCCAACTTGAGGTCTCTTTAGACTGCCAGTTGTTAGAGCGCCATTTGTTAGAGAGCCAGTTGGAGAGCCAATTCATATCTGCAAACCTATTATATTCATTAGTTACTGGCCGTGACGCGCAGCGCCCCAGCAGCTGCCAGCGGGCAGAGCGCCACTGATGCGGCAAACAGCGCACCCAGTATCGCCAGCGGTGGCAGCCAATTTAGTCCATCGACGGCGGCATTCACCGTCGCCGTGCCGAAAATAATCACCGGCATATAAAGAGGCATCACCAGCAGTGATAGCAACAGGCCGCCTTTGCGCAGCGATACCGTTAAGGCAGCACCCACAGCACCGACCAAACTTAAACAGGCAGTACCCAACGCCAAACTGCAGATCAACGGCAAATAGCCTGCAGCGGGCAGCGATAACATCAACCCCAATAAAGGCGACACTAGGGTCAAGGGCAGACCCGTGGTCAGCCAGTGCGCTGTGACCTTACCCAGTATCGGCAGTGGCAACAGCTGCGGCGTGATCAGCATCTGCTCGAGGCTACCGTCATGATAGTCGCTGGCAAACAATCCATCCACCGACAGCAGCGTTGCCAACAGTGCCATTATCCAAATCATTCCCGCCGCAACCTTTTCAAGCTGCGCGGCTTCAGGGGTTAAGCCCAGAGGAATCAGCGTCGAGACCATCATAAAAAACACCACCGGACTGGCCACCTCACCGCGACGGCGATAAGCCAGCAGCAGATCACGGCGCAACCAAGCGACAAAGCCACTGTTCATTTTTCTCGCCGCTGGACTCGACATTAGACGACGCCCTCAGCATGAGGCAAGAGCTTATATTTACGCAGGCCAGTGAGTGCCAGATCTTGGTGAGTCGAGAGAATCACCGCACCGCCCTTGGCGCGATGTTGCTGCAGACAGGATTGCAAAAATGCGACACCCTGTTTATCAATCGAGGTAAAGGGTTCATCCAGATACCAGAGACGGGCCTCGCTGATCAATAGTCGCGCCAGAGCAACTCGCCGGTGCTGGCCAGCCGACAGGGCGTAACAGGGAATATCGCTGTAACCGGCCAAACCGACCTGGGTTAGCGCCTCTTCGATTGAAAGAGTATTTGACTGAGCCGAAGTCGCGATCATCCAGCGCAGATTTTCCTCAGCGCTGAGATTTAACGTAACCGCGGGTTGGTGCCCTATATAGAGCATATCTGAGAGGTAGTTGTAGCGGCACTGTGACAGCGACTGACCAAGATAGGAGATCTCGCCAGCGCTGGGCTGCAGAGAGCCAGTGAGCAGGCGCAGCAGCGTGGTCTTACCACTGCCATTGGCGCCCTCGATCTGCAGTATATCGCCGCCATCCACAGAAAAATTGACCCCGGAAAACAGACAGCTGTCGTCACGTTCGAAGGCGAGATTTTCAACACTCAATAATGGCGCTTGCGACACAGATAGATTCCAGGCGAAGTGAACTTTTGGCGTCCAGCATTATGCCAAAATTAGGCGTGGAATGTTGCAAAAATCGACTTGCTGGCTTTGCCATGAAATCAGCGACTGGGGGAGATAAAAGTACTCGGAAAAAGTGTTCGGAAAAAGTGCCGAAGCAAAATTGCTATTGCGAGAGCAAAGCACACCGCTTAATCAAAGTCGAAATCATAATCCTGAGTTTGTTTTTTTAACCGCGCCTCTTCAAGCTTTTTTTCGAGACGCCGACGGGCCTCACGATCAACCTCCGCCTGACGTTTATCCGAGAGCAGGGGTCTCTGCTGCTCTTTAAAATCATCATCTGTATCCAGCTCTAGGTCATCGCTCATAGGTTATCCTTCAATTAGAGCCCACAACAGATTGCAGTCAAGCGCATTACTTCTATTAACACTGCGAAAATAATTCTAAAAACGATTTTCGTCAAGAACTTAAAACCCATATTTTTCAATGAGTTAAAAGATAGTTTTGCCAAGCTATGGATGCAGATAGCAAATTGACAGCAACTGCAGAGTTGCGCCTAAAATAGAGAGTGAAAAACAACCTGAAACTATAAGCCTGCTTAACACTCCAATCCCTAACTGCGCTCAACGCGTATTAGCTTTTAGCGGACACCTAGCTATCTAAGAGCTGTCTAAGAGCTGTCTAAGCACTTAGAGAAAAGCACTTAAAGAAAAGCAGTCCAATAACAAAATGCATGGAGCATGCCCAATATGAAGCCTACATTATCCCTAGCCGCCACTATGATCACCCTCAGTCTTTGCAGCTTTATGACACTGAAAAGCATTGCCGAAGAGCACAGCGCAGTATTTGCCGGAGGCTGTTTTTGGTGCACAGAGAGTGATTTCGAGAAGCTCGACGGCGTGGTATCAGCGGCATCCGGCTATATCGGCGGCCATGTGAAAGACCCTACCTACAAACAGGTCTCCGCAGGGCGCACCGGGCATACGGAAGCCGTGCAGGTAATCTTTGACGATCAAAAGGTCAGCTATAGCGAACTGGTGGAGTATTTCTGGAAGACCATTGACCCAACAGATGGCGGTGGTCAGTTCTGTGATCGCGGCCAGCAGTACCGCAGTGAGATTTTCTATCAAACCGAAGAGCAGCTCAGCATTGCCGACGCCTCAAAAAATGCCCTCGCCGCTAGTGGCGTACTCAAGGCAGAGATCGCCACCCAGCTAACTCCCTCGAGCCATTTTTATCCCGCCGAGGACTACCACCAGGATTACTACCTAAAGAACCCGGTGCGTTACAACTATTATCGCTGGGGCTGTGGTCGCGAGAAACGTCTTGAGGAGCTTTGGGGCGCGCCAACAAAGTAGACTTGGCGCCAAAACCCCTAAACTGCGGGCCTCTTTAAGTAGAGGCTCTTGTTTAAAAGGCTACTCTAGTGAACGACTAACACATCTCCACGCACATGATGAATAACCTTCTCTGAGGTATTGCCAAACAGCTTGCCTGCCACTTTCGCGGCTAACTTTCTCGCTGCGGCGCTGCCAATCACCAGGGCACCGGTGTCACCTACTGCATCGGCTAGCTCAACGTCCACGGCACCGCTTCTAACCTCGGTAACATCCGCATCAATAGACAGCCTTGCAAGGGTCTCTTGGATAATTTCTTCGGCGCGGTCGAGGGCCTGCTCTCCTATATCTGCCAGCAGCGCTGGAAACTGCCCGGGCATTCCCGGCATTGGGCCGATAATAGCCTGAGAGTTGAGCCAATCCGGAACCACTGATACCACATGTAACTCAACTCCTAATGCAGCGGCCAGATCACTGGCTTTTTGCAGTACTCGATCACCCAGACGCCGATGATCTTCAGTCTCCTCCAGCGTACTAAAAGCTGCGACGACTCGGTCAATGCGTGCCGTTGTATCATTCACTAACCACACCGGACAGCTAGCGTCGCGCAGCAGGTGCCAATCCTCTGGCGTGTGGAAAAATTCTGCGATACGAGAATGCTGGCGCACCGCCTTAATAATCAGGTCTGCAGAGACTTTTTCCGCTTCAACCACAACACTGAAATGCCAGCGCCGCCCCCAGTGCATGGTCGATGAAAAGTGGTCGCCAAACTTATCCGTCAGCCGCCGCAGCTTGACCTCGGCTTCGTCCAAGAGCGACTGCTTTACCTGCTGATAGTTGTCGAAGCCAATATAGCGATTCAGTTCTTCAATGGAATCGTAGACCGTCATAAACAGATGTATGTCACCACCACTACTGGCGGCCAATTGAATTGCCTGTCCCAGCACATGTTCATCACTACTCGAGCCATCCAGCACCACCAACATATTTTTCATTACAACTCCCACAACCGCGTTATTGATAATAATTTGAGTGTAGTAGGCAAATCTTTGAGCGACAGAAATTATCCGATTACAGGGGAAATCCAACTGATGTAAATCAACTCAAGGTCTATACTGAATATGACGGGTACTCGGGAGTAGATTGAACAGCGGTAGAGCAAACAGCGGTAAATTCGGGATTACTGGATGCGACCTGGCACCGCAAATAGAGTCAGGGATCGCAATAAAGAGCGTCGCTGATCGCTTGGGTCAATACGTCGGCAATACCGACAACCTGGCCGCCGACAGACTTATCATTAAAAGGGACTTTTAATCATCGAGACAACAGTGAAAAAGATCATTGTGGGCTTCGCAAAACCGCTTGGCTGCCACAACTGTCGTATGAAAAAATTCTGTTTACCCCTCGGCCTGGACGCCGGTGACTTGGATAAACTCGAAGAGCTTATCGAACGCAAAAAACCCCTGCAGCCCCGTGAGGGAGTGTTTTTTAGCGGCGATCCCTTCACATCTATCTATGCCGTGCGCAGCGGATCGATTAAATCGTTCTGCATCGACTCCGACGGCCGCGAACAGGTCACCGGCTTTTATTTCCCCGGGGAGATATTTGGCTGGGACGGGCTCGCCGATGAACAGTATCAAAATACCGCTATCGCCCTTGAAACCACGTCTATTTGCGAAATACCCTATGAACAGCTAGATGAACTGGGCAATTCAATCCCCTCGATCCAAAAACATATGATGAAATTGATCAGCCGTGAGATCAATACAGAGCAGCGGCTGATTGCGCTGTTGGCAGGAAACTCTGCGCAACAGAAGCTCGCCAGCCTGCTGCTGAGCATCTCTGACCGTCTGGTTAAGCAGAAACTCTCCTCAACACGCCTCTGGCTGCCCATGTCTCGCGGCGAAATTAGCAATTATCTCGGTCTCACCGTTGAAACTGTGAGCCGTGTGCTGGGCCACTTTCAGCGCAAGAAGTACCTGGCGGTGAATAAAAAAGAGATAGAAATACTCGACAAACAGGGACTGCGTGATCTGTTGCTCAGTCCTGAGGAAGTTGAGTAATTTACAAGCTCCCGATTTATCCGGATAATCCGCGCAACAAACCCTTTATCTAATTCCACATGGAGAAACGAGAATGGCAACAGCAAGTGCGCGACATATATTGGTTGATAGTGAAGAAAAATGTGCAACGTTAAAGCAGCAGATTGAAGCGGGCGCAGACTTCGCCAACGTTGCAAGTGAACATTCAAGCTGCCCCTCAGGTAGCCGAGGCGGTGATCTGGGTCAGTTCGGTCCAGGACAGATGGTTAAAGAATTTGATGAAGTGGTATTTAGCGGCGCACTGGGCTTGGTCCATGGTCCGGTTAAAACCCAATTTGGCTACCATCTGTTAGAGATTACCAGCCGCGAAGGCTAGTTCATCTCTGCAACCCAATTGGTCAACCCATCAATGGCCCCAAGAGCAACCCTCGTTGCTTTTAACATTGGTGGGTTATTCATCAAGGTTTAGAAATCCCCCTACAGAATCGGTTATTGATTGAGCTAAAACTCAGCGAGCCTTACAATAGGGCTCATCCGCTGCGTTAAAAATCAAACAATTCAAGCGCAGACAATCCGCAAGCTGAGCTATTGGTTTTAGAGACTAGTTCAGGCACTAGTTCAGACACTGGGCATCTACATGAAAATCTATCGAGTTGGCGGCGCTGTGCGCGACAAATTACTCAATTATTTTAGCGATGAAAATGATTGGCTGGTGGTCGGAGCGACCCCAGAGAAAATGGTCGAACTCGGCTTTGTGCCAGTGGGCAATGACTTCCCCGTATTTATCAAACCCGACAGTGGTGAAGAATATGCCCTGGCGCGCACCGAGCGCAAATCAGGCCATGGCTACGGAGGTTTTACCTTTCATGCCGCCGCAGATGTCAGCCTTGAAGACGATCTGGTGCGTCGAGATCTGACGATTAATGCCATGGCCGAAGATGACGACGGCCTGCTTTACGACCCCTATAATGGCCAGGCTGATCTGGATAAAAAGATTCTGCGCCATGTCTCGGATGCCTTTACCGAAGATCCATTGCGAGTCTTACGAGTAGCCCGCTTTGCCGCGCGCTATCACCACCTCGGTTTTACTATTGCCCCTGAAACCATGGAACTGATGACAGCCATCGCCAACAGCGGCGAGCTGGACTATTTAGTCGCTGAGCGAGTATGGAAAGAAACCGAGCGCGCCCTCGGCGAACGCTCACCCGATATCTATATTGAAGTCCTGCGTCAGTGCGGCGCATTGGATGTGCTTTTCCCTGAAGTCTCACGGCTTTTTGGTGTACCTCAGCGCGCCGACTACCATCCAGAAATCGACACCGGCATTCACACCTTGATGGCACTGCAGCAATCGGTGCGACTCTCCGATAGCAGCAAGATTCGCTTTGCCGTGCTAGTCCACGATCTCGGTAAAGGCATTACTCCAGACCATGTATTACCCAGCCATCGCGGCCATGAAGCCCGTGGCGTGCCGCTGGTCAACGATGTCTGCGACCGTTTTAAAGTGCCCAATGATGTGCGCCAATTAGCACTGGTGGTCACCGAGTATCACCTGATGTGCCACAAGGCCCAGGAGCTCAAGCCAGAGACTATCGTCAATCTATTGAAAGGCGTGGGGGCACTAAAATCCCGCGATCGGCTTGAGGACTTTATTCTCTGTTGCGAGGCCGATGCCCGAGGCAGAACTGGCTTTGAAGATCGCGCATATCCGTCTTCGGATTATCTGCGGACTGCTGTCGACGGAATCAGTAATATTAGCGTTGCCGATCTGGTGGAAGCCGGAATAGATGGCGCGGAAATTGGTCGACAATTACATCTGCGCCGTACAGCACGTATGACAGAAATTAAACAACAATATTTTGATAAGTAATTAATTATGAGCAGCAGTCAAACACCTGTAGTACTGATTACTGGCGCCGCCAGACGCATTGGCGCAGTCACAGCCGAACTATTTCACAACGCTGGCTATACCGTCATTATCCACTACAACCGCTCTGCTGCTGACGCCGATCGCCTCTGCGAAAAATTTAATCAGCTGCGCGACAATAGTTGTCTGCTGGTGCAAGCCGATCTCAATGAGATGGCCGGTATCGATAAAATCATTCAGCTGGTGGGCTCTATCGGACGTCTCGATGTACTAATCAACAACGCCTCAAGCTTTTATCCGACGCCCCTAGAACAGTGCACCAATGAGCAGTGGGACGATCTGATCAACAGTAATCTCAAAGGACCGTTTTTCTTGACCCAAGGGCTGGCACCACAGCTCACAGCTGCCCGTGGCTCTGTGGTCAATATCTCTGATATGCACGCCCGCCAGGCGCTGAAGGATCACCCCATCTACACCATCGCCAAGGCGGGCAATATTGCCATGACCAAATCAATGGCGCTGGATATGGCGCCCCATGTGCGAGTAAACAGCGTCGCACCTGGTGCCATTCTGTGGCCAGAACATGAAGAAGATGATATTTCCAAGCAGAATTCTGTGCTCAATAATGTCCCCATGGGACGTCTTGGTAATGAGATGGATATTGCCGGAACGGCGTTCTTTTTGGCGGTGGATGCGAGCTATGTGACAGGTCAAACCATCGCGGTTGATGGCGGCAACTCCAATAGCCTTTAGGATTACTGGGGAAAAATGCCTGTTTTACGATTCAATAGCCTGTAGCTGCTTATGCATAATGAAGGCGTCGACGCAACCACCGGCAGACTGAAAAGCCTCTGGAATCTTGTCCACAATCGCGAAGCCAAGTTTCTCCCAAAGACGCACAGCTCCGGTATTTGTTGAGACAACGAAATTAAACTGCATGGCCAAAAACCCTTGCCTTGAAGCCGCCTCTTGGGAGTGCTCACACATCCTAGATGCGACACCCTTCCCGCGCTGACTCTCGTCAACCACATAGGCCGCATTACATATATGCGCGCCCAGTAGCGGTTGATTTGGCTTGATGTAATATGAACCCAGAACGCAGTCATTCTCATCTACCGCGACAAAGGTTGCAGATACATTACGCACCCAAAAATCCTCAGCCTGAATCTCGGTGATATTGGAAAATGCGTAGGTTTTGCCGGCATGAAAAATGGGCCGAATGATGGCCCAAACAGCGGGCCAATCAGAGGCGGTGTAGGGTCGGATTAAAATTATTACTCTCCATTTATAACGAGGTGCCACAGGTGCACCTCAATTGGAGTCACGATAGGCGTCTAGCCACTAATAGGCAATAAGGTAATCTCTACTCGCCGGTTGAGCTGCTTGCCCGCGGCGCTGTCATTGCCAGCAATTGGCTGTCGTTCACCAAAACCAATGGTCTCGAGTCGATCTGGCAAAATTGACTGGGAGGCTAAATAGCCCGAAACCGATTGCGCCCGGCGCTCTGACAAATTCTCATTAAAGGCTGCGCCGCCATCACTGTCGGTATGTCCGGCCACTACCACCAATGTCTTATCATATTCCTCGATCACCAGCGCGACCGAATCCAACACGGAATAAAAGCTCCCATTGATATCGGCACTGTTGGTGGCGAAGGTAATATTGCCCGGCATAATCAGGTTGATATTGTCCCCCACTCGCTCGACGCTAACCCCGGAGCCGCGCAGCTGTTGACGCAGCTTTGCCTCTTGGGCATCCATGTAATAACCGATGCCACCGCCAATTGCAGCGCCACCGCCCGCGGCAGCCAAAATGCGCCTATTGCGCTTGCGGCTGTCTTCATCTTTGTTGTCGAGATAGGCCACCACCGCGCCAACGCCGGCAACGATGCTGGCGCCAATGGCTGTTTTGGTGGCTTTTTCGTCACCGGTGTAGGGATCAAAGGTGGTGCAGGATGGCAGTACGGTGAGAATTGCGAGAGAGAAAAGACTGACGAGAGATGTTTTCATGGTTACTCCTTTAAATATTCTGGGCCTCATTGCCCTGGTCAAAAATCATTTACTTGCTTGATTATAGTGAACGAAAAATCAACTGCTCCCAATAATCGACAATTAGTTTGCCCGGGTAATATTTTCACCGCGCCAGATAAAATCAATCGGCCACAACTTTTGCTTATCTTTGTCGAAATCCTGCCACAGCTGCAAATAGCTTGTGCCGACCTGCGGGTGCACTGCCGTGGCAGCAATCTCAGCCAGAGGCTGCAGCACAAAGGCATTCTTGAGTATCTCATCGCGCGGTATAGAGACCCCGTCGATCACGCCGACACGATCATCGACGGTTAAAATATCTATATCCAAACTCCGCGCGCCAAACTTGGGCGCAGTGCGATCGCGCCCCTGGACGTCTTCGACTGCCTTGAGTATTTTCGACAGCTCTCCAATGGAGTGGGCCGAATGAATGCCCACCACCAGATTGTAGAAACTGTCGCCGTCAAAACCCACCGCCTCACTTTCATAGACAGAGGAGACAATCAGTTCACCAAAGGTGTCGGCCAGTGCATCCATCGCCGCCTCAATATTGCGCTGGGCTTCAACGTTGCTACCGAGACTAAGATAGATAAGTGCCACTAGGGCTTAACTCCTCTTTCAATTAGAATTCCCACATCCTGAGAACCTCGCAGAGCACCGGGCTTGCTAACACGCAATCGCAACCAGGGCACAGAAAATTCATTTCTGACAATACCAGCAACTTCTTCGGCCATACGTTCAACCAGTAAGAACTCACTCTCTTGAATAAACTTAATCAGCCGCTTGGCAATCGATTTGTAGTTAAGGGCATACTGAATGTCATCGGTTTCTGCGGCACGACGAATATCATGGGCCATTTCTAAGTCCAGACTAATAGTTTGTTTGACCTCGCGCTCCCAGTCATAGATACCAATAATGGTTTCGATACGCAGGTCTCTTATATAAACAATATCCATCAAACAGCTTCCCCTAGCCCAGTCAATTTATCTAATGGCCATCGCGGCGTCGCCGCAATCACTAATTCATTTTTTTCACCCGCCATCAAACGTTGACAGCCGGCATAGGCAATCATTGCCCCGTTATCGGTGCAAAACTCGTTGCGGGCATAAAATACCTCAGCGCCCTCTTTAGCAAGAGCTGCCTCGAGCTTTTCCCGCAATCTGGCGTTGGCGGATACGCCGCCGGCGATTACAAGACGCTTCATGCCCGTCTGCTGCATGGCGCGGCGACATTTAATGACCAGCGTATCTACCACCGCTTCCTGAAAGCCAGCACAGATATCGAGCATGGTCTGCTCATCTGGCAATACATCATCACCGCGATTTTTTTCAATTAAATTTCGGGTAAAGGTCTTTAAACCGGAAAAGCTAAATTCGAGCCCCGGACGGTCTGTCATCGGTCGCGGAAAACTAAACCGCTCAATATTGCCACGATCAGCCATAGCGGCTAGGCGCGGGCCACCGGGATAATCCAGATCGAGCAGTTTGGCAGTTTTATCAAAAGCTTCGCCAGCGGCATCGTCGATCGACTCACCGAGTAACTGGTACTCACCAATCGCCGTCACTTCAACCAATTGCGTATGACCGCCAGAGACCAGCAGTGCAACAAAGGGGAAAGCCGGTGGATTAGCTTCAAGCATCGGTGCCAGTAAGTGCCCTTCCATATGGTGAACACCCAACACCGGAATACCAAGGGTATAACCCAGGGCAGTGGCCGCAGCTCCGCCGACCATTAGGGCACCCATCAATCCTGGGCCAGCTGTATAGGCAATACCGTCAAGATCAGCAGTGGTCACATCAGCTGAGGTCAAAACCTGCTCTAACATAGGCAATATCTTGCGCACATGATCTCGCGAGGCGAGCTCGGGAACCACACCACCATATTCGGCATGCAGTTTGACCTGAGAATAGAGATTGTGCGCCAATAGCCCGCGGTCACTGTCATAGACAGCAACACCGGTTTCATCACAGGAGGTTTCGACACCGAGAACAAGCATTTATAGAGCCTTGCAGCATTGTTTTAAAGTAGCGCCAACACTGGACAAATCGTCGACTGAGGGCGTAACTGTAAACCCTCTTTAGGCCTGTGTGAACCTGTAGTTTGCAGTCTTGCAAGTATCACTAAAAAGACGCTAAAAAACTTTGCATCAAAACAGTGAAGTGTATAGACTACGCGCCCTTAAAGGGTCACTAACAAAAACGGTTAGGGACAGATCACTGTACACAAGTGTTTACCACAGGATTATATATAGATGCCAAGCGTTCGACTTAAAGAAAACGAGCCCTTTGACGTAGCATTACGTCGTTTCAAACGTTCATGCGAAAAGGCCGGTATTTTGGCTAAAGTACGCAGCTGCGAGTTCTACGAGAAGCCTACGTGGGAACGCAAGCGTAAAGCAGCAGCAGCTGTAAAGCGCAACCAGAAAAAAGTATCTCGCGAATCACGCAAGTTTACTCGACTCTATTAAGCACTGCTCTTCAACCCAGAGCAGTACCATAGAGAGTCAATGCAAAGAGCGCCCAACCGGCGCTTTTTGTGTTTCTGGAATTCAGTAATACTATCCTCAGGAGAATTCATATGCCCATGAAAACGACGCTTAAAGATGCCATGAAAGAGGCAATGCGAGCCAAAGACAAACCCCGCCTAAGTGCTATCCGCCTGGTCCAAGCCGAGATCAAACGCGTAGAAGTTGACGAGCGCATAGATATAGATGACGCACGAGTGTTAGCCATTCTCGATAAAATGGTTAAACAGCGTCGCGACTCGATCACTCAGTACGAAGCTGCCGGTCGTCAAGAATTGGCGGATATCGAAATCGCCGAGATCAATGTGATTCAAGATTTTTTGCCCACGGCTCTCACCGACGCTGAAATTGCCGAACTGGTAAAGAGCGCAATCAGTCAGACTGGCGCTACCTCAATGGCCGATATGGGCAAGGTAATGGGCATTCTGCGCCCACAGGTTCAAGGACGTGCCGATACCGGCGCCGTTAGTGGTTTGGTTAAAGCTGCCCTAAATAGTTAACCTAAATAGTTAAGTAGGTTTATTTCCAGGCCCAAGGCGTTACACTAAACCCTTAAAAAAAGAGCAGCCTGTAACCCCGATGGCCGGACGAATCCCGCAAACCTTTATTGATGACCTGCTCGACCGCATCGACATAGTCGACGTGGTCAACGGCCGCGTAGGGCTGAAAAAAGCCGGCAAAAACTATAAAGCCTGCTGCCCCTTCCACGAAGAAAAAAGCCCCTCCTTTACCGTTGCCCAAGATAAACAATTTTACTACTGCTTCGGCTGTGGTGCCGGTGGCAATGCCCTCGGCTTTGTTATGGAGTTCGACCGCCTCGACTTTCTGCCCGCCGTGGAAATGCTGGCACGCAATGCCGGCCTAGAAATTCCACGAGAAGCAGCCCAAGACCCAGGGATCAGCAAACAGAAAGATAGCCTCTACTCGATACTTTCTGAATCCGATCGCTATTTCCGCCAGCAGCTGCGCAAACATGCAGGGGCCGCCACCGCCGTCGACTATCTCAAGGCCCGCGGCCTCAGCGGACAGGTCGCCGCCCAATACGGTGTCGGCTATGCACCTCCGGGCTGGGACAATCTATTAAAAGCCGTGGGCACTGACGACCAGCGCACCGGACTATTGCATGAATCTGGCATGCTGGTGGTCAAGCCGGAAGAGAAAAAGCAGTATGATTTTTTCCGCCACCGCATCACCTTCCCGATCCGCGACCAGCGCGGTCGCACAGTTGGATTTGGTGGCCGAGTGTTGGACGACAGCAAACCCAAGTACCTCAATTCACCGGAGACTCCAGTGTTTAGCAAAGGCCGGGAGCTTTATGGCCTCTACGAAGCACGGCAAAAGCTTAAAGAAATCCCCTGCCTGATAATGGTTGAGGGCTATATGGATGTGATCGCCCTGGCCCAGTTCGACATCAACAATGCCGTGGCCACTTTGGGCACCGCATTAACCGAGAGCCATCTGCAAAAGATTTTCCGCTACACCTCCGAGATTGTATTTTGCTTTGATGGCGACAAAGCCGGCCGCAAAGCCGCAGCTCGAGCACTGGACACGGCAATTCCAGAGATGCGCGATGGCGTCTCGGCAAAGTTTTTGTTTTTGCCCGACGGCGAAGATCCCGACACCATGGTGCGTCAGCTGGGCAAACAAGATTTTATGCAGCAAGTGGACAGAGCCCAGCCCCTCTCGGAGTTTCTCTTTGAGCAGTTGAGCGATGGCATCGACAGCAGCACTGCCGACGGCAAAGCGCGCCTAAGCAAGGTCTGCGCGCCGCAAATCAATCGCATTCCCCAGGGTGTTTTTCGTCAGTTAATGCTTGAAGAACTCTCCAGCCGCACCGGAATTTCCGCAGAAAACCTGCGCGATTATGTGGCCACACACAAACCGCCCGCCCAGCGTGGTAGCGCCCCTCCAGCGCCAGTGCAACCGGCAGTCCAATCGGCCGGGCAAAGCAGAAATCAAGCGCCACCTGAGGACTTTTACTCAGGACCGCCACCGGATGATGTCTACGGTGATGGCGACTATGAGCAGCCCTTCCCAGAAACTGTCGCCGTGCGCCGCAGCAAAATTCGTCTGTCGCCAATCAAATTTCTCAGCGCCCTACTGGTCAACCATCCGCAGCTCGCCGAATATGTCGAAGATATCGAAATGCTCAGTGTCTCGGCAGACCCGGATATGACGCTGTTTCTCAAGATTCTAGCGCTCATTAATAGCGACCCAGCCTGCAGTAAGACCTCGCATATATTTGCCCGCTGGCAAGCCACCTACGCCGATCAAAACGAGTTACAGCTGCTCAAAACCCTGGCTGGCAGCGAGCTGCACCAGCCGCCCAAAGGCACAGGTCGCGACGATGATCAGGAATTTACTGACACACTCGCCCACGTCGCCCGGGATGTCTTTGAAGCCCTTCCTCCAGAGCGCAAGGCGGGTATTTTACTGGCTTTGGAAACGCTCAATGAGCGCCAGATCAAGCAGCTGCTCAAGATTCACATGCAACTGGGCGACGACAATCAATTCGTCGAGCTAAAAAATAAGATAAAACAACGACTTGTGGTCTAAGATAACAAAAATTGGCATGACCAAATAAAGCCCAAATTGGTGCGGACATAGGCGATATTTTCGGCTATAATCCGCTGCTATTTTTCAGCCTCTAAACAGTAATTGAGCCCTATGAGCGATACGAATCAAAAGCAACAATCCGGCATCAAAGACCTTATAGCCAAGGGCCGCGAACAGCGGTATCTGACCTATGCTGAAGTCAATGACCACCTGCCAGAAGATATAGCCGATCCGGAACAGGTCGAAGATATCATTCAGATGATCAACGACATGGGTATCACTGTCTTTGAGACAGCCCCCGATGCCGACACCCTTTCGAGTCTCGCCAGTGACAATACCCCGGACGAAGTCGCCGCTGCAGAAGCCGCCGCCGCTCTCGCCTCAGTGGAGTCCGAACAACACCGCACCACCGATCCAGTGCGCATGTATATGCGCGAGATGGGTTCGGTTGAGCTGTTGACTCGTGAAGGCGAAATCGAAATTGCCAAACGCATTGAAGAAGGCACTCGCGAACTGATGTCCGCGGTAGCTGACTGGCCGACCACCGTCGCCACGATTATTGCCGAGTATGAAAAAGTTGAAGCGGGCGACAAGAAGCTCACGGATATTATCAGCGGTTACCTCAACCCCATGGAGCATGTGCCCTCAGCACTGGCCCAGCAACAAGCTGCTGAAGCCCTAAAGCTCGAGAATCCCGAAGCGGCAGAGGAAGAGGAGGAAGAAGAACAGCATGAAGGCGGACTGGATCCTGAAGTCGCTTTTGAACGCTTTGACACCATCCGCAAGCAGCTAAAGAAAACCGATACCTGTGTGGCTCGTTACGGCCGCAACGGTGAAGCCTCGCAAAAAAATCTCGAAGAGCTTGCTGAATTGTTTAAGTTCTTAAAACTGACTCCGCGTCAGTTTGATCCATTGATTGCCAAAGTACGACTGGCAGTAGAGCGAGTTCGCGGCGAAGAGCGCAAGATTATGCGTCTCTGTATCCGTTTGGGTAAAATGCCGCGCAAGGAATTTATCAAACTGTTCCCCGGCAATGAATCCAATATGAAGTGGACCACAGAGCTGGCTAAGTCAAAAGAGAGCTGGGCTGAGCGTGTTGCCGAACAGGAAGTGGAAATTCTTCGCTCACAGCGCAAGTTAGCGCAGGTCGAGAAACTCGCTGACATGAACATTGCACAGATTAAAGACATCAATCGCCGCATGACCATGGGTGAAGCCATGGCCCGTCGCGCCAAGAAAGAAATGGTTGAAGCCAACCTGCGACTGGTTATCTCCATTGCAAAGAAATACACCAACCGTGGTTTGCAGTTCCTCGATCTGATTCAGGAAGGCAATATCGGTTTGATGAAAGCAGTGGATAAATTCGAATACCGTCGCGGCTATAAGTTCTCCACCTATGCAACCTGGTGGATCCGTCAGGCGATCACCAGATCGATTGCCGACCAAGCCCGCACCATCCGAATTCCAGTGCATATGATTGAGACCATCAACAAGCTCAACCGTGTATCCCGTCAGATGCTTCAGGAAATGGGTCGCGAACCCACTCCGGAAGAGTTGGCAGAGCGCATGGAAATGCCAGAAGACAAGATTCGTAAGGTCCTCAAGATCGCCAAAGAGCCAATCTCCATGGAGACGCCCATTGGTGAAGACGAAGATGCCAGTATCGGCGACCTGATTGAAGACACCACTATCGCCCTGCCCCTTGATGAAGCCACCAAGAACAACCTCACCGAGTCGACTCGCGGTGTTCTGAGTAGCCTCACAGCAAGAGAAGCGAAAGTATTGCGCATGCGTTTCGGTATCGATATGAACACTGATCACACCCTCGAAGAAGTAGGCAAGCAGTTCGACGTAACCCGAGAGCGTATTCGTCAGATCGAAGCCAAGGCATTGCGTAAGCTGCGTCACCCGACTCGCTCGGATCATCTGCGCAGCTTTATTGACGAGTAAGAAGTAATAGCTGAATCCCGCGAAGTGTCTGATTGAGATCCTTCGACTACGCTCAGGATGACAGGTTTGGTGCTTGGGGTGACAGGTTTGGTGCTGAGGATGACAAGTTGGGCGCGACCCCAAACTGTCATCCTGAGAGAGCGTAGCGAACCGAAGGATCTTATGCAGAATTGCAGGAAGTGAGGTAGTACACCAGGGAGATCCTTCGACTACGCTCAGGATGACAAGCTGGGTGCCCAGAATAACAAGTAATATACCCGTGTGACAGACACACCAAACATGTAAAATTAAGTAATACTCAGAAACATCAGTTTAAGCTTAACGCAGGATTTTTGCTTCTAGGGTAGGAGCCGCGCAGCAAGCTGAAGGAGCATACGAAAAGTATGTGACTGAAGATTGTGAGCACGCGACGCCCCCTAGGGACAAAAAGACAAGTTAAGGGCCCTTAGCTCAGTTGGTTAGAGCATCCGACTCATAATCGGCAGGTCCCGTGTTCAAGTCACGGAGGGCCCACCATTTATACTTACCCCGCTCTAACTCGCCAAAAAGCGAGAGAGGGCGGG
Organism: uncultured Pseudomonadales bacterium; assembly: GCA_963968025.1. Classification (GTDB taxonomy): domain Bacteria; phylum Pseudomonadota; class Gammaproteobacteria; order Pseudomonadales; family Porticoccaceae; genus HTCC2207. Next base: position 20,628 of record CAXAFJ010000008.1, on the reverse strand, counting down.
CATCTATCCCAGCTCAATATTCTTAGCCAGCACTCTTCCAAGTAAAGTGATGCACTCATACTGTCATGCAAAACCCGCATGACAGTAATCCCATGAGCCGCTTCAATAAAATAAATAACATGACTCTGATAGGGAAACCGTCACAACCCCTCGGTGAACTGATCAGCCGATTTCACAAGCCTGGGAGTATCCACCAGCAATTGCGTATGTAGCTCCAGCCCATCTAAGTTTTTAAATGCCTGAATTACACCCCTCTTTTGCAGCGTATAATCGAGAATGCTATTCACATCATGTTCAGCGGCTTCGGTAAACCTATAGCCTGGCATCAAGCACTTTCTGCCGCAGCGTTCCCATGACTTCTGAACCATCGACAACTAGGCCTGCTTTTATACCAGCCATGCCTTTATCAATTCCTTGTTCAAAGAATTTCTCTCGAAGAAGCTCAATTGCAGCATATTCAGGCGCTGATACCATCACCGCAGCAGGCTTGCCGTTTTTATTGATACCTATCGGGCCTTGCTGTGCCTTGAGCAGCACTTCTCCGACGTTACTTTTAACCTCAGTTGCGTTTAAAATTTCCATAGGGCGAACCTGCTTTAATATTAACTATTTTGGTCAATATTTATCTCTTCAGCCAATAACCATTACTCTCACCACAATCCAATACTACCCGCCCAAAAACACCTTATCTAACACACACAATCGTTCATATAAGCATAGACACCCACCCCAAAATAGGTAATATACCGTCTAGAAATTAACGAATAGATGAGATCTATCCTTTCAGTCGTTAACAGGCAGCCCAGAATACTGAGGTTACCCTTTTAAGTAGCAACCGCCTCAATTAACAAGTGTTCGGGAAGCAATAAATGCCTTATGAAAGTAACAATGTAATTGTCGTCAAAATTCTTGGCGCTCCGGCTAAAGCCCTTAACGCCCTTTCAGAGATCAACTGTCACTCATTGACCGACACTACAGTCACCATGACTCTGACACCGAATTTTAATTTTTTTAAGCGCAAGGCCCTTAAAGACATTAAGAGCAAAAATGAAAACTCTAAATTGACTGTACTCAATCTTGTTTTCGACGACTCAGCTGACCCAGAGACAGTGCAGCCAGCGAGTCAAATTGGTGATGATAAGCTGAGTTCTATCAGCCAAAAACATCTGGCCAGTTTGGAAGAATTTAGTAGTTTTGTTATATCCTCGGTGCTTCCTAATATCCCGCTGCCAGAAGAGTTCTGGATTCCGGTGGAACCTCTGCTAACGCAACGCGAATGGGGTATTTTGCACCTGGTCTATCTGGGCTACTCGAGTAAGAAAATTGCCGCGGCGCGGAACCTAAGCCACAGAACCGTTGAGTTGCATCGCCAGAACTGTGCCCAAAAAATCGGCACGATTACTCCGGTATTACTCGCCGCGCTATTTTCAAACAGTGTTCTGGACACCTATTCTTGGGCCAATGCTAAAGTTGAGTAGCCCTTCTCGACTCACAATTTAACCACGCCGTCCTCTCCCCTTGGCGCAAGACACCAAAGACACTAGATACCCTATTTCAATAAGGTCCATTCTGGTTTTCAGGGTCGCTCCACAACGCCGACCAAACCACTGTGCCATCTATATAGAACACCGCATCGCCATCAAATACCGCACGCTGGCGGCTGTCCCACCACTGCTCACCTTTAGCACTAATCTGGCCGACTTCAACAATCGATGCATCAGCCGGTCGATCTTTGCTATCGATTTCAAATAGCATCAGACGCTGCTCCTCGCTGTAACCCGTTTCGTCAGAATAAAACCCCACAGACAGCGGCACAGAAAAGCGATCGGTGGTCTCATCCACTACCTGATAGGTAAAGGCATGACGATTGTAGCGCGCCTCTGAATAGCTCCAGTTCGCGCCCGCCACAAGGCTGGTGGAACCGAGGGAGAAAGGCGCAGTTAAGAGCGCAACATTATAGAGTTCCAACTTGACCAAGCCCGCTTCATCCTGGCCCAACCCGAGCAGCAGCTCATCGTTGACTGGGTGCAAGAAATCGGAGAAACCGGGAACACTAAGCTCTCCTGCAATAAGCGGGTCTAGGGGATCGCTGAGGTCGAGAACGTAGAGCGGATCTATACGTTCAAAAGTGACCAAATAGAGTCTGTCACCAAAAAAGCGTACGCCATAGAGGTCTTCATTGGGCTTGCCTATGGCCGCCGGTCGGTCGCTATTGGGCAGGGTCGAGACCAGTTCCAACTCGAGCTTATCTGTTGCCAATTGAAGTACCGAGAGCTGATGATCTATCTGATCTTCCTGGTTGCCGGTGCGCTGGCTGGTGATCAGACGCAAATAACCCTGATGTTCATTGATACGAAAGTCTTTGTCGCCATTCAGTGCCAATGCCCCTTCAACCACACCGGAACCCTGATAATTGAGCTCTTCCGACAGGGCATAGCTGTGCACCAGCGTCCGACTGTCAATTCCATAACCATCAACCTGAGTCAGATAGATCGCATTATTGCTCACATAGATGCCAGATGTCGGCTCGAGATAACAGACAGCATTGGCCACCGCCTGACTTTCCAGATCAATGGCGATCAGCATTGTCATAGTGGGAAAACCATTAGTCTCGGGCGCCAAACTATTTTCGCGATCGGTAACACGGCAGTCGGAGGCGCTGAGCAGTGGACTTTCAACACCGTTAATCGACATATTGGGCAGAATCGCCTCGGGCTCCAGTCCATCGAGGAGGGTTTCATTTTCTATTACCTGCAGCTCATTGGGATAATAGTGGTATCCAACTATCTGCGGTGTGTGACGCGCGACCAGATAAACCATATCGCCCTGGCGGCGGCTGCTGACAAAGCCCCCGTCAAACTCCAGCTGCAACAATAAGTCTGGATCGGTTGTATCGCTAATAGTGCTGACATCGTAGATATCCAGCGCCGTGGTCTGCCCTTCCCAGCTCGATGGATCGGCAAAGCGCTGACCAAAAACACCCCACCAGCTGCTACTGCTAATCGAGACTAATTGATCTTCGTTTATGTAAAGACCTTCAACTGTGCGATCACTGATCAGGGGAATCCTACCCACCTGATCGGCCTTGGCGGCCTGCGGATCCGTAGAGAGTATACGAATGCTGCGCTCTTCATCTGGCCCGGGGGCCTGCACCGCGTCGGCGACTTCTGACAGCTCCCCCTCGAAAACAGGCTCTATAAAGACAACATCATCGTCAATAAAACAGCAGTCCATACCGCGGCTCGGGGCAATAAACAGGTGATTACCATTGTATTTTACGTAGTCATGCTCATCGACATTGGCTTCCAATGTATAGGTCGTAGTAAAGCTTTCACTACTGGTCGGCACTGCACTATCCATAACAACTTCTTCGACCAAAAAACCGCTGTCGGTGCCTGCCCTATTGACAGCCGCTACCTGAGTAAAGCTATCGCGGACCGTCTCGAGTAATTGATCTTGCCCCTCTAGTGGCACCAGCAGCCCCTGAGGAGCTGGAGCGTTATTATCGGGTTCGTTGATTTGTGCTGCAGAAGAACCGCCACCGCCACAGGAAATCATCGCCATAGCCATCGGAATCAATAGAAACTGGGTTTTATTTTTCATTATTATTTTCCATTATTATTTTTCTGAATTAGCCTTTCAGCCAGGATTATTCAAGTTTAACTAGCTATAATCTAAGGGGCAAATATGCAGTATCTGAGAGACAGCCTACTGAGTTAAAAATATTTTAAATAGTAAGCCCAAAATCAAATGTTAAACTGGGTTAATCTGCTGAGAAAAAGAACATAACAAAAATGAATTCACTGCGCCGTGCCAACTTTATCTATCGCATCACGTTGATTATCACCGCCGCTCTGCTGACCGCTTTTATTGTCGCCGCAGCCATTAGTCCAAATGCGCCGAGCGATCCGCTGACTATTACCCTCAGCGATAGCAATAGCAATAGCAATAGCGGCGATAGCGCTTACCTCGGCAGCAGCAGCTGCGCAGGATGCCACAGCCAGGCCTACGAAGATTGGCGCGATTCCCATCACGACCAAGCCATGCAGCACGCCACAGATAGCAGCGTAAAAGGCGACTTTAATAACCGTATATTTGAAGCCCCGGACAATAATGCCCTATTCTCAAAAAAAGCCGATGGCTTTTATGCGCGTTTGGCCAGTGCCAATGGCGAGGTTCAGGAGTACAAAGTTCTCTACACCTTTGGCACCGAACCCCTGCAGCAATATCTGGTGGCCTTCCCCGATGGCCGCCTGCAACAGCTTCCCATAGCCTGGAATACATTGACTAACCAGTGGTTCGATCCACAGCCAGAGTTGCTGGCACAGCCCGGCGAGTGGGTACACTGGTCTGAGGGCGGTAAAAACTGGAACAGCATGTGCGCTGACTGTCACAGCAACAATGTTGAGAAAAATTTCGATATTGTCAGCAACAGTTACAGCACCAGTGTTGCGGAGATCGATGTGGGCTGTGAGTCCTGTCATGGCCCAGGTCGCGATCATGTTGAGACGCTTAGCTCGGCAAACTTTAATGCCACGGCAGACAATCTGCGTATTAGCATGAAGGTGGGAGAGGACTCTCAGGCAGTGGTCGATCAGTGCGGCCGCTGTCATGCCCGACGCCAACAACTGACAACGAAATTTGCACATGGCAGCAGCCAACTGCTCAATCACTATTTACCGCAACTGCTAACACCACCAACCTATCACAGCGATGGGCAGATTCTCGATGAGGTATTTGTCTACGGGTCTTTTGTGCAGAGCAAGATGTATCATTCCGGCGTCGGCTGTGTGGACTGCCACCAGCCCCACAGCGTTAAACTTAAAGCCGAGGGCAATCAGCTCTGTGTCGGTTGCCACAGCAGTGAGCAGTTCGATACGCCCAAGCATCATCACCATGGTGGGGATCTAGCCCAGTCAATGGACCGCCCGCAGACTCAGGGTACCCAGTGCATTGATTGCCATATGCCAGGGCGGCTCTATATGGGCAATGATTACCGTCGCGATCATAGCTTTCGTATTCCGCGACCGGATCTCAGCGTCGCCCACGGCACCCCCAATGCCTGCAATGACTGCCACAGTAAAGAGCCCGCCGACTGGGCTGCAGAAAAGGTAGAGCAGTGGTTTGGCCCTGATCGAGCGGCACATTTTTCTGAAATCCTCAGTGCTGCAGCTAGTCAACCTTATGACTCCGTTGAGCCATTAGTGTCGCTGTTAAATGATCTTTCACAGCCGGCCATTGCCCGCGCCACCGCCGCCTCGCTGCTGGCCCCCGAGATTTCATTACCAATGGTTGAGCGAGCTCTGACCCATGCCAGTAACGATGCGAGCGCCCTATTGCGAACCACCTCGGTTCGGGCACTCAATGGCAGTCCCAATAAGGTCACTCCCCTACTCGAACGGATCATTGATCCTGTGCGTGCAGTGCGTATTGCCGCCGCTGAAGGGCTGGTTGATGTACCGGAGCAGCTAATACCAGATACGCTGGCTGATGCCTTTAGTCGAGCCAACAAAGAGTATCAGACCTCGATGCGGGTCAACGCGGATTTCCCCTCGGGTCGCATGGGCATGGCACTGGATCAGCATCGTCGCGGCAATCTAGATAAAGCCGCGGATGAGTATTTGGCGGTATTGAAAATCGACAATGGCTATAACGCTGCACGAATCAATCTGGCGCAACTTTACTACGGCCAAGGAAAGTTAAGCGATACAGAAAAACTGTACCGGAGCGTGATTGAGCGCGAGCCAGAGGCCAGCGACGCGCACTATTCATTGGGGCTATTGATGGCCGAGCAGGGCAATTACGAGGCAGCGGCACTGTCTCTTGAGGCGGCAGCCGTCACCGGCAATAACCCACGCGCCTGGTACAACCTTGCGGTGCTGAATCAACAGTCGGGAAAATCAATGGCGGCAGAAAGAGCCTATCTTGCAGCGCTGCAATTGATGCCTGGCAATGGCGAGTTTATCAATGGCCTAGTGAGCCTCTACGGCCAACAGCAGCGCTGGTATAAAGCCATGCAGCTGATCGATCGGGCGCTGATCAACGACCCCACAAACTCCAGCCTACAACAATTGAAGCGCGCCATAACTCAGCGCCTTTGAATATTAGCCACACAGTTTCAAAGGCTGAAACCGACCAGCGCCGCTGCGGCTTTCTCAAATAGATTGCCAGCATGGTTCATTACATGGAAAACAATGCTCTGTTCATGAGAGCCAGTGACCAGATGAGCGCCGGGACCAATCGCGTAAACTGCCACATCCTCACCACCGTGCGTTTCGCCCTCTAGGGGCACCAGCACTTCCTGATGAAAACCCTGAGCCTCAGTGTCTACAGCCGTTAAATCCTGACGCCCCCCGACTGACTTGCTGTAATAAGCCATATCGGCATTGGTCTCATCACCCAGATTGCGGAACCCAAGACCATTGGCATAACCCAGGGTAGTGTATGGCAGTCCATTATCATCTAATGCAGGCCTGTCGGACCCCACATTCACCACCTTACCCAGAATTGGATTACCCCGTTTTGGATAACCGGCCATGGTAAAGGTATGACTGTGATCGGCGGTGACAATGATCAGCGTGTCCTCACGACTAGTCGCATCCAGCGCCGCCTGCACCGCGCGGGACAGTTCCACCGTATCGCTAAGGGCGGTAAAGGCACTATTGGCATGGTGGCCATGATCAATGCGCCCGGCTTCCACCATCAGGAAAAATCCCTGCGGGTTATTGTCGAGAATATTGATGGCCTTGGCGGTCATCTCGGTTAGCGACGGCTCCCCTGCCAGATCATTCTTGCGGTCAGCTTCATAGAGCATCTCCGACTCATTGAATAAACCAAATAGCTGCTGACTGCTGTCAACATCGACGGCGTCAAAACCGGCCTGATCAAATACATAGTCGCCACGCGGATAGAGCGCCGACCACTCTTCAATAAGATTGCGTTTATCGTCCCGATCTCCCTCTACTGGGCTGCGGGCATCCGGGCTATTGGCGGCTGCATCATTGGGTAAAAATTCTCGACGTCCGCCACCCAGTGCCACCTCAATGCCATCTACATCTATACCGGGATAGCGCGCCTCAAGATTGGCTTCAAAGTTGATTAATTGAGAGGCGATATCTTCACAGCCCTCGGCGATTGCCTCTGCGGGCATCATTGAGGGGTTTTCCCAATCGCGATCGGCAGATTTAGCATAGGTTGCCGCCGGGGTGGCGTGAGTGATTCGCGTGGTAGAGACAATCCCCGTAGAGAGTCCGGCGATCTCGGCCAGCTCCAGAGCGGTAAATAATTGGTTGCCAGCGGCGGATGCACAGCTCCCTTTGCGGGTATCTTCATCGAGACCCAGCACCCCGATATTGGTTTTAACACCGCTGACAAGCGCGGTCATGGTGCCCGCGGAATCCGCAGTTTGAGCATCCACATTATAGGTTTTCGACAACCCTACAAAGGGAAAGCGACCAAAGCTGAGACTGTTTTCCTCACCGGACATGCCCCGCTGCTGGCCGTCAAAAATACGCGCTGCGGTAACCGTGGTGACACCCATGCCATCGCCAACAAAAAGGATAATATTTTTCGCCGAGCCAGCCTCTAATACCAGACGCTGCACCTGCCTATTGGTTTCAGCTACCGCTGCGGCAGACTCTCTATACCACTGGTTATCTAAGCTGCTACGCAGTGCCTTATGGGTTTGCAGCTGATCCGCAGCAGGAGGGGAATCTGAGCCTTCGGGAGGCGCGCAGGCGACTGATAGCAAGGCGGCCAGACACAGGGCCACTCCATTGTATCGAGCAAATTTTGGTGCGTTGATATTGTCCATGCTATTGATCCTGACCCCGGGCTATTGGCTAAAATTAGGTAATATTGAGCACCGCAGTATGCCACTGCAGACTATTCACTAGCGTATGAATTCTAGTGTGCTGGATAAAAGGGGAATTGGGAAGGCGTAATCAATTATCGGCTGTTGTGCCAAGGCCACAATTAGTCGAAGCGCAAAATCTCATCAATATCGAGGTTATGGGCCTTGGCAATTTTGAACAATTGCCAGAGTGACACTATAGCTTGGGGATCCTGCTCCATTCTCTGGTACTGACGCAGAGACAGTTCATAATCCGCCATATCTTCATGCACTAGGTGTCCATTTTTACGCAACGAGACAATACGTTTTTGCAGTTTTTCTTGTAACTGCAAAAAATCATCGTAGTAAGCAGAGTCTGCATTTGGGCGTTGCATATCAGTTTTCTCAGATAAACGTCGACCTAGGACGCCAAGGTTGGCATATTCGAAATCACAGCACCACGTCATGCTTGACGTCCTCCGTGACGAAATAGGTAAATGTGAATGCGTAGACTGCGAAAACAAGGGCTCTCTTCGGAGAGCTGAAAAAGGAGCTATTTAATCTAAATGTGCGAAGCACAAGGAGCCACAACCAGTGACACTTCAACTACCGAACAAATTTATCCTCAGCATTCTTATGCTTGCCGGCACATTACTCGGCTGCGCCAACAGCACCTCGCCATCCAATTATGATCTAGATTCCTATACCTTGGGTCGCAGCTCGGTATTTACCCAGCGTGAACTGATTAACGAGCAGCTCAAGGATCCCGCTGAGATAGATCCCGGCGTTCGTGACACACTGCTCAATAGCTACTGTGACCTGATCGCCCAGGGAGCAATCTATGTGTCCCGAGACAACCAGCCGCAGCAATGCCAGAACCAAGTCAGCCTCAGCGAATCAAAGAGCCTCAGCCCATCAGAGAGCCACGACAACAAACAGCGCCGCTGTGCCTACAAATACCATATCTGCACCAAATCCTGCCCCCTACGCACCGATGACTGCCAGCCCTGTATCGACCGCGCCAAACGCTGCCTAGCCGACTAGCCCGGGTCAGCTCGAGCCATAGGCATAAAAACCGCCGCGTTCCAGCGCGGCCTTATAAGCTGGACGCTGTTGCATACGCTGACGATAGCCAGCAATATTCGGCAGGGAATCCAAAGAGTAGAGCAGCGGTGTAATCTCCACCACAAACGAGAGCTGAATATCAGCCCCGGAAAAACAGTTATCCACTAACCAGTCGACACCCTGCAGTGCATTCTCTATATAGCCGAGATGGCGCTGCAGCTCGTCGGCGATCCTTGGCTGCAGCGGCGCTCCCGCATCACCCAGTCGCGCGGTATACATTTTCAACATCATCGGCAACATGGCGCTGCCCTCAGCGTAATGCAGCCACTGCATATATTGTTCATAACCCTGAGAGCCAGCCTCAGGCTGTAAACGCCCATCGCCATAGTGACGCAGGATATAGTCAATAATCGCACCAGATTCAATAATGGTTGCCTCGCCATCGGTCAAAACAGGAGACTTACCTAACCGATGAACCTGTTCCAATTCCGGTGGTGCAAGATTGGTTACGGCATCCCGCTGATAGGTTTTTAACTGATACTCAACACCCAGTTCTTCGAGCAGCCAGAGAATACGTTGCGAGCGAGAATTATTTAAATGGTGGACAGTCAACATAGCTGAGACTCTTGTAGGGAAGATTAACTACTGCTCTATAGGGCAGTTCATTGCGCTGGAGGATCAGCTGCAAAATCAGTATACCTAAAAAATCAGCCTGTAAAATACAGCAGGTGAAACTGAGCCCGTAAAATAAAGCTAGAGAAAAAAACAGCCACTAAATCCAGCTCAACAGCCGCCCTTGGCATCAAACAATTGTTCTCTGATATTAACCGCTGTAAGCTAGGTCTTCGTTTGATTTTGCCTGAGATTACCTTGCCCAAAGCCTTTGTCTACCCAGCGTTGCGTTCCACCCGCGACAATTTTAAATGCCCGAGCTGTGATCAGGCATTGATCCTGCAGGCCGACACTCAGCCGCAGACTTATCGCTGCAACAATCAACACAGCTTTGATCTGGCCCGGGAGGGTTATCTCAACTTGCTGTTGGCGCAGAATAAGCGCAGCCGCAATCCCGGCGACAGCGACGAAATGATTCGCAGCCGCCAGCGCTTCTTAAATGCCGGTTACTACCAACCTCTAGCCAACGCCGTTGTCGTCGCCGTCGCCAACGCGGCAAGTGGCCCCGAGCAGAGCGTTTTAGATCTCGGCTGTGGTGAAGGCTATTATATGCAGCAGTTGCGCGTAGCTTCTGAAGAGGGGACCTCTGCGACCAAGACCTCCAACCAAACCCTCAAACTGTTGGGCATGGATATCTCCAAGTTTGCCGTCCGCCTCGCGGCAAAACGCAAGATCGATGCACGCCTGGCAGTGGACAGCGTCTACAATATCCCGCTATTTGAAAATCGTGTCGATACCGCTATTTCAGTGTTTTCGCCAATCAGCATCGAAGAGACCGCTCGAGTACTAAAACCCGGCGGCAAGTTGATCATGGTTGGCCCAGGTACAGAGCACCTATCAGGACTCACCAGTCTCATATATGAACAGTCACTGCCTCATGAAGGCAACACTGCGGGTTTGGAAAAGGCCGTGCAATTTAGCCTGTTGGAACAGATCGAAATCAAGCAGTCGATTATTGTCGACGGCAGCGATATTCTCGACCTGCTAAAAATGACCCCCTACTACTGGCACAGTCGTCCGGAACAGCAGGAGATGTTGGCCAAACTTGACAAACTTGAAACGCTGATCCACTTTAATATTAATATTTATCAGAACCAACCGTAAAATCAGCACCTAACATAAGCACCTAACATGAGCCCAGCAGAGCAACAGTTTTTAACCCGCAACAAACTCCCCGCAAGCTATTTACTCAGTGCCGAAAAATGGTTTTCGCCATTGCTCGAAGAATACCAAACCGCTGGCAACAAACCGTTGATTATTGGTATCAAAGGCTCACAGGGCTCAGGCAAATCCACCCTTGCCGACTATCTCTGCACCATGCTCAACGAGCGTTATGATTTGCACTGCGTCTCTCTGTCGCTAGATGATTTTTATCTGACCAAATTAGAGCGCCAACAGTTGGCGAATAAGGTTCATCCACTATTAGAAACTCGCGGCTGCCTGGAACCCATGATATTCCGTTGGCACTGGACACTATTGCCAATCTCGTCGATGGCTCCGGGGAAACCCTGATTCCGCGCTTTGATAAAAGCCGCGACGACCGCATGCCACTGGAACAGTGCGACTCTATTAGTGGTCCAGTGGATATTATTGTTTTTGAAGGCTGGTGTGTCGGCGCAGAGGCCCAGACCGCTGAGCAGCTAGTTAAGCCATTAAATAGTCTTGAAACAGAAAGGGATACAGACGGCGTCTGGCGCAACACTGTCAATCAGGCACTGGCGGGAGAATATCAAACACTCTTCGCTAAACTCGACCAGCTGATTATGTTGCAGGCGCCCTCTTTTAAAAGCGTGTTTAACTGGCGTCTGGAGCAGGAAGAAAAGCTTGCTGCGCGCTTGGACAACTCAGCCAGTGGTGAGCATGATGGTATTATGTCAGCCAGCCAGATCGGTGAATTTATCGCTCACTACCAGCGTATTACCGAACAGAGCCTGATAGAGATGCCCCTGCGCGCGGACCACTTATTTCGTCTCAACAGTGAGCGCCAGATCATTGCCTACTCGCGGCGGTGAACGCATTCCTAGCTCGTGGAATGGTTAAATTCACTGACCACTGAGAGTAGTTTTCGACAGGTTATTTGACCCACCAATTTGCCATGATCAAGTACTGGACGGCGGCGATGGCCCTTCTTGATCATATCCGCGGCAACATTTACCAAATCAGTATGAAGCTCGCAACAGTCCACCTCTTTGGTCATATAATCGGCAACATTACCGACATCACCATTTTCATTGTAGGTTGCACTGAGTATGGCTCTCAGACAGTCGAGCTCAGACAGCACACCGAGTAGCAAGCCCCCAGAATCGACCACACAGACTCCGGAGACCTTCTCTTCAACAATCAGATTGATGGCCGCAAAAACATTTTCATCAGCCGTTACGGTAACCGGGTTGTGCAGCATGTAGTCACTTAAATCAACAGAACGCAGCATAGTTTTTATCCTCAGTCAGTCAAACTCTCAGCCCTCTTGTGGCTGCTATTATTATCTCAAAGGCTTATGGCGTAATTTATAAAAGGCTCTGGCCAGCTACCCAAAACGAGAACCAGTAGGGTTAAGAATAGTGCTAATACTCGACCCGGGTAGGCCTGATGCTCAACAGCATCCGCTGGCACCTTGCTCATGGCAAAAATGATTCTCAGGTAATAATAAATGGCGATGGCGCTGCCCACAACCACTGCCACCAGCAAAGCCCAAAGGGAACTCTGCACGCCCACCGTAATCACATAAAACTTGCCGATAAAACCCGCCGTCAGGGGAATACCCGCGAGAGACAACAGCGCTAAAGTCAGACATATGGCCTGAACCTTATCGCGCCAAAACAGCCCCTCGTAAGCGCTGATCTGGCACTGGGTCGCATCCTCTCCCGAGACCCGGGCAATCACCGCAAAGGCGGCGAGACTGGTCAGCACATAGGCGGTCAGATAATAGGTCACAGCATCGCTGGCCAAGCCTTTTCCGGTGAGTGCAATCAGCACCACTAGCAAATAGCCTAAGTGGGCAATCGACGAATAGGCCAGTAGGCGCTTAATATTGTTTTGCTGCAAAGCCAGCAGATTACCGATTAACATTGAGGAAATGGCGATAACTACCAGAGCATCGATCAAACTAGGGTACTGATACAGTTGGCCATCCAGATACATCCGTGTCAGCGCGACAAACACCGCGCCCTTGGAGACAGTGGCTAGGTAACCGGTGACCGGCGTCGGCGCACCCTGATAGACGTCCGGGGTCCACATATGAAAGGGCACCAGAGATAACTTAAAGCCAATACCCGAGATCACCATCCCGCTGCCCGCCAGAATCAGCAGCGGGTTTTGTAGGTAAGCCGCGCCAGCCTTGGCGCCGAGACCGGCATAACTGAGTTCGCCGGTGGCCGCGTACAGAAGCGCAAAACCATAGAGCAAGATCACCGAGGCACAGGCTGAGAGCACCAGATATTTGATCGCCGCCTCCACCGGCAACTCGCCCTTTTCCGGGAAGGCAATCATCACATAGAGCGCCACCCCCATCAGCTCCATACCCAGTAACAATGACACCATATGACTCGACTGGATAAGCACTAGAGCGCCCAGCAACGAGAGCACCAGCAGTAGATAGTATTCCTCTTTGCGCCGGCCCTCGTCGGCGAAACTCTCTCGTGACAGCAGCAGAGTTACCAGCGCCGCCAAGGCCATCAAGCTGGAAAAAAACAGTCCCCAGGAATCCACCTTCAAGAGAATGGTCACTGTCTGACTAAAGTCTCGGGCATAAATAGCCCCCCAGATGGTCAGCACTAGACCTATGGCGGTAATCACCCAAGCGGTGGCCTGGTCGCGTTTTATCGACGCCTGAATCATCAGCACGACGGCGGTAAGACTCAAAATTAATAGCGGCATCAGAGCCTGCATTTGACTGAGATTCATAACTGCCCTCCCGCAACTGTGGCTGAGAACTGCAACAGGCCATTGAGCACCGGCTGAGCCATATCCAGAACCGGCTGGGGATAGAGACCCAAGCCAATCAGGGCGACCATCATCAAGGCCATAGTGAGCATCTCTCGAGTACCAAAATCATTGAGTTGGCGACTTATATTCGGCTCTCCCTGAAACGAACGCTGCATCAGCAACAGGGAATAGGCGGCACCGGTAATCAGGCCCAGCGCAGCAATCATGGTCAGCGAGGGATCTACCTGAAAGAGTCCCAACAAAACCAAGAACTCAGCGACAAAGTTACCCAGTCCGGGCAGCCCCAGAGAGGCGACAATAAAGAACATGGCCACCCCACCCATGCGCGGCATATTGTGCCACAGGCCACCCATCTCTCGCATATCTCTGGTGTGCAGGCGCTCTTGAAGAGAGCCGGCAATCATAAACAGTGCCGCCGTGCTAAAACCGTGAGCGACCATCTGCATCACCGCACCCTGCAGGGCCAGCTGATTCCAGGCATAGACACCGAGCAGCACAAAGCCCATATGACTAACACTGCTGTAGGCGACCAGACGCTTAAAATCAGTCTGGGCAAAGGCCAGCACCGCGCCGTAAACCACCCCGGCAGCACCGAGCCACAGAGCGATAGGCGCAAACTCCATGGAGGCTTCAGGAAATAGCGGCACCGCAAATCGAATCAAACCATAGGCACCGGTTTTCAACAGCACGCCGGCGAGAATCACACTGCCTGCGGTGGGTGCCTGGGTGTGAGCATCCGGCAGCCAGGTGTGAAAGGGAAAGCCCGGCAGTTTCACCACAAAGGCAATAAAGAAGCCGAGCATTAACCAATAGGCAGTCTGCGCCGCCATCGGGGTATTTAGCAGATCAAAATAACTAAAACTCCAGACCCCAGTATTGCTCTGGTGAATGGTCGCCAAGGTCAGTACTGAGACCAACATCAACAGTCCGCTGGCCTGGGTAAAGATAAAGAACTTCATTGCCGCATAGGCGCGCTGCTCATGGCCCCAAATGGCGATCAGAAAGTACATGGGAATCAGCATCACTTCCCAAAATAGAAAAAACAAAAACAGGTCGAGAGCCATAAATACGCCCAGCACACCGGCCAGAGTCCAGAGTAGATTCGCCTCAAAAAATCCCTGTTTAATGTTTACATCGGTCCAGGAAGAACTCACTGCCACCACACCCAGGACCAGTGTCAGCAGAACCATCAGCAGACTGATACCGTCGAGGGCAAACTCAAAACTGATACCAAAGGCGGGAATCCACTCAGCCCGGTAGTGCATTAACCAGGTCTGGGGATCGCCGGGTACTGGCGCCTGCAACCCGGTGAGTTCAGGCATCACTGAGAGGGCCAGCAGCAAATAGACTAGATCGAGCAACACCACGGCCAGGGTGACCATTCGCGGTACATGACTGCCAAAGCGCTCTGACAGCATGGCCAACAGGCCACCGACTAAAAGGATCAGTATCAGATTAATCATCAGCATTAAAAGCGTCCCATTAGATTAAAAAGCCCCCAACATAACCGCCAGCACCACAATCAAGCCGAACACCATGCTGATCAGATAGCGGCGCATCTGCCCGCTCTGCCCGGCTGCCAACCAGCCATTAAGGGTTTGATTAATCGCCACAATCAGGCCGTAGACCGCGTCCACCGGCTCCCCTTTAAGCAGGGCCGCAAGTGCATAATAGGGCTGCACAAACAATCGATCATAGAGTGCATCAAGGCCCCAACCGCTGTGCCAAAAGCGCTGCAAACTTTGCATCGATGGCCTGTTCAACAGGCCGTCAACTCGCAACTGGCCGCTGTAAAACACCAGATAGGCGATAACTACGCCAACAACTGGCACCGCGATAGAGACATACTCAACCCAGTGGGCCGGGTGCAGGCCACTGGCCACCGGGAAGACCTCCGCCACCGGCAGCATAATCCAGCCGCCAAACAGTGCCAGGGCGCAGAGTAAACTCAGGGACAGCGCCATGCGCCAGCCGGTGTCTCGGTCTGGCTCGGTATTGGCTTTGCCGAAGAACACCACAAACACCAGTCGGAAACTATAGATCGCGGTCAACAGCGCCCCGAGCAGACCGCCGAGCCACAGCCAGGGGCCAATACCATCCACCTGATAGGCCTGCAGTAGAATCTGGTCCTTACTGAAAAACCCGGAGGTCATGGGCAATGCCGCCAGGGCTGCAGAGCCGATCATAAAGCTCCAAAAGGTCACCGGCATACGGGTGCGTAAGCCGCCCATCTTGAAAATATCGTGCTCGTGATGGAGGCAGTGAATAATCGCACCGGAACCCAAAAACAGCAGCGCTTTAAAGAAGGCATGGGTCATCAGGTGGAAGACCCCGGCACTCCAGGCACCTACACCCAGGGCGAGAAACATATAGCCAATCTGGCTGATGGTTGAATAGGCCAGAATGCGTTTGATATCCCGCTGAGTTAGAGCCGTAAACGCCGCCATTAAAGAGGTAGTTAGTCCCACTAACGCCACAGCGATCATGGCAATGGGGGCCAACAGATAGAGTTCATGGGTGCGGGCAATCAGATAGACACCGGCGGTCACCATGGTCGCCGCATGAATCAGTGCACTGACCGGCGTCGGACCCGCCATGGCGTCCGGCAGCCAGGTATGCAGTGGCAACTGTGCCGACTTACCCACGGCGCCAGCGAGTAATAATAGGCAGGCAATCAATGGTAGCTTGTCGCCCACCTGCCAGGTTTCATTTGCCGCCACACCTAAGGCTTGAATATTCAATGTGCCCAGCTCGCTAAACAGCAAGAACAGTCCCAGAGCCATGGCCGTGTCGCCAATACGAGTGACAATAAATGCCTTGCGTGCAGCCTGACCATTGGCGGAATTTTGATACCAGAAGCCGACCAATAGATAGCTGCAAACACCCACCCCTTCCCAGCCCAGATAGAGCAGTAAAAGGTTGTCTGCCATCACCAGAATCAACATCGCGGCGACAAACATATTCAGATAGGCGAAGTAGCGGGCATAGCTTTTATCCTCTTCCATAAATTCGGTGGAAAAAAGATGAATCAAAAAACCCACACCGGTGATCACCGACATCATCACCAGAGTTAAACCATCAAAATAGAAGGCCACTCCAGGGGCAAAATTACCCACCTGCATCCACACCCAGAGGGTCAGCTGAAAAGGCTCCGGGTTAGCCAGAAAATCCACCGCAGTCAGCCCAGTGAGCAGCGCCGCCAGACCCACGGAGCCAACCCCGAGCAGTCCAATCCAGAGGCGCGGCAGTCGGCCGCCCAGCAGCATCAGACAGACTGAGCTAAGCAGCGGAATAAGCGGTATCAACCCGATAAGCTGTCTCATAGTTAGCCCTGCATCCTGTTGGCGCTATCCATATCCAGAGATTTGAAGCGCCGCTGAATTTGCAGCACCAGACCCAGGCCCACCGCCACTTCTGCCGCGGCAACACTGAGGATCAACATAAATACGATCTGCCCATCGGGCTGCCCCCAGTGGGCTCCGGCGGCGACAAAGGCCAGAGCGGTGGAATTGAGCATCACTTCGAGAGACATCAGAATAAAAATAATATTGCGCCGCATCATCAGCCCGAGCATACCCACGGCAAAGAGCAGCGACGAGACTAGTAGGATATGGCTCAGGGGGATATTGAGACCGTCCATTATTGCGCCCCCTTATCAGCATTGGAATTAGATTCAGAAAGCGCCCGGGCGTCCGCTTTATTAATATTTCTGTCGAGGGCGCGACGGCCGAGATGGTAGGAGCCGACCAAACCGGCGAGCAGCAACATGGAAGCAATTTCCACCGCCAATACATAGGGTCCAAACAGGGTTAGGCCCACCTGTTTGGCGGTAACCTGTGCAGTGGATACTGGGCCTTCCACGGAAGAAATAATGTAGAGCAACTCGGCAAATAAAATCACCGCCAGCAATGTAGGCCCAGCCCAGACCGCCGGACTCAGCCACTGCTTTTCCCGGGCATCCCCCTCTTCGCCGAGATTCAGCATCATAATCACAAAGACAAACAGCACCATAATGGCACCCGCATAGATAACAATTTCCAGGGCCGCGGCAAAGGGCGCGCCGATCAGAAAGAAGATCACCGCCACGGCCATTAGCGAGACAATCAGATAGATCAGGGCATGAATCGCATTGGCTCTGGTCATGGCCAGAATGGTCGCCACCAGAGCCACGGTGGCCGCACTATAAAACAGGCTTATCTCAAGCATGGCGATCTCCTCTGGCAGTCAAAACTTATCATCATGGCAGTAGGCTCTTCACATCTATGGGTTGCGCTTCGTTTAGCCCTTCACCCTTATCTTTAAAGGAACGCTGCAGACCCGAGACGCGGTAAAAATTGTAATCCGGGTACTTACCCACACCATTGATCAGCAGGTGCTCTTTTTCGTAGACCATGTTCTGGCGATCGTATTCGCACATCTCAAAATCTGGGGTCAACTGAATGGCATAGGTGGGACAGGCTTCTTCACACATGCCACACATAATGCAGCGGGAGAAATTGATGCGAAAAAACTCCGGATACCAGCTACCGTCTTCGCGGGTGTCTTTTTGCAGCGCGATACAGTCAACCGGGCACACCGCAGCACAGAGGTTGCAGGCCACGCAGCGCTCTTCACCGTCGGGATCTCGAGTTAGTACAATACGCCCGCGATAGCGTGGTGACAGATAGGGTTGTTCCTCCGGATACGGCACCGTCTCCGCCTTGGTGAAGGTATGCTTGAGAATTTCCCACATGGTTCGCAGTTGACTTAACATCGTCTAAGCTCCCTCCATCCACAACAGCACCGCACCGGTCACTAGCAGGTTGACCAGGGTAATCGGCAACATAACTTTCCAGCCCAAAGACATCAGCTGGTCGTATCTGGGTCTGGGTATGGCCGCGCGCAACAGCACAAAGAAACAGATCACAAAAAATACTTTGAGGCCGAACCAGACAAAGGGCGGCAGCCAGTCGCCGATAAATATAGGGCCAAACCAGCCACCCAAAAACAGCGTGGTGATCATGCAGGAAATAAGAATCAGACCCAGGTATTCCCCGAGCATAAACATGGCGAACTTCATGCCACCATATTCGGTGTGAAAGCCCGCCGTGAGCTCGTGCTCGGCCTCGGGTAAATCGAAGGGCAGACGATGACTCTCGGCGATGCCTGCCACCACAAACACCAGCAATCCCAATACCTGAGAGAAACAGAACCAGACATCGCGCTGGGCCTCCACTATATCCACCAGACTAAAGCTGCCAGTCATCATCACAATGCCCATCAACGACAGGCCCATAAAGACTTCGTAACTGACCATCTGCGCCGCCGAGCGCAGGCCGCCCAGCAGAGCGTATTTATTATTCGAGGCGAGGCCGCCGAGCAGCACGCTGTAAACCGCCAAAGAAGTCATACCGAGAAAGAACAGCAGCCCTATATTGACGTCGATAATGTAGGTGTCGGGGGCAAAGGGCACCACAGCAAAGCCCATCATCATCGCCACCACAATGGCCGTGGGGGCAAAAATGAACACCACCTTGTCAGCAAAGGGCGGAACCCAGTCATCCTTAAATAACAGCTTGATCATGTCCGCCGCCACCTGGCCTATGCCAAAGGGCCCAAGGCGATTGGGGCCGAGGCGATCCTGCCAAAAGCCCAGCAGGCGACGTTCCCACCAGGTCATAATTGCGGCCAGTGCGATGCTGCCAACCAGAATAGTCAGGGCCAGTAAAACCGGCTTTAACTCAGACATGTCGTGGCTCCTCTCTACCCTTATCTATATCAGTATCTGGAGACGGGGGATTGTTTTGAGGCGCGCTGGCATGGCTGCTGCGATCACTGGCAATCAGCTGTGGTGTCGCCCGCTGCCAGTCAGAGTCTTTACTGAGCTCCGCCAAGGCACCCGGCTGTAGTGCCAAAGTACTGCTGTAACCGGCACTGTAGGCGACACAGTTTGGTGCCACACGGGTGAGAATTTTCACCGACAGAGATAGTTCAAGGCTGTCTATGCCAGCAGTAGCTGCAAGATTAATTTTTACACCGTCACCATCAACCACCGCTAGCTTTGCGGCCAGCTCCGAGCTTATAGCGATAAATGCCTCAGCGGCGAGCTCGGCAACTTCAGCGGTTCTGGCAGAGAGTTCATCACTGCCATGAACACGATGCATTGGCACCAGCTGCCACTTGCCTTCAGCCACAACCTGCAGCGGCGTAAATTCTGACGACTGACTGATGCCAGTAGTCTGAGGCTCAATCAAGCGCTGCCCCACAGGGCCACCGCGCAATGGGCCATTCACCTCGGATTGAAACTTCTGTAGCGCCTGATTGGAGTTCCAGCCCGGGGACCAGTAGAAGGGTGTCAGTGATGCCGGCTGGTCGCGATTGAGTCCCTCCATGCTAAAACTCAGCGGCGTTTCTGGGTCAAGCTTGCGCAACGGTTCGTGTACCGAGACATCGGCATTGATCGCCGTGCGCCCGCTGGCGCGATGGGTTTGCCGGGGAATTTTCTGTCCGTGGCTGCGGAAATTATGGTCTGGGGAAACACCGGCAAGGGCAGCGAACAGTGGATTGCTGGCACCACAGGCCGCAGTTATCTGATCAAAATGTTGCAGCTCAGCCAACTCACTGTGACCACTGGCGGCGGCCAGATCACGCAGCCACTGCCAACTGGCAAGGCGTTCATGAGCTGCGGGAAACACGGGATAGTAGCGCTGGGCGCGCCCTTCGCTGCTGACCAATGTGCCTTCAGACTCAGCGTAAGATGCCGCGGACAGGACCAGATCACAGTTGGCGAGCAGATCGTTGTCGAGCAACTCTAAGGCAATAATTTTTATACCGGAGGAAGTCAGCTTAGTGACCTGTTCCTCACTGAGGCGACGGTTAAGATTGTTTTCGAGAATCACCAATACCCCAATTTCCTCAGCCCGATCCAGCAGTCGTGAGAGGGTTTCCTGCTCTTCACTGAGTAGTGCTAAGCCGAGGCTATTGCACTCTGGCAGACAGAAGCTGAGCATGCTGTTGCAGCTAACTGGAGTGCTGTCAATTGGAGAGCTGTCAGCTGGGGTGCTATTCGCTAGGAGAACACCCGTCAGAGCATCGGCCACCGCTGCGGCACTGTCGACTATAGCGCTATGCAACAT
>CAXAFJ010000007.1:0-54792 GCA_963968025.1 uncultured Pseudomonadales bacterium | reverse complement strand
GGGCTTTGTTGGAGTTGCAGGGGAGGAGTGGCTTTGTCCGAATCCCAGCCAGTCGGCAGGAGGTCCTTCGGCTTCGCCGAGGATGACAGGGTGGAGTGGGTCATTCAGGCCGCTTAAAACGCTGTTGCAAGCTACTGCAAAAACGCTGGCGACTTAGGCAATGTAGCTACATCTTTGGGTTCATGCTGAATAATCACTCGGGCATCAGACTCTCTCGCCAAGGCTTCAAAAACGTCCATCGACGCTCTAGTCTGAGCTTCATCGCTATTAAACCGAGGAACTCTTTTCAACTCTCGGCTTTCACTGCGGTGATAGAGATCGCCAGTGAGAAGAGTCGGGCCACTCTCAACTAGATTAACCTGCAGCGCACTATGCCCCGGAGTATGTCCCGGCAGCGCTAAAATCATCACAGACCCATCGCCAAAAACATCGTGATTACCGCTGTGAATGCTCTTGTTAAGCTCGGCAAAAGCCACATTCTGGGCCCTGTTGGCAGCAGTGCTGAACATATAGTCAAATTCATCTTTATTGACCAGCCACTGACTCTCAGGAAAAAGAGCGGCCTGACCACTGTGGTCAAAATGGCTGTGAGAGATGGAGATAAATTCAATAGCGTTTGCGCTCAGGCCAATATCAGCCAGCTGCTCGGTCAATGTTCTGTCGAGGGTCATGGTAAAAATACCTTCAGTCTGAGGGCCTGCGCCCGCCAATCCATGAGGCAATCCAAGGTCCCATAACAGATCTCCTTCAGGGTGGCGTATAAGGTAACAGGTGTTTGTTAGAGTATCTGTTTGCCCGGCGTAGTCGCCAGTGGAGGAAAAGGCGTCGAGATCAGATACTTCAATAGAGCCGCAGTCAAAGGTGTAGAGGCTTAAGGGTGCGTTACTATCTTGTTTTTCCAAGCTGCAGCCAGAGAGTAATAGACTTGCTAGCATTAAGTACTTGATCATCCTGATTCTCCTCAATTTAAAAACATCAATTATTGCGTTTTAGCTCAGCACTCGCCTAACCGCCTTATCCCAACCAGCCACTTTTTTGTCACGCAGTTCAATCGCCATCTCAGGCGCAAAGTTTTTATCCAATCGCCAATTATCAGCAAATCCCTGTTGATCGGGCCAAATTCCAGCCCGCGATCCGGCCAGCCAAGCTGCACCCAATGCAGTGGTCTCGGCAATCACTGGGCGATCAACCGGTGCCTGTAAAATATCGGCGAGGCGCTGCATGGTCCAATCACTGGCGACCATGCCGCCATCAACACGCAATACTGTCTCTGCATTTTGATCCCAATCCGCGTGCATGGCATTGAGCAAATCCAAGGTTTGGTAACAAACTGACTCCAGTGCTGCTTTGGCTATTTCCGCTGGCCCTGTGCCACGAGTTAAGCCTAGTAGAGCGCCGCGAGCATCGGCGTCCCACCAGGGGGCACCCAGTCCGGTAAAGGCGGGAATCATGTAGACCTGTTGGTTGTCATCGGCCTGCTGGGCCAGTTCCCCTGACTGTTGGGCGCTGTCGATAATGCCGAGGCCATCGCGAAGCCATTGCACGGCGGCACCGGCGATAAAAATTGAGCCTTCGAGGGCATAGGTAACTTTGCCGTCCAGTTGGTAGGCGATGGTGGTGAGCAGTTTATTGCTTGAGGCTACGGCGGTGGTGCCTGTATTTAACAGTGCAAAACAGCCGGTGCCATAGGTGGATTTCATCATGCCGGTGTCGAAACAGGCTTGTCCCAGGGTGGCAGCTTGCTGGTCGCCGGCCATACCGAAAATAGATATCGGGCTGCCGAGCAGAGCGGTGCTACCAAAGTCGGCAGCACAGTCTTTCACTTCGGGCAGTAGTGATTTGGGAATATTGAATAGGGTTAATAGTTCGTCGTCCCACTGGCCCTGATGGATATTGTAGAGCATGGTTCTCGAGGCGTTGGTGGCATCGGTGGCGTGGCTTTGGCCCTCGGTGAGGTTCCACAGTAGCCAGCTATCCATGGTGCCGAATGCCAGTTCACCGCGCTCGGCTCGGTCTCGAGCGCCGTCGACATTGTCCAGTAACCAGGCGATTTTGGTGGCGGAGAAGTAGGGGTCGAGCAAGAGGCCGGTTTTGCCGCTGACCATGGCCTCTAAGCCCTGATCTTTGAGGCTGTTGCAGTACTCGGCGGTGCGGCGATCTTGCCAGACTATGGCGTTGTAGATTGGCTCTCCAGTTTTACGATCCCATAATAATGTGGTCTCGCGCTGGTTGGTGATGCCGATGGCGGCAATCTGTTGGGCGTCGATTCCCGCTTCGACCAGCACCTGCTTGGCGGTGGCGATTGAGGTTTGCCAGATATCTAGGGCATTGTGCTCAACCCAGCCGGAGTCGGGAAAGTGCTGATCAAACTCCTGCTGTGACTGGGCGACGATGGCGTAGTGCTGATCAAACAATATGGCTCTGGAGGAGGTGGTGCCCTGATCCATTGCCAGGATCAATTTTTTCTCGTTGTCCATGATCGCGCCTTTTGTTTAGCCGTTGGAAAGGGTTTTTATTGTTTTGATTTTGGCAGCACTACGACTTCAGTAGCACTGTAAATATCATGGAGGCAGACTTTCGCTGGTGGCACTAGGCACCAGAGGTAACCGATGCCACCGGCGGCAAAAGACAGGCTGGCGAGCAGGCTGCGCTTAATGCATTGCTCGGGGGTGGCCAGTGAGCCATCTGCCTGCTGCAGTTTTAGACGCCAGGATTTCATGCCCAGGGTCTGGCCCTGTTTGCGCCAACATATATAGTAGTAGCCCATTAGTGTCGCGACTAAACCGGCGAAACTCAGCCATTGCAGCAGCGCGCCTGGCTGCACATCCTCAACCTGCTGTGATCCGCTGAATAACACTTTAAGCACTGTTAGCAGGAACCCATAGGCGAGAATAATTGCGAAAAGTAGGAAGGCATCGTAGACCAGCGCGGCGAGACGGCGCCACAAATTGGCGGTGGGGTAGGGCTCAGATTCAGATGGGGACATATATTATTGGTCACAGTGGTTAATCATCTCCGAATTCTGCCGAAAGCCAGTACAATGCGCAATCATTAGAAAAACTATCGGGAGATTGTGGTGGATTGGATTTACGGCATACATGCTGTTCAAACCATGCTTAAGTCAGCGCCGGGGCGCGTACGAGAGCTGCATGTGCAACGTGGCCGTCAGGATGATCGTCTGCAAAAAATTCACAAGTTGGCTGAACAGCACGGCGTCACCCTGCAGTGGGCGACGGTGAAAAATCTCGATGATAAGGTTGAAGGTCGTCATCAGGGTGTTATTGCTCTCTGTGAAGAGGGGCAAACCTATGACGAAGCTTTTTTGATGGAGATGATGAAGAAGCAGGGCAACAGGGCGCTGTTTTTGGTTCTCGATGGGGTTACCGATCCGCATAATCTCGGTGCCTGCCTGCGTTCCGCAGATGGCGCGGGGGTGCATGCGGTGATTGTGCCGAAAGATAATTCAGTGGGTTTGACCCCAGTGGTACAAAAAGTCGCCTGTGGTGCTGCGGAGTCTATGCCTCTGGTGATGGTGACTAATCTCACCCGCACATTGGAAAAGTTACAGCAGGCTGGGGCTTGGGTGGTGGGTGCTGCCGGTGAAGCGGAACAGTTTATCTATGATCTGGATTTGACCGCCCCTCTGGTGTTGGTAATGGGTGCTGAGGGAAAGGGTATTCGGCAGCTGACTCGCAAGCAGTGTGACTATCTGGCCAAGTTGCCCATGGCTGGTGAGGTAAGTAGCTTAAATGTCTCGGTGGCGACGGGAGTCTGTCTGTTTGAGATCGTCCGCCAGCGGCGCGGCTAATAGTTCTTTAGAAAAACCTCTATAACAGTTCCAGCATAAGCAGGCCGAGTCAGGGGTTCTTGGCTGCAATTTTCAGCTATGCTTAAAATTGCTAGAACGATAAATTAACATTCAATGGCAGTGCTTTGGTAACAATAATCTGGCAAGGGATATGGCAGAAAAAAACCTCTATTCAATACCTAACATTCTAAGTCTCACTCGCTTGGCTCTGGTGCCGGTTCTGATTGCTCTGGCTTATTTTGCTAGGGCTCAGGATTTTCTTCTGGTGCTGGCTATCTCTCTATTGAGCGATGTCTTTGACGGCTATCTTGCGCGCAAGTTAAATCAGACGTCAGAGTTGGGGGCGAAGCTCGATAGCTGGGGCGACATGCTCACCTATTGTTGCATGATTCTCGGTCTCTACTGGATCTGGCCACAGCTGGTTGCCCAGCAGGTTTGGTTTTTAGTCGCCGCCACTCTATCTTTTGTGGTGCCGGTGACTTACGCCCTGGGCAAGTTTGGCGAGTATCCCAGTTATCATACTCTTGGCGCGAAGACTGCGGCGGTGCTGATGGCGCCGGCGTTTTACCTGCTTACTTTGATCGGTGCTGACCTGTTCTTTAATGCGGTGATTATCTTTCACATTATTGTCGCTTTTGAAGAAATGGCGATCACCTCAGTCCTGACACGGCCACGGAGCAATGTGCGCTCGATTTTCAGTCTGATTGGCAGCTCCAAACTGGCCAAATAACGGCTCTTGATATCGCCCTCTCTACTGCTCTTATTAGGCCCCTTTATATGCCCCATTCAGGGGCTCAAAATGTCGGTTGCAACGGGCAGGTCAAGTCACTACAATAGCGCGGTTTTACAGCGTCTGGGCCTCTCGGTTCAGGCACTCCTTGTCTTACTGCAGTGACCGATAGGCGCTAGCGGGAGACTTTTAAAGCCACGAGGAGATACAATGCGTCACTACGAAATCGTATTTCTGGTTCACCCGGACCAGAGCGAGCAAGTTTCCGGCATGATCGAGCGTTACACAGCTTCTATTGAAGCTGGTGAAGGGAAGGTCCATCGCATGGAAGACTGGGGTCGCCGTCAGTTGGCTTACCCAATCAACAAAATTCACAAAGCTCACTACATTCTGATGAATGTTGAATGTAGTCAGGAAGTTCTCGACGAGCTTAACTCTACTTTCCGCTATAACGATGCTGTTCTGCGCAGCTTGGTTGTCCGTCGCGATGA
This sequence comes from uncultured Pseudomonadales bacterium, assembly GCA_963968025.1. Classification (GTDB taxonomy): domain Bacteria; phylum Pseudomonadota; class Gammaproteobacteria; order Pseudomonadales; family Porticoccaceae; genus HTCC2207. The sequence goes on along the minus strand of CAXAFJ010000007.1, from coordinate 49,763 downwards.
AGCGATTACAGCTGAGTCACCGATTATGAAAATCGAGAATGCTGATAAAGCAGACAAAGAAGCACGTGAGCGCCGCAACGCTGCAAAAGCTAAAGCTGATGAAGCTAAAGCCGCTGACGATGCTGCCAAGGCAGCTGCTGAAGCCGCCAAAGCACCAGCAGAAGACGTTGTTGAAGCAGCTAAAAGCGAGGGAGAAGAATAATGGCTAAGTTTGTACGTCGTAGAAAGTTTTGTCGTTTCAGTGCCGAAGGCGCACCTGAGATCGATTACAAAGATTTAGACACTTTGAAAGGCTATGTGTCAGAGAGTGGCAAGATTGTTCCTAGCCGTATCACTGGTACTAAAGCCCGCTATCAGCGTCAACTGGCAGAAGCTATTAAACGCGCTCGTTACATCGCGCTGCTGCCATACACTGATAGCCATAAGTAATAGAGGTTAAGTCCTTTGCGAGCCCTAGCAGAATTAATTATGCGTGGGCGTGCTCAGGCCTGTGGAGTTGCGGTATTTGGTAGCTTGCTACCGTTGATAAGCCCAGCGACCATCGGCCTGGTCACCCTTCGTAAAGATAGCTCAGAAGGTTTAATTGTTGCACTTTGGGCATTGTTGCCCTGGTTGGCACTTTACCTCACTGGCAGTATGAGCCCCTTGTTAACCCTGGCTCCCTCTGCGGCACTGGTAGTAATAGTGGTCGCAGCCAATGTTTTACGCACCACGGCGTCGTGGCAGTGGACATTGATTGGAGTAGGCCTGTGCAGTGCTGTAGCAGTATCCATTGTTGGATTTGCTGCCAGTGCAGATATAGATCAGGTAGTGGCAGAGGTTGCCGAGCTGGTTGCACAGATTAGTGCACAGGCCGGTGTGTCGGAGGAGCTGAGTCTGGTTCCCGACAGAACATTTGTGCTCGGTTTGTTGGCATGGATGATCGCTCTTACTGTGGTCTGTGGCTTGCTAGTTGCCAGATGGTGGCAGGCGCTGTTATTTAATCCCGGCGGATTTCGCGAAGAATTCCACGGTTTTCGATTAGAGCGGCGGGTTGCAATTATCTTGTTTGCGATTGTTGTTGCTGGTGTGACGTTGCCCCGTGAGTACACGCCTTGGATTGAGTTGTTGTCGCTGCCGCTGTTAATAGCTGGCGTGGCACTGGTTCATTCAACGGTGAAACTGATGGGATGGGGTGGGCACTGGCTTGGACTCATGTACTTCGGACTGTTTTTTGTCGGTCCAACAGGTACTGTGCTGGTCGGCCTTGGATTGGTTGATAGCATATTGAATTTACGCTCTCGTCTCGCGGCGTTTAAAAACCGCGACTCCTGAGCCAAGTATGAAAAGAGGATATTAAGATGGAAGTCATTCTGTTAGAAAAGATCGGCAAGTTGGGCAATATTGGTGACAAGGCTAATGTAAAAGCTGGCTTCGGTCGCAATTACCTGATCCCGCATGGCAAGGCTGTTTTTGCTACAGCATCAAACATTGCTGATTTCGAACTGCGTCGTGCAGATCTCGAAGCTGCTGCAGCGTCTAAGTTAGGCGCCGCAGAAACCCGTGCTGCGGCCCTGGCTACAATCGGTTCAGTGACTATCACTGCGGTTGCTGGCGACGAAGGCAAGCTGTTTGGTTCAGTCGGTATTCGCGAGTTGGAAGATGCACTGGCAGCTGCCGGCAGCGATATCAACAAGAGTGAAATCAACATGCCAGACGGTCCAATCCGTTTTGTTGGCGAGTTCAGCATTGAGTGTCAGCTGCACGTAGACGTTACTCAAAGCTTCACTCTTGTTGTTGAAGCTGAATAATTTCCTCGTTAGTTCGGGAATTTATTGCAAAGCGGCACTGCTTCTGAATAAGATGCAGTGCCGTTTTCGTATCAACTTGCGTGTCTACTAGAGTCTGATTATCAGTTAAAACTATGAACGAAGCATTATTTGCAGAACCCGCAGCCAGTCAGCCACTGCCCCATTCGATTGAGGCAGAGCAGGCCGTACTCGGTGGTTTGATGCTCAAGAATGATGCTTTTGATGCGGTCGCAACGGTGCTGTCGGATACCGACTTTTACAGCCAAGACCATCAGCTTATTTTTAATGCGATGTCGAGACTGGCGGAAGAGGGCCAGCCCTTTGATCCCATCACCCTCAGTGAATCCCTGCAAAACAGCAATGAGTTAGCCAGTATTGGCGGCGCCGAGTATCTTGTAGATCTCGCCAGCAGCACACCGAGCTCAGCGAATATTCCGGCCTATACCCAGATTGTTCTCGAGCGCTCGATTGTTCGCCAGCTGATTGGCGCAGCCAGTGAGACGGTGCGCAAAGGTTACAATCCACTGGGCTGGGATAGTGGTCAGCTGCTCGCGGAAGCCGAGAGCCGACTCCAAGAAATTATTGAAAACCGGCCTAAAAAGGGCGGTTTTAAAGAAGTTAATGCTTTGCTGAAAGAGGCCGTCGAACGCCTTGATGAGCTGTTTAAAAACGATGCCGATATCACTGGCATGGGCACCGGCTTTAAAGATCTCGATGAGATGACCTCCGGCTGGCAGAAGTCCGACCTAGTGATTGTCGCAGGGCGACCGTCGATGGGTAAGACGGCCTTTGCTATGAATATGGTGGAGTATGCGACGCTAAACCAAGATCGTCCGGTACTGGTTTTCTCTCTCGAGATGCCAGCCAACCAGCTGATTATTCGTCTGCTCTCATCCATCGGCAAGATCGACCAGACGCGGATGCGCTCTGGCAACCTCACCGAAGATGATTGGCCGCGCCTCAGTAGCGCCGCCCAGCGTTTGAAAGATCGCCCGCTATTTATTGATGACACCTCCGGCATTACGCCTCTGGGGATGCGCAACCAAATCAAGCAGTTCACTCGCGAGCGGGTCGAGCAGCTGCGTCAGGAATGGCACCAGGAACATGGTCCCGATACGCCAGCAGATACCGAAGCACTCTATGCCCGAGCTCAGCCCGGTTTAATTATGGTGGATTACCTACAGCTGATGAGTGGTAATAATCCGGCTGATGGCCGTGTGCAGGAGATCTCGCAGATCTCTCGGGAATTGAAAAACCTGGCTCGTGAATATGAATGCCCGATGATTGCACTGTCCCAGTTGAGTCGTAATCTTGAGCAGCGTCCCAACAAGCGCCCGATTAACTCAGACCTGAGAGAATCTGGTGCCATTGAGCAGGATGCCGACGTGATTGTATTTCTCTATCGCGACGAAGTGTACAACGAAGACAGTCCCGACAAGGGCAGCGCCGAAATCATTATCGGTAAGCAGCGAAATGGCCCGATTGGCACCTGCCGATTAGCCTTCCTCGGCAAGTACACGCGCTTCGAAAATCTGGCTGGCGACTACTTCACCGAAAACTAATTTTCTACACACAGGCTTCCACAGGGTAATCGACCATGAGAATCTTCCACACCGTTAGTGGTCTTCGAGACGCATTGACTATTCATCGTCGTGAAGGGTTGCGTATTGGTTTTATACCCACCATGGGCAACCTTCATCAGGGTCATTTGGCACTGGTGAAACAGGCCCGTGAGAGCTGCGATGTCGTGGTCTGCTCGATCTTTGTCAACGCACTGCAGTTTGGCCTCAACGAAGATTGGGACAAGTATCCGCGCACTTACCAGATGGATTGCGACAAGCTTACTGAAGCCGGTTGCGACTACCTCTTTCATCCAGATGATACTGAGATGTATCCCAACGGTCTGGACACTCAGAGCCGGGTTATCTGCCCGACCATGACCGATGTCCTCTGTGGTGCCAGCCGCCCCGGCCACTTCGAGGGTGTGACCACCGTGGTCTCTAAGTTGTTCAATATAGTCCAGCCCGACGAAGCTATTTTTGGGATCAAAGATTACCAGCAGTTAGCCGTGATTCGACGCATGGCCGAAGACCTCTGTATGCCAGTGCAAATTACTGCAGCACCGATTCATCGGGAAGCCGACGGCTTGGCCATGAGTTCACGCAATAGCTATATCACCGAGCAGGAACGTCCCAAGGTAGTAGTATTAAAAGATAGTCTTGAGTGGATTGCACAGCAGGTCCGAGAGGGCGCGCGCAACTTTCGCGAGTTAGAGATACTGGCCATTGAACGTATTGCCAGCGCCGGTTTTAAGACTGATTATATAACCCTGAGCAATAGCAAGACCTTAGACCCTGCGGCGGAGGATGATCTGGAAATCACTATTCTGGGTGCTATCTTTACTGAGTCGGCGCGACTGATTGATAACCTCAGTATCCGTCTCGACTGAGCCCTGCTTAAAAAACGTTTATCTGGTCGCTTAACCGTATAAATTATTTAGGAGAAAATGGATGTTATCTACCTATCTGAAGGCTAAGCTGCATATGGCCTCTGTGACCCAAGCTGAGCTCTGGTATGACGGTTCCTGTGCCATAGACGCAGATTTATTAAAGCTCTCGGGCATGCAGGAATTTGAGCAGATCGATATTTACAATATTACCAATGGTGAGTGTCTGACCACCTATGTAATTGTGGCTGAAGCCGGTTCTGGAATTATGTCTATGAACGGCGCTGCGGCACGCAAGTTCCAAGTTGGCGATCGAATTATTATTGCTAGTTACGGCCAGTTCTCCGAGTCCGAAGCGGCTCAGCACAAACCCAAGTTGGTCTACCTCAATCAGGATAATACGGTTGAGCGCAGCGCCAACACGATTGCGGTGCAGTTGGCGGAGTAGATCTGAACCTTACTTAGAGGTTGGGCCAGTTGATTTGGTAACTGGTGCTGCGTCCACCGCTTTTTAATTTTTCCAAGCAGCCTTCTTCTAATAGCTCTTGCAAATGTCTTGTCGCGGTTGCCTTACTGACTTTGGTGAGATTTTTATATTTAGCGGCAGTTAAGCCTCCCTCAAAACCTCCGGGACCCTCATCGAGTAGTCGATTAAGTGCTTTAGTCTGGTGTCGGTTGAGACTGCTCTGAGCGTGAGTTTGCCAAAAGCGCGCTTTTATTAGTACTGTATCTATACGTTCCAGAGCCCCGATCAAGGTATGCCTGAGCCGGTCCAAAAACCATTCCATCCAAGGGGTGATATCTAAGCCTCCCTTTTGGGTGGATTCAAGAATGTCGTAATAGCCTTTGCGCTCTTCCATTATGCTGGCGGCCATGGCGTAAAAACGGATCGCCTGATGCTCGGCCTGAGCTAAGGTGTAATCTGTAATTACTCTGGCTAAACGGCCATTGCCGTCGTCAAAAGGGTGCAGGGTGATAAACCATAAATGCGCCTGGGCAGCACGGAGAATAGGGTCCAAGGTTTGGTCTTGCGCACTGGTTTGCAACCAATTAAGAAATTTATTGAGCTGCTCTTCGAGACTTTTGGGATATTCCTGCGAGGCATTTTTTGGCGGTGCTTGAAAGTGCAGTGTACGTTTTTGATGAGGCCCCGAGACTACCTGCATAGGATCCTCTCCGCGCAGTTCACCCACAGCAATCTCTGTTAGTGAAAACTCTCCCTCGGGCTTTTCCGGAAATAAATAAGTGTGCCATTGGTAAAGTCGTGCCAATGTCAGCGGCTGGTGATAGTTCTGGGTAGCGTCGAGTAATAGGTTAGCCAGGCCTTCGGTTTTTACTGTTGCAGTATTTAGCCCTGCATTTTTAACACCCAGGCGCTTTGCCAGAGATGAGCGGACAGATTCAACATTTATTACTTCGCCTTCAATGGCGGAGGACTGCACTATATTTTGCAGTAAGGCATCCAGTTGCGACTCGGCGTTAGTGGCGTTGGCAGTGGCGCCCGCTTTGCCGAGCAAGGTTCCCTGAAGTTGAGTGACTTCCCGAAGTCGGGTCGCCAGGGTATCGCTGTCCCACGTCAGGGCAGGCCATGCATTTTGTTGCCATATCCACTTTTTTTTTGGCGTCATTTCTGGCATTACTACAACCCTCAACCCTCTGTTCTAATTGACTTTTTAATAAGATGAGCCGATTAAATGGATTATTCGGCTCATTTTGTGAGTCGATTATATAGATTATTCGGCTCATCACAAAGTGTTGTAGTTTTTTGGATGCCTCTGTGGGTCAGTCTGCCTTAAATACTTGCTTGCCAGCCAACCAAGTTTCCAATACCTGAGTTTTCCACAAGTCCTCTGGGGCAATATGGTAGATATCCTGATCAAGCAGTATAAAGTCCGCCCACTTCCCCGGCGTTAGTCCGCCCAACTTATCGTCCTGATGCGCTGCCCATGCGGCATCGATACTAAAGCTGCGCATGGTTTCTTTTATGGTCATGGCTTCTGCGGCAATCCAGCCTCCCTCAGGCTGATTGGCTTTATTCTGTCTGGTGACGGCGGCGTGAATACCATCGAAAGGGGCGGCTAACTCAACCGGAAAATCAGAGCCTGAAACTACGCGACTGCCCTGATCGAGAAAACTGCGCCAGGCATAGGCACCTTTTAAACGCTCGGCACCAATCCTGTCTTCGGCCATATTCATATCGCTGGTGGCATGGGTCGGTTGCATTGAGGGAATCACATCGAGGCTTTTAAAGCGGGGAATATCACTTAGGGCGACGACCTGAGAATGCTCAATACGGTGACGCAGATGGCGGCCACCAACAGTATTGTAGGCATGTTCAATTTCATCTAAAGCGATACGATTGCCTTTGTCGCCAATGGCATGAATGGCAACTTGAAACTCGGCCCCTATAGCGAGACTAAACAGTTGGCGCAGTTTCTCGGCACTGGTGAGCAGCAGGCCGCTGTGATCTGGACGATCCTCATAGGGTTCCAGTAGGGCGGCGCCACGGCTGCCGAGAGCACCGTCGGTGTAGATTTTAATACTGCGGGCGCTGTACATATCATTGTCGCCTTGGCTGTGGCCAGCGGCGAGGATTTGCTCAAGCTCGGGATCAGTGGATGAGATCATGCCGTAGAGACGGACCTGCAGGGCGCCACTATCGGCCAGTTGGCGGTAGAGGGCGTGCTCTGTGGCACTGACACCGGCATCGTGGGTAGAGGTAATGCCGAGACTCAGTAGATGTTTGCTCACGGCGTCCAGGGCCACAGTGATCTCATCAGCGCTTGGGCTGGGCACTGCCTGATCGATGAGGTTCATGGCATTGTCGATAAACAGGCCCGTTGGATTGCCGTCGGCATCCCGGGGAATTTCGCCACCGGCTGGCGAAACTGTATTGGCATCAATACCAGCGGCACGCATGGCTGCGCTATTGGCCCAACCGGCGTGACCATCGACACGGGTCAGCCACACTGGGCGGTCGGCGACGAATTGGTCGAGTAATGCGGCGTTGGGAAATTGCTGGTCTGGCCACAATACCTGATTCCAGCCGCGACCTTTAATCCACTGCAATTGAGGTTGCTGGGCGGCGTAGCTGGCGACTTTTTCAGCGGCTTGCTGAGCGGATTCGAGGCCGCGGACATCAATACTTAATAGGGTGAAACCAAGACTGGAGACATGGCCGTGGGCGTCAATAATGCCGGGTATCAGGGTTTTTCCCTGGCCATCAATCTTCTCTGCTTGGGGATAGTCTGCTGAGAGCTGCGAGTCGCCGGTGGTCAGGACTTTACCGTCTTTTATGGCCATAGTGGTAAAGCTAAATAGCTCACGCTGATTGTTAAAGCTGTAGCCTTGGATATTGTCAATTAGCAGGGTGCTTCCCAATTCAGATTGCGGCTCAGGTTGCGAGCAGCTGGCCAGTAGGCCAATCATTAATACACAGGAAAGGGATCGATAGAGGCATCGAGAGAGAGTTGTCATGGGTAGGCTCCGCGTGATCTTTTTTTATTATTATTACTTTTCGGGCAGTTTTTAACGCAGGTCTAGCAAAAATATTGCTAGCCGACGCATTTATCCCGTAGATAATCGCTCATCTGCTGTATTTGTGCGAGCTTTACTTCGTCGGGAAGGTAGATGTATTCACCGCTGTTGGCGTCCAGTTGTCGAACCCGCCCGGCATTTTGCAGCGCTCGCAGCTTGTTCCGAGCGCTGCTACAGTTTTTTTGTTGAATCGCCAGCCCCTCTGTGGATAGGGCAGTCTCGACCTCGCTCTGCGGCTGTGGAGCTTGATTGCCCGACTCTATAGTCTGTGGCTGCGTCGCCTTACTCTCCACCTGACGGAGTTTGATTTTGGCTATCACGGCTTTTTTGTCCGCTGGCGGCTGCTCGCTGTAATGGGTGACACCCTGTTGATCGACCCACTTATAAACCTTGTCAGCTGCGGCTGAGAGCGCCAGGCAGGCAGTGCCGATAATAATAAGAGTGCAGAGAAATCGTCGCATAGGGGGTTCCTTTCGCTAATGCTGTTGAATGGATCGTTTATAGGTTAGATATATAGTTTGAATTTGAGCATAGATACAGCCTAGTGTGGATCGGCTAGCTGCTCAATTGTTCGTTGACTAATTATTGGAAACTGTTAAATTGGAAGGATTCTGCTCGTATTGATGCAGAAATTTTGGACCCAGTACCAGGATGGCGTTATCCATGCCGCTGGTCATCAACAGAGATGGTGCGGCTATTTATCAATAGCCTTTAGCTTGTTAACAGCCAAAAGCACCGATTACAGTCCTAAGCACGTACCTGTGTGACTGAAGTTTGCCGCCTTCGCGGAATCTATCTTGATGTAACAGCCGCTTGCCACTGAGAACCGTCCTGACACTAAACAGCGACGAGGAACTATTGTGGAATTATTATCCGGCGGTGAAATTCTTATCCGCGCTTTAAAAGATGCAGGTATCAAGCATGTCTGGGGTTATCCCGGCGGTGCGGCACTGCATATCTATGACGCCCTGTATCGACAGGAAGACGTCCATCATTTGTTAGTACGCCACGAGCAGGCTGCAGTGCATGCCGCCGATGGCTACTCGCGATCCACTGGTGAAGTGGGTACTGCCCTGGTGACCTCTGGTCCCGGTGCCACCAACGCTATCACTGGTATTGCCACCGCCTATATGGATTCGATTCCATTGGTCGTGATCTCTGGCCAGGTTCCGCTGACCAAAATTGGTCAGGATGCCTTCCAAGAGACCGATATGGTGGGTGTTTCTCGTCCTATTGTTAAACACAGTTTTTTGGTCACTCGCGCTGAAGATATCGCCGAGACCATCGCCAAAGCCTATTACATTGCGGCCACCGGTCGTCCTGGCCCAGTGGTTGTGGATATCCCAAAAGATGTCACTGATCCGAGCTATAAAGTGCCCTATGCCTATCCAGCTGAGATCAAGATGCGCTCTTATCAGCCCACGGATAAGGGTCATCGCGGACAGATTCGTCGTGCCGTAAAGACTCTGATCGGCGCCAAGCGTCCGGTTCTTTACACTGGCGGCGGCGTGGTTCTGGACAATGCCTCTGAGCATCTTATTGCGCTGGCCAAGAAGCTTAATTACCCAGTGACCAATACCTTGATGGGCCTGGGTGGCTATCCCGGCACTGATCCCCAGTATCTGGGCATGCTCGGTATGCACGGTACTTATGAAGCTAATACGGCGATGCACCATGCGGATGTGATCTTTGCCATTGGCGCGCGCTTCGATGATCGGGTAACCAACGATCTGGAAAAGTTCTGCCCCCATGCAACCATTATCCATATAGATGTCGATCCTACGACTGTATCGAAAAATATCGAGGCCCATATCCCTATAGTCGGTACCTGTAATTCGGTACTGCCGGAAATGCTGGCGCTTATCGAGCAGTCTGAAACTACTCCTGACACAGATGCCATCGCCGAATGGTGGCAGCAGATTGATCAGTGGCGTGCGGACAAAGGTATCTATACCGCCAGCCGATACGAAGAGAGTTCAGGCAACTGCATCAAGCCTCAAGACGTGATCAAGATGCTCTACAAAGTCACCGAAGGTAAGGCGATCGTGACCTCCGACGTGGGTCAGCATCAGATGTTTGCCGCACAGTATTATCTGTTTGACAAGCCGCGCACTTGGATTAACTCCGGCGGCCTCGGCACCATGGGCTTCGGTTTGCCTGCGGCCATGGGTTGTAAGCTGGCGTTCCCGGATTGTGACGTCGCCTGTGTTACTGGCGAAGGTAGCATCCAGATGAATATTCAGGAACTCTCCACCTGCAGTCAGCACAATTTGCCGGTGAAGATTATCAATCTCAACAATGCTGCACTGGGCATGGTTCGCCAGTGGCAGGATATGAATTACAGCAGCCGCTACTCCGAGAGTGTCTATGAGGATTCACTGCCAGACTTTGTTAAGTTGACTGAGGCCTATGGCCACGTGGGCATGAAAATTACCCATATCGATGAGCTCGAAGAGAAGATGCGTGAAGCCTTTGCCATGAAAGATCGTGTGGTCTTTATGGACATAGATGTAGATCGCTCTGAGCATGTTTACCCAATGCAAATGCCCGGTGGCTCTATGCGTGACCTGTGGCTCAACAAGACGGAGAGAACCTAATGAAGCGGATAATCTCTATTTTGATGGAAAATGAATCCGGTGCACTTTCACGCGTCGTGGGTCTGTTTGCCCAGCGCGGTTACAACATTGATACCTTGACCGTGGCACCTACCGATGACGATACATTGTCACGCTTAACCCTCACCACTCAGGGCGACGATCATATGGCAGAGCAGATTGTTAAGCAGCTGCACAAGTTGATCGATACGATTAAGGTGGTTGATTTAACACAGGGCGCCTATATCGAGCGCGAGCTGATGCTGGTTAAAATCAAAGCCACCGAAAGTCATATTCGCACCGAGCTAAAAAGTTGTGTGGAAATTTTCCGCGGTCATATTATCGATGTAACGCCGGTAACCTATACAGTGCAGCTTGCTGGTGACAGCGAAAAGCTTGATGCCTTTATTGAGGCTGTGGGGGAAATGGGGATTATGGAAGTGGTCAGAAGTGGCGTTTCCGGTATAGCTCGCGGTGATAAGTTTTTGCGTGTTTAACGTTCATCTGGCTTGATTGAGTAAGACAGTTGTTAAAACGGCTCGCTAAGTGGTGAGCCGTTTTAGTTTTCAGGCAGTAGAACTATTTTGAATATCAACACTATAACGAAGTAAGTAAGGGGACAATATGTCAGCAGCTGAGAGTCAAACTAGAGTCGTCGCTCTGGATGGTGGAATCAATTTTCGCGATATCGGCGGTTACACAAATACTCAGGGTCGCACCGTTAAGTGGCGCAAAATTATGCGCTGCGGACATTTGGCGCGCCTCAGCGATGGCGATCTAGATACCCTTGAAGCCATCGGTATCAGCAAGATCCATGACTTCCGTCGCACAGAAGAGCAGGAACAGTCCCCCAGCTGCGCGGTGCGTGCCGAGTTTATCGATGACTACCAGATCCATATTGGTGATATCTCGCGATTTTGGGAGTTTCTATTTGGCGGTGAATTAACCGCCGACTCCTCCCACCAGCTGGTGGTAAATTCCTACCGTTCCTGCATCGATGCAGTGATTCCAGCGTTTAGTCGCTTTATGCGCCATATAGTGGATAACGCCGACAGCGCCTCGGTGTTTCACTGTTCCGCGGGCAAAGATCGTACCGGTATGGCTGCGGCATTGATTCTGTCGGCCTTGGATGTACCCCGTCAGACCATTATTGACGACTATATGCTGACCACTGAGCACTATGATTCCGATGCCTTAATTGAAATTGTTGAGGGTCACCTGCGCACCGCCAAGGTTGAGAGCTGGGATCGTGCCTGGCTGATTCCCTATTGTTCGGTACATCAGGACAATATAGTGGCTTTTCTCGAGGCCATCGATGAACAGTACGGCGATGTTAAAACCTATTTGACCTCGGCTCTGGGACTCTCTGCCGCGGATTTAGACAAAATGCAGAGCTGCTATTTGGAAGGCTAAAAGCCTATAATGACAGCTGTTGAGTTTTAGTAGCCATTGAGAGTAATGCTCGTATGATCAAAAAAGCCGATACCCCAGAGAATGTAGTCAATCTCAAGACGCCCGCTGCAGATGATGTTCCAGCGCGCCGCAAAGGTATCTATCTATTGCCTAATCTACTCACCACCGGCGCTCTGTTCGGTGGTTTTTATGCAGTGCTGTCGGGCTTTAGCGGCAACTATGAATGGGCTGCCATGGCTATTTTTGCCGCCATGCTTTTTGATGGCCTAGACGGTCGCGTGGCGCGTATGACCAATACTCAGAGTGATTTTGGTGTGCAGTACGACAGTCTCTCGGATATGGTCTCCTTTGGTGTTGCACCAGCAGTGGTGGCCTATGGTTGGGGTGTCAGTGATTTGGGTACGGTCGGCTTGGCCGCGGCCTTTGTCTACGCTTCCTGCGCTGCGCTGCGTCTTGCACGGTTTAATGTGCAGGCCGAATCTTCTGACAATAAAACCTTTACTGGGCTGCCTAGTCCGGTAGCCGCGGCGCTGGTCGCCGGTTTCATCTGGTCCGCCTACGAGTTAGATTCATCATTTTGGTTGTCGGTCACCGGAGCATTACTCACGGCCACTGCTGGTCTGTTGATGGTTTCCAACCTTAAATATCCAAGCTTTAAAGAGATCGACCTGCGTGGCAAGGTGCCTTTTATGGTTATCCTGTCTGTGGTCATGGGCTTTGTGGTGATCACTATTGATCCACCGCGGATCCTCTTTGCCATGGCTGTCGTGTTTAGTTTTTCAGCTCCGCTGATCTGGCTGTTAAACAAGTTGGGTTATGCGGGTAGCAAACCAGCAGATGACGCTTAATTAGGCGTTGGCAGCAGCGTTAAAATCTGTTTGAATAAGCTTATGAATATCCACTCAATCAAAAGAGCACTCAATAGCAGCATCGGTCTCACGACTGTTGACTCTGCTCGTGGACTTCTTCTTCTCCTGCCCTGAGGGGCATCTATCGTTATACCTCATCAAAACTCCGTGCATTGGCCAAGCTTTATTTAGTTCAAAGGCATGCCAAAGTCTTATCAAAGTCTTACCAAAGTCATGCTTGGCAAAAATGCAGTGAAATTCTGACCCCACAGGGGCCGATCCGTTTTACAATGAGCCGCTGAAACTAGTTAGTATTTGATTAACGAGAATTAGACCAGCTAAAAAGCAGGGCTCCCTTTAGGAAGAGAAGACAGTATGAACAGCTCAGAGCAAGCCAAAGAAAAGTTAATTATTTTTGATACAACCTTGCGCGACGGTGAACAGAGCCCCGGCGCATCGATGACCAAAGATGAAAAAGTCCGTATTGCCATCGCCTTGGAAAAAATGCGCGTCGATGTTATCGAAGCCGGTTTTGCGATTTCCAGTCAGGGCGATTTCGACGCCATTCAAGCGATCGCCAGCAGTGTCAGGGAAAGCCGCATTTGCAGCCTGTCCCGTGCCGTCGCCGGTGATATAGAACGCGCCGCGGAAGCCCTAAAAGGTGCCAATGCTGGCCGTATCCACACCTTTATTGCGACCTCGCCAATCCATATGAAGCACAAGTTGCAGATGGAGCCGGATCAGGTTCTTGATCAGGCGGTTGGTGCGGTTAAAATTGCCCGCAGCTTGATCGATGATGTGGAATTTTCTCTGGAAGATGCCAGTCGCACGGAGTTTGACTTTATGTGCCGCATCACTGAAGCAGTGATCAATGCCGGCGCACGAACGATCAATCTTCCGGACACTGTCGGTTACTCCGACCCCAGTGAATACGCGTCGATGATTAGGCGCTTGATGAATACCGTGCCCAATGCCGACAAGGCGATTTTCTCGGTGCACTGTCACAATGATTTGGGCTTGGCTGTAGCCAATAGTTTGGCGGCCATCCAGAGCGGTGCCCGCCAGGTTGAGTGCACCATTAATGGCCTTGGCGAACGTGCCGGCAACGCGGCTCTTGAAGAGTTGGTGATGGCGATTCGCACGCGTCGCGATGTGTTTCCAGTGGAAACTAATATAGACGCAACTCATATAGTGTCGACCTCACGCTTGGTCTCGAGCATTACCGGTTTCCCGGTGCAGCCGAACAAAGCGATTGTCGGTGCCAATGCCTTCGCCCATGAGTCCGGTATTCACCAAGATGGTATTTTGAAGTTTCGCGAGACCTACGAAATTATGCGCGCCGAAGATGTTGGCTGGAGCACGAACAAGTTATCTCTGGGTAAATTGTCGGGCCGCGCGGCACTCTCTTCAAGACTTGAAGAGCTGGGCATTAAGTTTGACAGTAAAGAAGAATTTAACGATCTGTTTAAACGCTTTAAAGCACTGGCGGATAAGAAACGCGAAATTTTTGATGAAGATTTGCAGGCGCTGGTCTCCGATGCGCAGATGGGTACCGAGGCAGATGTCTTAACCCTGCTAGATTTAGAGGTGTTGTCGAAGTCCGGTCAGGCGCCACAGTCAAAAATTGTTATTGCTTACCAAGACAAGCAACACAGTGCGGAAGCCTCTGGGGGCGGTGCAGTGGATGCGATCTTTAACGCCATTGAAAGTCTGGTTAGCAGCGGCAGCAAGTTGCAGCTGTATTCGGTTAACGCAGTGACTGAAGGTACTGATTCTCAGGGTGGCGTTACCGTGCGTCTCGAGAAAGATGGCCGTATTATCAATGGTCAGGGCGCCGATACCGATATTCTGGTAGCCAGTGCCAAAGCCTATTTGAATGCCCTGACGCTGATGCGCAATCCCGGTGGTTTGCACCCACAGATGGGCGGTATCTAATGCAACCCAGCCAGCAGGCCTACTATTTACAGACTCTCGGCATAGTGCAATATGTGCCGAAAGATGCTGTATTGCTAGTTGATGAAGTACCTGTTGGCGCAGCATTTAATGACCCCTCTCTAGAGCTGGCCGAAGCTCCTGTCGATCGTAAAACCATTGATGTTGCTGCTCGCATGAACCTTAATTTCGATGAGCCCGTAGCGACCAAAAAGGCTTTGCGGGAAACCTCTTCGGCAAAGCCCGCTGTTAGCGCGGCCAGTGCGACGGCAGTTCGAGAAGCACCGGCAGCACTTATCGAGGTTAAGTTTTCCCTCTGGCAACCCAATTCAGAAGTACTGATTTGCAGCGCAGTTGAAGGCGCGCTTGCGGATGGCAATGAAATGCAACTGTTGACCAATATCTTAAATGCCCTGGGCTGCGGTATTCACCGCCTGCCGCAGATGGAGCTGGTGGAGTGGCCACCTTATCCCAATGCCGATGGCGACGAAAATGAAGTACGCGAGTTTCTCGCCACTCTGCTCCAGGCCAAGCTCAGCGCCAAGCCTGTTAAGCATATCTTGCTGCTCGGTGAGGCTGCTGCTGATTGGCTGCTAAGTCCGCAACAGCGCAGTGAGCAGCCGAGTTTTGGTCACCTAACCCTGAATACGGAGACCACCGCATTGCTGGTGCCCTCCCTGAGCAGCATGATCGAGACGCCGCAGCTTAAGGCGACTGCCTGGCAGCAGTTGAAGTCGATTTCTTTTGCACCAGCTGCTTCTTAGTTTTAGTGTCTAAACTCCTGTGACAGTCGATTTAGCCAATATCCCCAAGACCTTTATTCGCCCAATGACAGAGCAGGATATTGCTCCGGTAGTCGCTATTGAAGTGGAAGTGACGGCGGCGCCCTGGCGTTCTAAACAGTTTCAGCAGAGTCTCCAGGAACATCAGTGTTGGGTTATCTGTGGCGCTGATGACAACCAGCCAATCGGCTATAGGGTCACAGCCACTGTAGTGGATCAAACTGAGATTCTTAATATTGCCATCGACCCTCAGTATCAGGGGCATAGACTGGGCTCTCAGTTGCTCAGCCATATGCTGCAATCGTTACCTGATGCTATCGAATCGGTTTTATTGGAAGTGCGGGTGAGTAATTTTCCCGCGATTCGCCTCTACTTCAACTATGGCTTTATTGAGGTGGGCCGCAGACGCGACTACTATAGAACTGAGTTCGGTCGTGAAGATGCTATATTGATGACCCTCCAGCACAGGTCTGTTGATGCAGGCGATGTTGAGAGTTGAGAGTTGAGAAAAATGATTGAGGGAAAACCTCTGAGGACAAACCATGGAATTTGAACTGTTGTATTGGCACTGGCTGATATTGGGTATGGTATTAGTGGCCGGAGAGATCTTTATTCCCAGTTTCACCATTTTCTGGTTTGGTCTCGGCGCTATAGTTGTGGGTCTGGTGATGACAGTGATTGAGCTGATCTTTTCCGCACAAATCCTGATCTGGACGATCTCCTCGATAGCCTTTACGGTGCTCTGGTTTAAATATTTTAAGCCCAAGATGACCGACAGAACCACTGCTGGGATCAGCCGCGATGCCGCCATAGGTGAAGCGGGGCAGGTGATTAAAGCACCCACCGAGCACAGCCGCGGTCAGGTGCGCTTCACCACACCAGTGTTGGGTGATGATGAATGGGACTTTATCTGCGATGACCAGGTAAGTATTGGCGATAGGGTGTTTATTAAAGAGATCGCGGGCAATACCTTGATCGTAGTGAAACTGCGTTAAAACAAATTTAAATTAGCTGACAGCCTTGGTGGCTGCGGCACAACTCTATAAGGGAGTAAGCGTGATGGAAGGGCCGATTGTAGTTGTAGGTATGTTATTACTGGTACTGATTACCCTGTTAAAAGGTGTACGTCTGGTTCCTCAGGGTTCCAAGTGGGTGGTCCAGCGACTGGGTAAATATCATATGTCCCTGAAGCCGGGCTTGAACATTATTGTCCCCTATATTGATAATGTGGCATTTAAAGTCACCACCAAAGATATTGTTTTGGATATTCCCTCCCAGGAAGTGATCACTCTGGATAACGTGGTGATCGTTGCCAATGCGGTGGCCTATATCAATATTGTCTCACCGGAAAAAGCGGTTTACGGCGTCGAAGACTACGAGCTCGCCATCCGCACTTTGGTGCAGACTTCGCTGCGTTCCATTGTCGGTGAAATGAAGCTGGATGATGCACTGTCGTCACGTGATCAGATTAAGGCCAAGCTTAAAGCGTCGATTTCCGATGATATCGCCGATTGGGGTATTACACTCAAGACCGTCGAGATTCAGGATATTAATCCTTCGGGCACCATGCAGGCTGCCATGGAAGAACAAGCTGCCGCCGAGCGTCAGCGTCGCGCCACAGTGACCCGCGCTGAGGGCGATAAGAGTGCTGCTATTTTGACGGCTGATGGCCGCCTAGAAGCCTCTCGTCGCGATGCTGAAGCTCAGGTAGTACTGGCTGAAGCCACGAAAACTGCCCTGACCAAAGTCAGTGACGCGATTCAGGACAAAGAACTACCGGCGATGTATCTGCTCGGCGAAAAGTATGTGGAATCTCTCCGTGAAATGGGCAAGTCGCAAAATGCCAAGCTTGTGATACTGCCGGCGGATATTCCTGCAGCGGTGCGCGGCATTATGAACAACACCAAGTAATCTTTGAGATAAGAGTGACAGGGGTCAACCAAGTCGCAGGTTTGGCGTTGGTACAGGGAATGTTTTTAGTGAAGGGATCACTTATGAAAAATCACACAATGTCATTACTCGGGTTGGCTCTGGTGGTGGTTGTCACCAGTGGATGTGCCAATGGCTACCGCGGTTACGGTGCACCTAAGCAGATTATTATCGATACCAAGGGCGTTGATATGAACGACTATTACGATGATCTCGGTGACTGTGAATACTACGCGCGACATGTGGATGTGGGCGCTGAAACCACCGAAGGGGTGGTGGCTGGAGCGGTGCTTGGCGGTGGTCTGGGTGCCGTGGTCGGCAACCATAAAACAGCTGAACGCAGTGCCGGTGCTGGTGCCATAGTCGGTGGTGTAAAGGGTAATCAGCGTGCGCGGCATGAGCAGGAGCGTATAGTTCGACGCTGTTTGTCGGGTCGTGGTTACAGAGTCTTGAACTAAGGGGTCTTGAACTAAAGAGCCTTGAACTAAAGGGTTCTCGACTAAAGGGTCTTGAGCTAAAGGGTTCTCATATAAGCTCTTTTATCAGGTTCCTGTCACTAGAATGCTGTCACTAGACCGCTATTACTAAAACCCGGGCCGCTCAGTTCTTGACCGGCCTTTTTTGCAATTTGCGCTGCAGCGTTCTGCGGTGCATTCCCAATGTCTTGGCGGTGGCGGAAATATTGCCTTCATGCTGATTTAGCACTTTTTGAATATGCTCCCACTCCAGTCGATTAACCGAGGGCGGTGAATCCTGCAGTGGCACTTCTCCGGCCTTGTCGCTGCGGCTTTCAAAGGCACCGATAATCTCTTCCACTCCGGCGGGTTTGCACAGATAGTTAATCGCGCCAAGTTTGATCGCCTCGACAGTAGTGGAAATACTCGAGTAGCCGGTGAGTATCACCACCTCTAGTGAGGGCTGGCTCCGCAGCAGTTGCTGCAAAATGGCCAGCCCAGATTCCTGTTCAAGTTTTAAATCTAAAACTGCTCGATCAATATTTTCACTCTCAAGCTGAGCCATGGCCTGGCTGCCATTGCTGGCGGTAAAGGCCTGCTCGCCACGGCGCTGCAATACTCGCGCAAGTACTGCGCTAAAGGCTAGGTCATCATCGATTAATAGATAGTTCACGATGTTACCGCTGTGGTTAAAAGGGGTAGCATTATCTGGGTGAGGGTGCCGCCTTCAGCGGCATTTTGTAAGGTCACCGATCCACCAAAACGTGTCAGTGTGGCTTGGGATAAAAACAGACCCAAACCGAGACCTTCAGCTTTATCGCTGACAAAGGGCTGTCCCAGAGTGGCGATTTTCTCGGCATCGAGCCCGGGGCCAAAATCGCGGATATTAATCGTCGCCGTATTCGCATTCCAGCTGATATTGATATCGACTTGTTGGCTGGCATCGGCGGCATTATTAAGCAGATTGAGAATTGACTGGGCAATGGTTGGATGAAATATGACACTAATCTCTGGGCTTTCGATAAACTGAATCTGGGTTTTAAGCAGTGGCCGCAACAGCTGCCAGCGGGCTAAAATACTGTCTAAATAGAGCCGCACCGACTGTGCTTCGAGCTGAGTAGACTGAGACTCTTCGGCGGTGGTGAGCAGCTGCTTAAGGGTGATTTTACACTGTTCGATCTGCTGGTTAAGCAGCACAACATCGGCCTGATTATCGCCGTCCAGCAGCATCTCATCGACAATTAATTTCATGGTATTCAATGGTGTGCCAAGCTCATGCGCTGTGCCCGCTGCCAGAGTTCCCACGGCTAACAGCTGCTCGTCGCGAAGCTGGGCGTCGCGGGCCATGGCAATTTCCTGTTCCTGCTGTTTTAAGGTGGCGGCCATGCGGCTGATAAAGTAAATAATAATCTCTGCACTGATGGCAAAGTTGGCCCACATACCCAGAATATGCAAGCTGTTGTCCGCCGCCTGATGATGGCCCGGTGCAATCGCGCTGATCGCCACAAAGTACTTTAATAAAAGGCTGTAGCAGAGCAGGGCTGCCAGTGCGACGGCAATGCTGTAACTCCGTGACAGGGTGATTGCGGCAATACTGATGGGGATCAGCATATAGGAGATAAAGGGGTTGGATGCGCCGCCGCTAAAAAATAGCAGTATTGAGAAAAACGCAATATCCGCCAGCAGGTGAATAAAAAATTCTGTTTCGCCTATGGGCACGGCACGCCGACTGCGGACCCAAATAGCGGCGGTGAGTGAGGCGTAGACACTTAATACAAAGGCGATTTCGGCCACCGGCAGGCCAATTGGTTGTATCCAAGTAAAAAATATCAGTGCCAGCATCTGGCCGAGCAGGGCGACGCCGCGGATCAAACTGAGAACATAGAGGTTCTCTCTGGTTGCGGCGCTGTTGTTATTCGGCTGGGCTTTTTTCATGGGCCAAATGGTACTAGAAATTTATCGCCATTGAGAGATAAAACGCACGACCAAGACCGGGTATTGCTTCGCCCAGGCCAATATCGCTGTCGCCGCTGCGATTGCGACCACTCGTATGGGCGGCATAATAGCGATCAAAGAGATTTTTAACCCCAGAGCGCAGCGTTATGCTTTCGTTGACTGACCAAGTGGCGCCCATATTAACAATGCCAAAACCACTAGATGGCGCTTCATTGTTATAGCTGGCCAGATACTTTTGGCGAGCGTAGATAACCGACTCTAGCATCAGCTCTACAGCACCTTGATCCGGCTGGTAGCGCAGACTAAAACGTGCATTGGCCGGTGCGATACGATAGAGATCGTCGGCAATATCGGTGCGCTTGCCGCGCACATAGCTGACCACGCCATCCGCTGACAGGCTGTGATTGATCCGGTAATTCCAATTGGCATCGGCACCGTAGATCTCGGCATCGGTATTTTCATAGCTCAGGGCAGCGGCACCGCTCATCATATTGCTGACCATATTGGCGCTCATATTGATGCTTGGAACACCCTGAATATAGTCGTCGATCTGGCGGTAAAAAATCTGTGGGTAAAGGCTAAAACGCTCAGTCTTTTTGCTCAGGCCAATACTAATTTCTTGGGCGGTTTCACGCTTGAGCGCGAGGTTGCCAATATAACTGCGTCCATCGGCGAGGCCAGCGGTGATTGGCAGAGGCAGCCAGAGAAAGGTTTGCTGATAAGAGGGGGCGCGATTTTTAATCCCCAGATCAATGGTTAGGGCCGTCTCAGGGTCGAGGCTGCGGTTAAATTTTAAGACCAGATCGGTGCTGTTGTAATCGAGCTTACGGTCCGCCTGATTAAACTGCATAGCTAGCATATTGGCTGCACTGCCCATCATGCCCATCATTCCCATCATGCCTGAAGAGCTCACTTCGCCGCTCTCTAGGCGAGTGCGATTACGTCGGATCCCGGCCTGATAACCCCAGTCGCCAATATCCCCATTGAGCTCGGCAAATAGGCCGAGGATATCCCGCTGAGTCTGGTTAAAGTTCACCAGCTCAAACAGGCCATTATTGGGGTTGCTGATGGTCGAGTCATGGTTGCTGAGATTGCCATCGGTACCGATCTTTAGTTCACCAAAGGCCAGTGGCAGTTGCGCGTCCAGACTCCAAGAAAGATTGTCGGCGGTGGCGAGATTGCTGCGGTAACCCATGCCCATGGCTGGGGCAGTGCGCAGGCTAAAGTTATCCATGGAGTGGGTGACATCGGCCCAGGCCAGAGACATATTGATTTCCGTGCCATTGGCATCGGTGCTCAGAGTCATGCCTGCAAGATCGGTTTCCACGGCGACTATATCCATTGCCAGAGCGGGAGTGCCGCTATTGCTGATATCCAGCTGACCGGCAAAAATGGTCAATTCAGTGGCATCGGACTTCCAGCCATAGGCAAGATCAAAGCGATCGCGCTGATGCTGGCTGCCAGCAACCGTTTTATTGTCTCCGGCATCAATATTGTCGCCCTCGTTATGGGAGCTGAGAAAGGAAACTTTATGTTGCTGGTTAGCAATAACGATCTGGGTATCGGTACTTGACTGACTGCCATTATCGGTGAGCTGGGCGCTGACAAAACCGTTGACTGCAAACTCACTTTCGGCAGCAAAGCTACCGCGATTAAATTGCGCCACCATATGGCCACCAATACTCTCCTGGGCTTGACTGACCGGGGTAATACCGCGGTAGACAATCAGTTCTTTGAGCAGACCGGCAGGGGCATAGGCGAGGGGTGAGTCCATGGCGTTGGGGCCGCCACTGAGAGTCGGCGCCTGATCCAGTTTCACCGATACTCGGTCGCCATGCATGCCGCGATATTGGGCGATGCCAGTGATCACCCCATTGGCATTGTTGTTGGCTCCGGGAATGCGTTTTAAGAGTTCGGCACTGTCTGGGCTGTGCAGGGGATTGCTCCGTGGAGAACTGCTAATTTGAGTCGCTAAAGGAAATGCCTGAACGGTGATTTCTTCCATACCGTGGCTGTGATCAGCCACTGCTGAAGTAGCAGAGATTGCGATAAAAAGAGCGCTCAAAGCAGAGACAGTTTTAACCTGCATAAATAGAACCAGAAAGTAGTAAAAGAGGGACGCAATTTTAGGTATTTGGCCACTGCTGAGCAATGTGGCAAATTGTCGCAGCTAAGCCTTTTCAGTACTTGCCAGCCCTAGACCTCTCTTGGCCTAGAGCCGAGATTACAGTTGGGAAAAAAGCAAAAAGCGAGTACCATGCGCGACTGTTAAATTGCTTGTGAGCTATAGCCATGGAACCACTATCTGAAGATCTTCAAGAAAACCTCGACCGCATGATTGTCGAGAGTCTCGAAACCGGTTGCGTCTGGGGATTAAAGGATGCGGTGGATAACTGGGCGCTGGTTGGCTCAACCGACAGCGACACCATTGACGTGATTCCATTTTGGTCAAATTGTGACTTTGCTCAGGCACTCTGCACTGGCGATTGGGATGTCTACACCCCGGCTGCCATTGAAATGGAAGAGTTTCTCGACGACTGGTTGCCGGGTATGCACAGCGATGTGTTGATGGTTGGCGTCAACTGGACGGTAGATCTGGAAGGTCAGGAATTGGAACCATTGGATCTGCTGGAAGAGTTTGAAGCGGAACTGGATTAATCTATTGGAAACTGGAAAACAGTCTCCAATGGCTGATCAAAAACCCTCGCGATTTTAAAGGCCAACTCAAGTGAGGGGGAATACCGACAGGCTTCCAGAGCCAATATGGTTTGCCGAGTCACTCCGACCTCTGCGGCCAATGCCGCTTGAGTCATCTGTCCACAGGCAAAACGAAGTTGTCGGATCTGATTGTCGATTTTAACGTTGGCCATAGGGCTAGCTCAGACGATAGTAAAGAAGCTGGGTTGCGGATTTGACGATCGCCGAGATCATCAGTGCCATAAGTACAAAATGCATCGCCATTGGTCCGCTGATTTGGATATTGTCGCTAATCAGCCCAAGTCCCTCATTAAACATTACCAAACCCACCAGGGAACAGCATAGGACGACCAAGCTGTAGTAACCAAACGCGTTGCCTTTGGCGCTAATCTCCAGATCACGTTCATCCCTGTCTTCTAGGGTGGCTCGGCTAAAGATTGCGTATAGGACAATGCTGGTAACGATCGCGATAACAATGACCTTGACTATTAGAGCACCCATCTCAGGGCCGACGATTTGTCTCCATCCCGAGAGTTGGTAGCTGCTGTAAAAGTAATAGCCTGAGACTAAAGCACTGATCAATAACTCGATAAAAATCTGTTTCTCGCGGGTGGAAAAATGCATTTCAAACTCCTTTGAAAAATTCCAAAATAATGTGAATCTGACTTTAGTGTATGAAATAAATTACGTTTTATAAACTATTTCATACATTGCCTTGCCCAGGCTATTACTTGACCTGAACGGCAAATTCATTAGTATGCGCGTCTCAATCACCTAGCCGCGTGGCGCCTATGTTTTTACAGCAGTTTTATACCCGCGATAAGTTATCTCTGAGCATCAGTGCCGAACAGGGCAGTGGCTTTGCGAAAACCATCAGCAATGATTTCAACCCGATTCACGATGTCGACAGCAAACGTTTCTGTGTTCCTGGGGATTTGCTGTTTGCGCTGGTATTAGAGCGTTATGGTCTGAGCCAGCAGATGCGCTTTGAATTTGCCGGTATGGTCTCGGCGGATACGCCATTGGTTTTACCTGGATCTCCCGGGGATCAGTTTGAGATTGCCGATGCCCGTGAAAAGACCTATCTAAAAGTGTCCCGCAGTGGCGATCAGTTACAGGATCAGCAGGTGTTGGAAAGTCTGATTAAACACTATGTGTTCTTTTCGGGGCAGAATTTCCCGCATATCCTGGTGCCGTTAATGGCCGAGAAAAATGTCATGATCAACCCTCAGCGTCCGCTGGTGATCTATGAGTCTATGTCATTGCAGTTTGAGACTCTGGAGCTGGGACAGCCCAGCGTTGAATTGGCTGGCACTAGTCTCGACGTGGATGGCAAGCGTGGCAATGCGGAGTTTAAGTTTAATCTGGTGGATGACGGCAAGATTGTCGGCACCGGTGTGAAGACTTTAATCTTGAGCGGCCTGCGTGAATATCAGCAGCAGGCCATAGATCTGATGGTGGCAACCTACTTAGACAACCAGGCCCGTCACAGCCAAGCCTGATTGATTCTAATGGTCTGAGCCGGGCAGTTTAGGCCACGGCTTTGGTTTTGCCTTTGGTTGCGGCTTTGGTTTTGGCCGCGGCTTTACCCTTCAGCATATCCTTTAAGAAATGCCCAGTGTGGGACGCTTTAACCTTGGCCACTGTCTCTGGTGTACCCTCGGCAATAATCATTCCGCCCCCAGAACCCCCTTCAGGACCCAGATCGACAATCCAATCAGCGGTCTTGATCACATCCAAATTATGCTCAATCACGACCATGGTATTGCCTTGGTCGCGCAGTCTGTGGAGTACCGCCAGCAACTGTTCAATATCGTGGAAGTGCAGCCCGGTGGTTGGCTCGTCGAGAATATACAGCGTCTTGCCGGTATCGCGCTTGGAGAGTTCTTTAGACAGCTTGATACGCTGTGCTTCACCACCGGACAGGGTGGTCGCCGACTGACCCAGCTTGATATAAGAGAGACCCACATCCATCAGGGTTTGTAGCTTGCGGGCAATGGCGGGGATGGGGTCGAAGAATACGCGGGCATCCTCGACGGTCATATTTAGAACCTGATGAATATTTTTGCCTTTAAAATGAATGTCGAGAGTCTCGCGGTTGTAGCGCTTGCTCTTGCATACATCGCAGGGCACATAGATATCCGGCAAGAAGTGCATCTCTACCTTGGTCACGCCATCACCCTGACAGGCTTCGCAGCGACCGCCTTTCACATTAAAACTAAAGCGTCCCGGGTTGTAACCGCGTGAACGGGCTTCTTGAGTCGCGGCAAAGAGTTCGCGAATCGGTGTTAAAATACCCGTGTAGGTGGCGGGATTTGAGCGCGGTGTACGACCGATGGGGCTCTGGTCGATATCGATGCACTTATCCAGATGGTTGAGACCGGTAATACTGTCATGGGCGGCAGACTTTAGGGTCGTCGCTTTATTTAGAGCAACTGCTGCAGCCGGATAGAGAGTGCCATTGATCAGTGTTGATTTACCGGAACCGGATACGCCGGTAATACAGGTAAACAGACCGATGGGGATCTGCAGGTCAACATTTTGCAGGTTGTTGCCACAGGCGCCAGTGACATCAATAAACTTGCCCTTGGGCTGATTGCGCTTCTCGGGAATTTTTATTCCCCGCACGCCGGACATAAACTGACCGGTGATCGAGTTGGGATTGTCGTGAATCTGCTGAGCCGTACCTTCGGCCACTACTTCACCACCGTGGACACCGGCGCCGGGGCCGATATCAATAATATAGTCAGCGGCGGCAATCGCCTCTTCATCGTGCTCCACAACGATTACGGTATTGCCGAGATCGCGCAGACGAACCAGGGTTTTTAGCAGACGTTCGTTGTCTCGCTGGTGCAGTCCAATCGAGGGCTCATCGAGAATATACATCACGCCCACTAGACCTGCGCCGATTTGACTGGCGAGGCGAATGCGCTGAGCTTCACCACCGGAGAGCGTGTCGGCGCTGCGGTTCAGTGACAGATAGTTGAGCCCCACATCCACCAGAAAGCGGAAACGCTGACGGATCTCTTTAATGATTTTTTCGGCGATCTCACCCTGACGACCTTGCAGTTCAATATTGTCGAAGTAATCACAGCAGTCGCCCACGGGCATGCTGACAATATCTTCAATACGACGATCGTCGATAAATACATGGCGTGCCGACTTGCGCAGTCGTGTGCCATCGCACTCGGGGCAGTGGGAGCTGGTCATATATTTGCCTAACTCTTCACGCACCGAGCCGGACTCGGTTTCGCGATAGCGGCGCTCCATATTGTTGATCACACCCTCAAAGGTATGTTCGCGACGGAACATGGTGCCGCGATCATTGACATAGCTAAAGGTGATCTCTTCCTTGCCGCTGCCATAGAGGATTTTTTTACGGTGATCTTCGCTCAGTTTGTCCCAGGGGGAGTCAATATCAAAATCGTAATGGGCCGCCAAAGAGGTGAGCATATTGTAGTAATAGAGTGTGCGACGATCCCAACCGCGAATTGCGCCCTCGGATATCGAGGCTTCCGGATGATGGACGACGCGGTCAATATCAAAAAATTGATGCACACCCAGACCATCACAGGTAGGGCAGGCGCCGACCGGATTGTTAAAGGAAAACAACCGTGGCTCTAATTCATTGAGGCTGTAATTACAGACTGAACAGGCAAACTTGGCCGAGAACATCTGGTCCGGTTCATCGCTATCCATAAAGCTAATGCCGGCCAATCCCTCAGCTAGGGTGAGGGCGGTTTCAAAGGATTCGGCTAAACGGATACCAATATCGGCTTTGACTTTAAAGCGATCGACCACTACTTCGATATCGTGTTTTTGTTTTTTATTCAGTGCTGGCGCTTCATCCAGATCACAGACCAAACCATCGATTCGGGCGCGGATAAAACCCTGGCGACGGAGGCTTTCAAAGAGATGCAGATGCTCACCTTTGCGGCCTTTGATAATCGGCGCCAGTAACATCAGCTTGGTGTTCTCGGGCATCGCCAACACCTGATCCACCATTTGGCTGACGGTCTGGGCTTTTAGTGCCTGATTGTGCTCAGGGCAGCGTGGCTCTCCGGCGCGGGCAAATAGCAGGCGCAGATAATCATAGATCTCGGTAATAGTCCCCACGGTTGAACGGGGGTTATGGGAGGTCGATTTTTGCTCAATGGAAATGGCCGGGGAAAGTCCTTCGATGTGGTCCACATCGGGCTTTTCCATCATTGACAGAAACTGCCGCGCATAGGTGGAGAGGGATTCCACATAGCGGCGCTGGCCCTCGGCATAGAGCGTATCAAAGGCCAGAGATGATTTGCCCGACCCAGACAGGCCTGTAATCACGACTAATTTATCCCGTGGAATATCAAGATCAATATTTTTGAGATTGTGTGTGCGTGCGCCGCGTACCTGAATGGTATTCATTGAGAATTCTTATGGTTATGTTAAACGGTCGATTATAGAGTGCTGGTGGTGCACTCGGCAAAGTGATTCTGATCATTCTTTAAACTATTACGAATAGGCCGGGTCGACAGACTGCAATGATGGAAAAATAGTTGCCCCGAATGGACTGACTATTATTCAAAATTAGACCGTGCACTGTGCCGTGGCGCTGTTAGAATGCTCTGGCTTTTTATCACATCGTCATCACTACTCCATTACCTAGCCACGGCCCCGACACTAACTTGAATAATTCCACCTCATTTTCCCCTATAGAGAAACGCGCAGTCGCTTCATTGGCAAGCCTTTATGGTTTCAGAATGCTCGGCCTGTTTATGGTGCTGCCGATACTGGCTCTCTATATGGAGGGTTATCCGGGTTTCAGTCCCTTGATGCTGGGTATAACTCTCGGGATCTCCGGCCTGACTCAGGCGGCTCTGCAAATTCCACTGGGACTGCTATCGGACAAGATTGGCCGCAGGCCGGTGATTATTGGCGGTCTATTAGTCTTTGTCGCTGGTAGTTTGGTGGCGGCATCCGCAGAAACTACGGCAGGTTTAATTGTCGGTCGCGCGATTCAGGGCGCCGGCGCTATCGCCAGCACGCTGATGGCCCTGGCCAGTGATCTTACCAGTGAGCAAAATCGCACCAAGGCTATGGCTACTATAGGCGCCAGTATCGGCATGTCATTTATGCTGGCTATGACCGTCGGCCCACTAATCGCCGCAGTTCTGGGATTGCCCGGTGTGTTCTGGGTCACTGCATTGCTCGGTTGCCTGGGGATTATTATCTTTATGCGCTGGGTTCCGGCTGCGGTGTCGGTGCAGCGCAACCGTGAGACTCACACCGATATTCAGCAGATTCGCGGTCTGCTAAAAGACGCCAATCTGCTGCGACTCAATTTTGGTATTTTTGCCCTGCATCTAATCCTGATGGCGGCCTTTGTGGTGATTCCTGTCCTGCTAGCGGAAGAACTTGGGGTTGTGGCCAATGATCTCTGGTGGGTCTATTTGCTGTTATTGGGGGGTGGCTTTGTCGCCATGTTGCCGGTCATGATAGCCGCAGAAAAGTTGCAGCGACAAAAGCTCAGTTTTATCACCGCCGTTGCCTGCGTGACCTTTGCCATGTTGCTGCTAGCCATATTTAGAGGCCCGTTGTTGACGCCGATTATGTTGCTGCTATTTTTTGCTGCGTTTAATCTGCTCGAAGCGTCGTTACCCTCATGGTTGAGCAAGGCCTGTCCCCCGGGGCAAAAGGGCACGGCGATGGGAATCTATTCAACCAGTCAGTTTTTTGGTGCCTTTGTCGGTGGCCTGCTGGGTGGCTGGAGTGTGCAGCAGTTGGGTGTCGATAGTTTGTTTCTGTTGCTGGCCGCGATTGGCGTTGCCTGGTGGCTCGCGGCGCTGGGGCTGCAAGCTCCCAAAGCGCTGCAAACTGTTGTTCTAAATAGCGGTGATATGGGACATGAGGATTTTGCGAAATTAATCTTAAAAGTTCCCG
Source organism: uncultured Pseudomonadales bacterium (assembly GCA_963968025.1). GTDB lineage: Bacteria > Pseudomonadota > Gammaproteobacteria > Pseudomonadales > Porticoccaceae > HTCC2207. The sequence goes on along the minus strand of CAXAFJ010000007.1, from coordinate 21,462 downwards.
GCGTAGAGGATATACTCGTGGTTAGTGGAGAACAGCTGGCTTACGCCAAAGTGAATAAGAAGACCGTGGACATGTCCGGTCTAAAGCCTTACTTTAATCGATAATGAACAGGGGAATAAAATGGCGCGCGGAATTAACAAAGTAATAATAGTCGGTAACTGTGGCCAAGACCCGGAGACTCGCTATTTGCCTTCAGGCGGTGCTGTCACCAATATGAGCCTGGCCACGTCAGAGGCTTGGAAAGACAAGAATACGGGTGAGCAGCAGGAGCGCACTGAATGGCACAAGGTGGTATTTTTCAATCGTCTCGGCGAGATTGCCGGCGAGTATTTGAAGAAAGGTTCTAAGGTCTATGTTGAAGGCTCTCTGCGCACGCGCAAGTGGCAGGGGCAAGATGGTTCCGACCGTTACACTACAGAGATTGTCGCCAGCGAAATGCAGATGCTCGACAGTCGCGGTGGTCAGGAAGGTGGCGGCGGTGGCGGTGGATATCAGCAGAATCGTCCACAGCAGAATCAGGGTCAGCAAAACCAGGGCCAGCAAAACCAGGGCCAGATGCAAAATCAAGGTCAGCAAAATCAGGGCCAACAGCAGCAGCAAAATCAGGCTCCTAAGCAGCAAGCCCCTCAGGGTATAGATAGCTTTGACGACGATATCCCGTTCTAGGGCGCGTCCGCTGTTACCACATATTATTTAGGATTTCTTTCGATTGTTTAAATCCCCTTAGCTCTGGCGGTTGACCGTCGGGGCTAAAACTTACTATTACGAGGTTGTTATGACGATTCAAGTTGGCGATAAAATTCCCGAAGGCATGTTCACTGTAATGGGCGCAGAAGGTCCTACTGGTGTTAGCACTGCTGATCTTTTCTCTGGCAAAAAAGTTGTTCTGTTTGCCGTTCCCGGAGCTTTCACTCCTACCTGTTCCGCTGCTCACCTGCCGGGTTTTGTTGTCCATGTTGACGACATTAAAGCCAAGGGCGTTGATACAGTAGCCTGCATGTCAGTGAACGATGTATTTGTAATGGACGCTTGGGGCAAGTCTGCCAATGCTGAGCATCTGATGATGTTGGCCGATGGCAATGCGACGTTTACTGAAGCTCTGGGTCTGGTATTGGACGGCAGTGGTTTTGGTATGGGTACTCGCAGTCAGCGTTTCGCTATGATCGTCGATGACGGTGCAGTGAGCTTGCTGAATGTTGATGCTGGTGCGCTGGAAGCTTCAAGTGCTGAGGCGATTTTAGCGGCGTTGTAATCTGCTGTTAGATCTTTCGAAAGGGGAGCTGCTTTGGTGGCTCCCTTTTTTTGTCTGGTCGTTTTGTGTTGTTGGTGCGTCCGCTTCTGCTCTTGGGGTTTTGCTTACCCGAAATCACGGCCTGCGGCTTCCCTTGAATTAAAATGTCATTACCGGTCGTCCCTGCCTGACGTCGCTCAATCGCAGATCCCTGTGCAATTGCCCCTATGCCATGTGAATTTTTCGGCGCGATTTAAGGTAAGCAAAACCCCAAGAGCAGAAACTCGAAGAAAGTCTGTGCGAAAGTTGAGGAAAAAATTAATCGAACAGGCACAAAAAAGGCGGCCGAGGCCGCCTTCTTCACATCCTGACGAAAAATCAGTCAGTGTAGCGTTCCATAATCAGCGTCGCATTGGTGCCGCCGAAACCGAAGCTGTTGGACATAATGCAGTTTAGCTTCTTCTCTTTGGTTTCCAATAAGATTGGCAGACCTGCAGCGTGCTCATCGAGTTCATCAATATGGGCAGAGCCCGCGACAAAGTCATTTTGCATCATCAGCATGCAGTAAATCGCTTCGTGAACGCCAGCAGCACCTAGGCTGTGACCAGAGAGTGATTTCGTTGAGCTGATATCTGGGCAGTTCTCGGGGAAAGTGTTGCGAATCGCGCCGAGTTCAGCCACATCACCGACCGGTGTGCTGGTGCCGTGGGTGTTGATATAGTCGATTGGACCTTTGGCGGTTTCCATGGCCATCTTCATGCAGCGCTCAGCGCCTTCACCTGAGGGAGAGACCATATCGGCGCCATCAGACGTCGCGCCGTAACCGGTTACTTCACAGATAATGTTGGCGCCACGAGCCAGTGCGTGCTCAAGCTCTTCCACAACCACGGTCCCAGCACCCAACCCCGGGGCAAAGCCATCGCGGTTTGCGTCGTAGGCACGTGAGGCAATCTCAGGTGTGTCGTTGTATTTGCTCGTCAGGGCACCCATGGCATCGAACATGCCAGCCATAGACCAGTGCATATCTTCAGAACCACCGGCCAGCAGCACATCTTGCTTGCCGAGCTGAATCAACTCGACAGCGTGACCGATGCAGTGGGCGCTGGTGGCGCAGGCTGAGGCGATGGAATAGTTGACGCCCTTGATTTTAAACGGTGTGGCAACACAGGCAGAGACGGTGCTGGCCATAATCTGTGTGACTCTGTAGGGGCCGGCACGCTTGATTCCGCGATCCCGCATAACGTCTATAGATTCGGTGAACATTTCCCCAGAGACGCCGCCTGAACCCATCACTAGGCCAGTGCGATGGTTGGAAACCATCTCCGGTGTTAGACCTGCATCGGCAATGGCGCGATCTGTGGCTATATAGGCGTAAGAAGCAGAGGGGCCCATAAATCGCAAAATCTTGCGGTCAATATGCTCTTTGGGATCTATATCTAACACGGCGCCAACATTGCAGCGCAGACCCATCTCGGCGAAGTCTTCACGACGACGAATACCAGAGATTCCCTCTTTTAATGAATGGGCGACGCTTTCTTTATCGTTGCCCAGACATGAAACAATACCAAGTCCCGTAATTACTGCACGTTTCATCGGTGGTCCTCTTAAATTGGATATTTAATGTGACGTTTAGTCTGCCACTTAACGGAGTAGCGGATAGCAGCAATCAAGCTTAAAAGTGATCAGTGCTTTCGAAGAGACCGACTTTTAAGTCTTTAGCGGAATAAATTTCGCGGCCATCCACTTCGACTGAACCGTTGGCAATACCCATAACTAGCTTGCGCTGAATCAGACGTGTCAGTTCGAGTTTGTAGGTGACTTTCTTGGCGGTAGGCAATACCTGGCCAAAAAACTTTACTTCCCCGGCACCCAGGGCGCGACCGCGACCGCTGTTACCGTTCCAGACCAGAAAGAAGCCGACTAACTGCCAGAGGGCGTCGAGACCGAGACAGCCGGGCATAACCGGGTCGCCTTCAAAATGACAGCCGAAGAACCAGAGATCAGGGTTGATATCGAGCTCGGCAATGATTTGACCTTTGCCCGCCGCGCCGCCGGTATTGTTGATTTCAACAATACGGTCAGCCATCAGCATATTCGGGGCCGGCAGTCTTGCATTGCCTGGGCCAAACAGTTCGCCACGAGAGCAGGCGAGGATTTCTTCACGGTTATAAGATGACTGGGGTTGGAATGACATAGGATCCTTTACGATAAGCCAGAGAGGCGTGCATCGTAACCAGTTATGGCTTTAGCGGCAACTTTTAGCGCCTGTTTGACCTAAAAACAGGACGGATTGGTCATGCTTTTTGGTCATCAAATCTATTTTCTGTTGACAGTTTAGCGGTAGCTCCCTAGCATGCGCCGTGTCTCATAACCGCGACTTCAAGGCCTTCATGCTGCCATTTCACAAAGCTGTTGAAAGCGACTTCTCAGCAGTCAACGATCTGATCATTGCCAATCTCCACTCCAACGTCGGATTGGTAGAGAATATCGGCCACTATATTGTGGGCTCCGGTGGCAAGCGCTTGCGTCCGGTGGTGGTGCTATTGAGTGCCTTGGCCAATGGCTATAAAGGCAAGCAGCATCTGACTATGGCGGCTGTGATTGAGTTTATTCACACGGCCACGCTACTGCATGATGATGTAGTGGATGTCTCTGCCCTGCGCCGCGGACGAGAGACGGCCAACAACCAGTGGGGCAATGCGCCCAGTGTGCTGGTGGGGGATTTTATCTATTCCCGTGCTTTTCAAATGCTGGTCACTGTGGGCGATATGCCGATCATGGGGGTTATTGCCGATGCCACCAATGTCATTTCTGAAGGTGAAGTTCAGCAGATGGGCAATGCCGGCAACTCGGCAATCGACGAAGCCACCTATTACGAAGTTATCTATCGCAAGACCGCGAAGTTGTTTGAAGCGGCGGGGCGTATTGGCGCCATGTTGGCGGCTAAGGAAAGCGCTAATCTCGATAGCGATACAGTTATTGGCGATGCAATGGCCGCCTACGGAAAACATCTAGGGCTGGCTTTTCAGATCGCCGATGATGTCCTGGACTATCAGGGTGACAGCGAAGAGACCGGTAAGAATGTCGGTAATGATCTGGCTGAGGGGAAAATGACTCTGCCACTGATTCATGCGCGAGATCATCTCGATGAAGACCAGAAGCAGTTAATTTGCTCGGCGATTGAGACTAAGAGCGCGGAACATTTCGAAAAAATTCTTGCGGCAGTGCGCCAGTCATCGAGTCTTGATTACTCTGTTATACAGGCTCAAATGCAGGCTGATCTAGCCAAGCAATCTCTTGAGCATCTACCAGAGAGCGAACTTAAAACAGTGTTATCCGATCTAGCTGATTTTGCGGTTTCACGTATTTCCTAAATATCCCTCTGAGTTTAACTTAGGCAAATTTCCCCCTCACCTGAGGTATGTTGTTCTCTAACCTGTTTTTAGTACCCCTCTATCTGCATAGCTTTACCTAATAATGGCTATACAGGTAATTATAGGCAGTGATCTTTGCTACTATACCGGCTCTTTAAGTAGTCAAACCTTTCTTATAACAACAAGGAGAATTGAGTGATAATCGGAATTCCGGCGGAAATTAAAATCGCAGAAAAACGAGTCGCCATGTCCCCTGCCAATGTCCAGTTTCTGACTGACAAAGGCGTCAAGGTGCTTTTTCAAACAAACGCAGGACATGTTGCGGGTTATCCAGACGGACTCTATACAGAGGCTGGAGCAATCCTTAGCAGTGATCGTGCAGAGATATTTGCCCAGGCTGATATTATTCTGCAGGTCCAATCCTTTGGCTCTAATAACGAGAACAGTGATACCGATCTCGCCAGTCTGCGCAGCGGACAGTTGGTGATTGGCATGATGGATCCACTGGCCTCACCTCAGGCTGCCCAAGCCGTGGCAGATAAAGGCGCTACAGCTATTGCCCTGGAACTGGTGCCGCGCATCAGTCGTGCTCAGAGCATGGATGTGCTTTCATCGATGGCGACATTGGCCGGCTATAAAGCGGTGTTGATGGGTGCCTCTGCCGCACCGCGAATATTCCCTATGTTGATGACCGCCGCTGGCACTTTGCAGCCGGCGCGAGTATTGATTATGGGTGTAGGTGTTGCCGGTCTTCAGGCCTGCGCCACCGCCAAGCGACTTGGCGCTGTGGTTGAAGCTTACGATGTGCGTCCCGCGGCTCGGGAACAGATTATCTCGGTCGGTGCCAAGCCAGTTGAGTTAGATCTGGATACCGGTGAGTCTGAGGGGGCTGGTGGTTACGCCAAAGCCCAGGGCGAAGACTTTCTCAAGCGTCAGCGCGAGCTGATGACTGCAGTGGTCGCCGAGCAAGATATTATTATCACCACAGCAGCCATTCCCGGCGCCAAGTCGCCGATTCTGGTAACCGAAGATATGGTGAAAGCCATGAAGCCCGGTTCAGTGATTGTTGATCTGGCGGCAGAACGCGGCGGCAATTGCGATCTCACCGAGCAGGGCAAAACAGTTGTGGCTCACGGCGTGACTATTTTGGGTCCCGAGAACGTGCCATCAGAATTGGCTTATCACGCCAGTCAGATGTACGGCAAAAACATGCAGACATTGCTTGAGTTAATTCTCGACGAAGAGGGCAACCTCAACCTCGATTTTAATGATGAGATTGTTGCAGGTACGGTGGTTGCCCATCAGGGCGAGATTCCACATCCGCATATGCGCAAGCTGCTGGGACTGCCAGAACTCAATGCACCAGAACAAGAAAAGCAAGGGGAGTAAATCAAATGGATATTTTAATTCTGTTATTAGCACTGTTTGTGCTGTCGTTATTTCTCGGTGTTGAGCTAATTACCAAAGTGCCACCGACACTGCACACGCCATTGATGTCTGGCACCAATGCGGTTTCTGGTATTACCCTAGTGGGCGCTCTACTGGCCGCGGGCAATGACGGTTCGCCGATGATGGTGAATGTACTGGGCTTTATCGCTGTGACGTTAGCGACCATCAATGTTATTGGTGGTTACCTTGTGACTAATCGCATGCTTGCCATGTTTAAGAGGAAGTAAGCGATGAATGAGAATCTCGTAAATTTTATCTATCTGATTGCCGGTGTGCTGTTTATTCTCGGTATTAAAGGACTGACCAAACCGAAAACTGCCGTGCGCGGCAATATGCTTTCGGCCTTGGGAATGTTAATTGCCGTGGTCGTTACGCTGCTCAATATGAACACCATCGATTACACCTATGTGATCGCCGGTGTAGTGGTGGGCTCCATAGTCGGTAGTATCATGGCACTGCGTATTCAGATGACCTCGATGCCACAGATGGTGGCCCTGCTCAATGGTTTTGGTGGTGGTGCGTCACTGACTATCGCCCTGGCTGAGTATTACACCAAGCTGGGCACTACGCCGGCCTCCTTTGCCGAGCTGTTGAATCCTGTGGTTGCCGATAGCAGTGCTTTTGGTCCTGGACCTGAGGGCACTATTGCATTGATCGCCATTGGTATGACGGTATTGATCGGTGCTCTGACCTTGACCGGCAGTCTGGTGGCATTCGCCAAGCTGCAAGAGTTGATGAAGAAAAGCTACGGTCTCCCCGGAGGTCCAATTGGCAATGCGCTATTTGTTATAGCTGCGTTGGTTGCTGTGGCATTGGTTGTGGTCAATCCAGGCAATGTTGCCGCGATGGTGGCTGTGGTTGTGCTGGCGCTATTGCTGGGTCTGTTCTTGGTAATGCCTATCGGCGGTGCCGATATGCCTGTAGTGATTGCACTGCTGAATTCCTACTCGGGTATCGCAGCGGCTTTCGCGGGTTTTATTCTCGGCAACACGGTATTGATTATTGCCGGTTCCCTGGTCGGAACCTCGGGGCTGATTCTGACGCGCATTATGTGTGTGGCGATGAACCGTTCGCTGGCCAATGTACTGTTTGGCAAAATGGCCGCCGGTGGCGAGATTATTGATGCCGATGAAGTCTATGCCGGTAAAGTCACCAGCGCTCAGCCCGATGAAGTGGCTATGCTGCTGGAGAACGCTCAGCGCGTGGTTATCGTGCCCGGTTATGGTATGGCTATGGCCCAGGCGCAACACGCGGTACGCGAGCTGGCTGACGCAATTGAAGCCAAGGGTGCCGAGGTCCAATACGGTATTCACCCGGTGGCAGGGCGTATGCCTGGCCATATGAATGTGCTGTTGGCTGAAGCTGAAGTGCCTTACGACAACCTTGTTGAGATGGACAGAATCAATCCCACCTTCGAAGACACGGATGTGGTGATTGTGATCGGTGCCAACGATGTGACCAATCCTATGGCCCGCGATGTTGAAGGTAGCCCGATCTACGGCATGCCGATTCTCAATGTCGATAAAGCCAAGACGGTTGTAGTGATCAAGCGTTCATTGAGCCCCGGTTTTGCCGGTCTGCCCAATCCGCTGTTCGCAATGGACCATACGTTAATGGTCTACGGCGATGGCAAGAAGGCGGTTGTTGAGATGACTACGGCGCTGAATCAGCTCTAGACGCTGAATCTAAGTGTTAATAAAAACCCCGCCAATCGGCGGGGTTTTTTTTATGCGGATCTTTTTCTGCTGACGGGTTTGTCGAGAGAGTAAATTCCAGGCATAAAAAAACCGGCAAATGCCGGTTCTTTTACTGCTGATTAATAAGTAACTATTAACCCAGCGCCTTAACTTTCGCATTTAGGCGGCTCTTATGACGAGCAGCTTTATTCTTATGCAGAATGCCTTTGTCGGCCATACGGTCTAGAACTGGCACTGCAGCGGTGTAAGCCTGCTGAGCATCAGCCTGAACGCCGCTATCAATAGCTGCATCAACTTTTTTCAAATAGGTGCGAACCATAGAGCGCAAGCTGGCATTGTGCTGTCGGCGTTTCTCGTTCTGTCGTGCGCGTTTCTTAGCTTGTACTGAATTTGCCACTTGTTGTACTCCTCTTAATTGGTCTCACTGAAGGCGCGGAAATATACAGGTTTTGTAAGCTACATTCAACCCAATTGTCGAAGCAATATAATTACTTTGCACTGTCAGAGAAGCATGGGGTGTCAACCTAGCACACAATGCTTTTCAGTATTCACTTGGAGATGGGCTTGGAGGTCGTTAAACTGCTGTGAAAAGCCCCGCTTAAACGAGAAGAAATTGAATCAAACGTCGAGCAATCATTCACCACAGCCGCCCGCTAAGAAAGTAAAGGCCGATGGTGGACTGCTGCGCTCCAGTGGTGTGGTGAGCTTCTTTACCATGCTGTCGCGGGTTCTCGGGTTGGCGCGGGATATTATCTTTGCTCGGGTGATTGGTGCCGAAGCCCTGGCCGATGTCTTTTTTGTCGCCTTTAAGATCCCCAACTTTTTCCGCCGACTATTTGCCGAAGGTGCCTTTGCCCAAGCTTTTGTTCCGGTGCTCGGGGAGTATCGTCAAAACGGTAGTCAGGCGGCACTCAAAGAATTGATCAATCGCGTGTTCGGCACATTGGGCATGGCGCTACTGATATTAACCCTGGTGATTGTGGTTGCCGCGCCTTTTTTCGCCGCGCTGTTTGCGCCGAAGTGGTATCTCAACGACCCGTTTAAATTTAATGCCACCGCTGAAATGCTGCGCATTACCTTTCCCTATTTATTATTTATCTCGATGACCGGCGTTGCCGGTGGCATTCTCAATAGCTATGACCGCTTTGCAGTTCCCGCCTTTACCCCAGTGCTGCTCAATCTATCTTTGATCTTTGCCGCTGTTATTGCGGCGCCCTGGTTTGATCAGCCGACCTATGCCCTGGCCTGGGGTGTGTTTGCCGCCGGTGCCATTCAGTTCTGTTTCCAGCTACCGTTTTTGGCGCGTATTCATATGCTGCCGGTACCTGTAGTTGATTGGCGCCATCCAGGGGTTAAAAAAATACTCAGGTTGATGGGTCCGGCTATTTTTGGTGTATCCGTAAGCCAGATCAATTTGATGCTAGACACTATGCTGGCAACCTTTCTGCCCACCGGCAGTGTCTCCTGGTTATATTACTCAGACCGCCTTTCGGAACTGCCTCTGGGGGTGTTTGCGGTGGCCATCGCCACGGTGATACTGCCGAACCTCTCTCGCCATCATGCAGCCAGTTCAGTGGAGGCTTATTCCCAGACTCTCGATTGGGCCCTGCGTATGGTGCTGTTGATTGCTGTGCCAGCCGCTGCTGCTCTTATGCTCCTAGCTGAGCCGATTCTGGCGACACTATTTCTCTACGGCGAAGTGATGACGCCGCGGGATATGTCTATGGTATCTCTGAGCCTGCGGGCCTATTCCCTTGGCTTAATCGCCTTTATGTTAATCAAGGTGTTGGCACCGGGCTTTTTTGCCCGTCAGGATATGCGCACGCCGGTGCGTATCGGCGTGATTGCCATGGTTTCCAATATGGTACTCAACTTGATTCTGGTAATCCCGCTGCATTTTTATTGGCAGGTGGGTCATGTTGGTCTGGCGCTGGCGACATCCTTGTCGGCCTTTTTAAATGCGCTGCTATTGTTTTTGGCTCTGCGCAGCAAGGCTATCTACCTTCCGGGTCGCGCCTGGTTGCGCTTTATGGTCACTCTGCTCTTGGCGGTGATATTGATGGTCGCGACATTGATCTGGCTCGGTGGCCAGTTTGATGCATTCGATACCAGTATCTGGCAGCAGCTTGGCTGGTGGCAGCGCAGCAGTGCCATTGCCTGTATCTGTCTCGGCGGCTTCGGCGTTTATATTGCCATTCTCGGTATCGGTGGTATGCGTCTCAGTGATTTAAAAGGGCCTGCTAAAGCCACCACCTCGACTGATTAAATTGGCTCGCTTTGCAGGGTTGTTTAATTAGTCTTTTGAGGTCGGTTAATTGGCTGCAGTGCCTTACCTTTCTGGCCTTTGCTAGGTATACTCGACGACTAATTTAAACAGTGAAAACCTCGCCTGTGTCCCACGCCAAAATGACCTTTGTTCGCGGTTTGCCGATGCTGCAATCCCTTCAGGAAAAATCGGTGGTCACCATCGGTTCCTTCGACGGTGTGCATATAGGCCATCAGGCAATTTTGCAACAGGTCAAAGAGGCGTCTCAGCGTTTGCAGATACCCTCGGTGGCGATGACTTTTGAACCTCAACCCAGAGAGTATTTCTCCGCTGAGCGGGCTCCGGCACGGTTGATGAGACTGCGGGAAAAAATCGATACGCTGCTTGAGCTGGGTGTGGACCGAGTTGTCTGTCTGCAGTTCAATCGTCAGCTGCGCAATCTCTCGGCAACAGATTTTGTCGAGCAGGTGTTAGTTCGTGGGTTGGCCGTCAAGCATTTGATTGTCGGAGATGATTTCCATTTTGGCTGTGATCGCAGCGGCGATTTTGCCATGTTGACCGAGCAGGGTAAGCGTTTGGGGTTCGATGTACAGGACACCGCCACTGTGGAGTCCCAGGGACGTCGAGTGAGCAGTACACTGGTCCGTGAAGTGGTTGAACAGGGAGATTTCCCTCGCGCCGCTGAGTTGCTCGGGAAACCCTTTTCGATCAGCGGAGTGGTTGGCTATGGCCAACAGCTCGGACGTAAACTAGGCTTTCCCACTGCGAATGTGCAATTAAACCGTTTTAGTGCGCCCCTGTCCGGTGTCTTTGCGGTGCGAGTGAATATTGCTGGAACCCTCTATTGCGGGGCTGCCAATGTCGGCTTGCGACCCACAGTGGGGGATTTGGTAAAGCCGATTTTAGAGGTTCACCTGTTGGATTTTGCCGGTGATCTGTACGGTCAGCGAATTGCCGTGGAGTTCTTGCACAAGATTCGTCAGGAAGAAAAATTTACCAGCGTCGAGGCACTGGTGGCGACAATTACTGGGGATGTGAAAAAGATCCGCCAGTGGTTCTTACAGGCTGGCATATAGGCGTCTAGGTTAGGCGTTTTACAAACAATAAACTGATATAGGGTTGACCACTGTGGTCAAACAAAGAGACCAATGACTGATTACAAAGCAACACTGAACCTGCCCAAGACCGCTTTCCCCATGCGTGCCAATCTGGCCCAGCGGGAACCGGGAATGTTAAAAGAATGGCAGGACAGCAATCTCTATCAGCAGATTCGTGAGGCCCGTGCTGGCCGAGAACAGTATATTCTCCACGATGGTCCTCCCTACGCCAACGGCGAGATTCACCTGGGTCATGCGGTGAATAAAACCCTCAAAGATATTATCGTTAAAGCGCGCACCATGAGCGGCTTTGATGCGCCCTATATTCCCGGCTGGGACTGCCACGGCCTGCCCATTGAACACAATGTGGAAAAGAAGATTGGCAAGGCCGGCGTCAAAGTCGAGTACTCCACCTTCCGCAAAAAGTGTCGCGAATACGCTATGAAGCAGGTCGATGGCCAGCGTCAGGGTTTTGTTCGTCTCGGTATCTTTGGCGACTGGGAACGTCCCTATCTGACCATGAACTATCAGGTGGAAGCGGACACCATTCGCGCACTGGGTAAAATTGCCGCCAATGGCCATCTGGTGAAAGGCTACAAGCCGGTTTACTGGAGTGTGGTGGGGGGCTCAGCTCTGGCTGAAGCAGAAGTGGAATATCAGGATAAAACCTCTTACACCATAGACGTTGCCTATGCCGTAACCGACGTTGCGCAGTTGGACAAAGTCTCGAGCGCATTTGGCGGTCTGCCAGGTGACGGCGAGATCAACATGTTGATCTGGACCACCACCCCTTGGACTCTGCCCAGCAGTCAGGCAATTTCTGTGGGCGCCGATGTTGACTATGTATTGGTGCAGATCAATGGCGAGAATGGGCCCCAGCGTCTGATCTGTTCACAGCTGTTGCTGGAATCAGTGATGCAGCGCCTTGAGATTGAAGACTATCAGCAGCTTGCTAGCTGTCAGGGTCAAGAGTTGGAAAACATTGTTGCCCGTCATCCGTTCTACGACCGTGCTATTCCTGTGCTGCTCGGCGAGCATGTCACTACCGATGCCGGTACGGGCTGTGTCCACACTGCCCCAGATCACGGTATGGAAGATTTCGTCGTGGCCAAGCAGTATGGCATTGGCACATTGAATTATATTTTAGACAACGGTCTGTTCGCCGATGATGTCGAGCTGTTTGCTGGGCAACATGTGTACAAAGTTGACGATTCGGTTCTGGCGGTTCTTCGCGAGCATAAGCGCCTAATGAGTTGCGGCCAATTTGTTCACAGTTACGCCCACTGCTGGCGCACCAAAACCCCATTGATTTATCGCGCCACACCTCAGTGGTTTATCTCCATGGATAAAAACGGCTTGCTGGCCAAGGCCAAGGCCGCGGTTAAAGAGGTTAGCTGGCACCCGGATTGGGGTCAGGCGCGTATCGAAGGCATGCTCGACAATAGTCCGGACTGGTGTATTTCACGCCAGCGTACCTGGGGCGTTCCCATTGCCCTGTTTGTTCACAAGCAGAGCGGCGAGCTACACCCGAATACGCCACAGCTGATTGAGCAGGTTGCCCTGCGGGTTGAAGAACATGGCATTGAAGCCTGGTTTGAACTTGAAGCTGCCGAGCTGATTGGTGAGGATATCGCCGACTACCAAAAAGTCACTGACACATTGGATGTGTGGTTTGACTCGGGTGTTACTCACGAATCGGTGATCAATGCCCGGCAAGAGCTGCGCTACCCTGCAGATCTCTACCTCGAGGGCTCAGATCAACACCGTGGCTGGTTCCAGTCGTCACTGAAGACCGCTATCGCGATCAATGGCACAGCCCCTTACAAGGCGGTGCTGACCCATGGCTTTACGGTGGATGAACATGGTCGCAAGATGTCCAAGTCCATAGGCAATGTGATTTCCCCGCAAAAAGTCATCAATGAAATGGGCGCTGATGTGTTGCGTCTGTGGATTGCCTCGGCTGACTTTAGCAGCGAGATGACGGTCTCCGATGAAATTTTGAGTCGCGCCGGTGATTCCTATCGCCGTATTCGCAATACCGCACGCTATTTTCTCTCCAATATCGATGGCTTTGACCCCGCCGAACATGGGGTTGCCCATGAGGATATGCTGGCACTGGATCGCTGGGCGGTGGATTGCGCGGCTGGTCTGCAGGAAGAAATTATTACTGCCTACAATGAGTTTCAGTTCCATCTGATCTATCAAAAGCTGCACAACTTTTGTGTCCGCGATATGGGTGGTTTTTATCTGGATATCATTAAAGATCGTATCTATACCTGCCCCGAAAATAGCCTGTCGCGCCGTTCTGCACAGACTGCACTGCATCATATTGCCGAAGCCTTTACCCGCTGGATCGCGCCAATCCTGAGCTTTACCGCCAGTGAACTCTGGGGCTTTATGCCCGGTGAGCGTGAGTCCTCGGTGTTTATTGCCGAGTGGTATTCGCTGCCGCGTCTGTCTGGCGGCGATGAAATTAGTCCCGCTGACTGGGCTGCGATTATGCAGGCCAAAGAAGCGATCAATAAAGTGATTGAAGATCAGCGCAATCAGGGCGTGGTCAAAGGCTCTCTGGGCGCCGATATTCAACTCTACGCTGCACCTGAGCTGCACCAATCGCTGGCCAAACTGGGAGATGAACTGCGCTTTGTTACCATTACCTCCAAGGCCAGTCTGCTGCCTCTGGAAGAGGGCGCCGATGCCAATGAGTCTATGCTCGACGGCTTAAAAGTTGGTTTGCAGCGTTCTAGCGCCGAGAAATGTGTTCGTTGCTGGCACTTTATTGAAGATGTTGGCAGCCATGCAGAGCACCCGGAAATCTGTGGTCGCTGTGTGACTAACCTCTCTGCTACGGGTGAGACGCGCCACTATGCATAACAAGCTGCAAACTAAAACACTGCCCTGGCTAAAATGGTTTGCCCTCGCGGCAACCATACTACTGTTAGACCAGCTCACCAAGCTGTGGATTATGGCGGAGTTTAGTCTCGGTCAGAGTCTCTATGTGAATGGCATCTTTAATCTGGTGCGGGCTCACAATGAGGGGGCTGCCTTTAGCTTTCTCAGCGATGCCGGTGGCTGGCAGCGCTGGCTGTTCAGTGGTATCTCTATTGTTGTGAGTTTCATTATTGCTGTTTGGCTGACCCGTTTACCCCGCCAGCGCGTACTTGAAGCATTGGCACTGTCATTGATTCTGGGTGGCGCACTGGGCAACCTCTATGATCGATTGACCCTGGGATACGTGGTGGATTTTCTCGACTTCCACTGGGGCAACTGGCACTTTGCAGCGTTTAATGTGGCGGATATGGCAATCTCTGTTGGCGCCGTATTGATTATTATTGACGGGCTATTTTTTCAGCAAGCAGATGAGAAAGATGATTCCTCCGCAGCAGTGAGCAGCGACAAGAAGTAGTTGAATTAAATAATTTAAAAATTTAGACGAGTTTTACATATGAGCATACCCATAGATACAGGCACCACCGTTACGCTGCATTTTGCCCTGGCACTAGAAGATGGCGCGGTAGTGGATTCGAATTTTGAAGGCAAGCCAGCGACTTTTTCAATTGGCGATGGCAGTCTTTTACCCGGTTTTGAAGAGACATTGTTTGGCTTGAGAGCCACCGATGCGCAGGAATTTTTAGTGCCACCAGAAAAGGCTTTTGGCCAGCACAACGAACAGAATGTTCAGGCTGTGGCGATGGATAATTTTGATGCCCTGGAAATCGAAATCGGTGCCATGTTCTCGTTTCAGAACGGCGACGGTGAGCTGCCAGGTGTTATTACCGATATAGTCGACGGCGAAGTGATGGTGGATTTTAATCATCCATTAGCCGGCAAGAACATTGTCTTCCAAGTAAAAATTCTCGGCGTAGTCCCGGAGAACCTGCACTGATGGATATCAAACTGGCTAATCCGCGGGGCTTTTGCGCCGGCGTTGACCGTGCCATTGATATTGTTAATCGCGCCCTAGACGTCTTTGGTGCGCCGATCTATGTGCGTCACGAAGTGGTACACAATAAATTTGTTGTCGATGATCTGCGCAATCGCGGTGCCGTGTTTGTCGATGAGTTGGATGAAATTCCCGATGATGTGATCGTTATTTTCAGCGCCCACGGTGTTTCGTTAGCGGTGCAAGATGAGGCCCGCCGCCGCAGCCTCAAAGTCTTTGATGCCACCTGCCCCTTGGTCACCAAGGTGCATATGGAAGTGGCCAAGTTCAGTCTCGAGGGCAGGGAATCAGTGTTGATTGGCCACGCCGGTCACCCCGAAGTGGAAGGCACCATGGGTCAGTATGACTATTCCAAGGGCGGCAATATCTATCTAGTGGAAGACGAGAGCGATGTGGCCAAGCTTGAGGTGAAAGATCCCTCTCGGCTGTCCTTTGTTACTCAGACGACATTGTCTATGGATGACACCGCCAAAGTGATAGACGCGCTGCGAGAGAAATTTCCGGCGATTGAAGGGCCGCGCAAAGATGATATCTGTTACGCCACGCAAAACCGTCAGGATGCGGTCAAGCAATTGGCTATAGAGTCAGATTTGATTTTGGTTGTGGGCTCGGTGGCCAGTTCCAACTCCAACCGCCTCCGTGAGTTAGCGGAGCGCTGTGGTTGCACGGCTTACTTGATTGATGGTCCGGAAGACATAGATACCGAATGGCTCAAGCAGAGCAAGGCCATCGGCATTACCGCCGGTGCCTCGGCACCGGATGTGTTGGTGCGGGATGTGATTGCACGGTTGGTGGAACTGGGTGCCAACGCCCCTCAAGAACTGAGCGGCGTGATTGAAAATGTCACCTTCTCACTACCCAAAGAGCTGCGCGTTTAAACCGCAGCTCAATCCTAAGCGGTTACTCTTGGCACTTCTTAATATGCGCAAACAGCGCTGTAGTGGAAGGATCTAGCTCAGCCTTATCCGCCGAATCCGTCGTATCTGAAGCCAACAACTGATTGGCCATTTTCTTGCCTAGCTCGACGCCCCACTGATCAAAAGAATTAATATTCCAAATACTGCCCTGAACAAATACCTTGTGCTCATAGAGTGCAATCAGTGCACCAAAATTCTTTGGCGATAGCTGATCCAGCAACAGCACATTGGACGGCTTGTTGCCCGGGTAGTAGCGGTAAGCTTCCCCCTCAGGCGCTTCTTGGCCACACATCAATGCTGAGGCCTGAGCGAGCATGTTGCCCAGCAAGACCCGGTGATGTTCTTCATTGCTTAAATTATCCACAGCGGCGGCAACAAAATCGATGGGCACCATGCGTGTTCCTTGATGCAGTAGCTGGAAGAACGCGTGCTGACCATTGGTGCCGGTCTGGCCCCAGAGAATCGCGCCGGTCTGATAATCAATTGACTCGCCATGGAGGGTGGTGGACTTACCGTTGCTCTCCATATCCAACTGCTGCAGATAAGAGGGTAATAGTAGTAGGCGTTCGCAGTAGGGAATCACGGCATTGGATTGGGCGCCGAGGAAGTTGCTATACCAGATACCCAGCAGAGCCATAATTACCGGCATATTCTCTGCCAGTGGTGCCTGTTGAAAATGCAGATCCATTTCACGGGCACCGGCCAGCATCTCGACAAACTTGTCAAAGCCAATGGAGATAGCGATAGAGAGGCCGATACTGGACCAGAGTGAGTAGCGTCCGCCCACCCATTCGGCAAACTCCAGAATCTGATCAGCGGGGATGCCATAGGCCAATGCATTGGCTCGATTGGCAGTCAGACCGACAAAGTGACTGCTGGACTGTGCATTCTCCAGTCCCAGTGTCTCGGCGAACCAGTTGCGCGCGGTCTTGGCGTTTAACAGTGTCTCGTGGGTGGTAAAGGTCTTGCTGGCCAGAGCCACCAGAGTCGTCTCTGGATTGAGCCTGTTTAAGGTAGTCAGAATCTCAGCGCCATCCACATTGGAGATAAAGTGCAGCTTGATATCTGGGTGGGCAAATTCTTGCAGGGCGCTGCAGGCCAATTTGGGGCCCAGGTCAGAACCGCCAATACCAATATTCACCACATCGGTAATCGCTTTGCCGGTGCTGCCAAGCCATTGGCCGCTACGAATTTTTTCACTAACCAACTCGACGTCTGCCAGCTGTTGCTTCACCAGGTTGATCCGCTGATCGGATTCAGCCGCGGCCGAGGCTACAGTTTGATCGCCAATTTCAGCTCGCAGGGCCCCATGAAGTACTGCGCGGCCTTCGGTGGTGTTGATCTTTTTGCCAGAGAACATCGCGTCACGATGCTGTTCCAGAGGCGACTGGGCTGCTAGTTCGAGCAGTGCCTGCCAGGTTTTATCACTGACTAGGTTTTTTGAATAGTCGAGAAAAAGCTCGCCACTCTGCACTGACATCTGGCTGCTGCGCTGAGGGTTCTGGTCAAAAAAATCACTGATATTTTGCTGCAGGGCTTTTTTTGCCTGCTGCTCAAGTGTTTTCCACGCTGGGGTGGCGGTTGGCTTGTAATCTGCTGCTGTCTTCGACGTCTTGCTGCTGGAGGTCATCTATGCCTTTTCCTGTGTCTGCTTAATCTATTCAATCTGTATAGTGTATTCAATCTGTTTAGTCTGTATAGGCCGTTTAATTGGTGTCTGCTAAGGCGTAAACTGGCAGCTGTAAATGCTGTCAGCGATCCTGCCTTAGATCGAGATTGTCGCCACAATAGCCTATTTAAAACGGCGCTGCCGCAACAAACCATTAATGTAATAAAATTACGATATTTCGACGAATTATACATTGAGTCTGGTTAAATTCCGTAATTTTGTTACAATTCACAGCTAATCTACAGGGAGCCGCTATTGAGCGGAGTCGCTATGGTCCAGTTGAATACCACAGTTGCTGAAGTCACTCAGCGCATCATCGAACGCAGTAGTAGTCTGAGAACTGATTATCTGCGCCAAGTCGAAGAAGATAAGAGCAATCGTCCCGAGCGCGGCAAGTTAAGTTGCGGTAATCTAGCTCATGGTTTTGCTGCCTGCGGCGAAGACGACAAGAACAGTCTGCGACTGATGGAAGCCAGTAATATCGCCATAGTCACCTCCTACAATGACATGCTTTCGGCTCACCAGCCCTATGCGGAATACCCGGATATGATCAAGCAGGCAATGCGCGAGATCGGCTGCACGGCACAGGTTGCCGGCGGTGTTCCGGCCATGTGTGACGGTGTCACCCAGGGTCAAGACGGCATGGAGCTGAGTCTGCTGAGTCGCGACTTGATCGCCCAGTGTACGGCTATGTCTCTGTCCCATCAGATGTTTGACGGCGTATTGGCCCTGGGTATTTGCGACAAGATTGTTCCTGGATTATTGATGGGCGTGCTCAGCTTTGGCTACTTGCCAGCGCTGTTTGTGCCTGCCGGTCCCATGGAGTCAGGCTTACCCAATAAAGAGAAGCAACGTATTCGCCAGCTGTTTGCCGAGGGCAAAATTGATCGCGAAGAATTGTTACAGGCAGAGTCGGATTCCTATCACAGTGCCGGTACCTGTACTTTCTATGGCACTGCTAACAGCAACCAGGTAGTACTTGAAGCTATGGGCTTGCAGCTGCCCGGTAGCTCCTTTGTCAATCCAAGCAACCCACTGCGGGATAAGCTTACGGTTGAGACCTGCCACCAAATGGCCCGCATTACCGCTTTGGGTAATGACTATCGTCCAGTGGGCGAGATTGTCGATGAACGCACTATGGTCAATGCCACCATCGCACTCTTAGCCTCTGGCGGCTCAACCAATCACACCATGCATCTGGTAGCCATAGCCCGAGCGGCAGGCATTATCCTTAACTGGGATGATATCTCTGAGTTGTCTGCGGCAGTGCCATTGTTGGCCAAGGTCTATCCCAACGGTCATGCCGATGTGAACCATTTTCATGCGGCGGGCGGCACTAGCTGCATGTTCCGTCAGTTGCTGGCCGGTGGCTTTATGCACGCCGATGCCAAGACCTCATGGGGCACTGACTTTGGCGATTTCACCCAGCAAGCCTTTTTAGATAACGACAAAGTCGTTTGGCATGAATCGCCTGTAATACCTTTGGATCTTGAAGTACTGACCACCGTGGACAAGGCTTTTTCTCCTGAGGGTGGCTTGCGACTGTTGCAGGGTAATCTCGGTCGCGGTGTGATCAAAGTGTCGGCAGTTGCTGCCGAGCATCGAGTTGTCGAAGCACCGGCTGTAGTGATTGAAGCTCAGGATGATCTGGCGGCTCTATTTGAGTCCGGCCAGTTAAATCGCGACTGTGTTGTGGTTGTGCGTTTCCAGGGGCCTAAAGCGCTGGGTATGCCCGAGCTGCACAAGTTAACGCCCATGTTAGGCATTCTTCAGGACAAAGGCTTCAAAGTAGCTCTGGTCACCGATGGCCGCATGTCTGGCGCATCGGGCAAGGTACCGGCAGCAATCCATCTGGTTCCTGAAGCGGCCAATGGCGGTTTGTTGGCCAAGGTGAAAGACGGCGATGTGATCCGTGTTAATGCGGTCACCGGTGAGTTGCAATTTATCGGTGATGTCGCGGTGCTTGAAGCCCGCGAACCCTCACCCCAGCCGGACGCGGGTCAGCGCGGCTGTGGGCGTGAATACTTCGCCGTCAATCGCGGCAATATCAGCAATGCGGAGCAGGGTGCTTCCTTCTTGTTTGGGGGCGTCTAGTCATGACTGAACAACGTTGGAATTTAGTCGCCGATATAGGTGGCACCAATGCACGCTTTGCGGCGCTGCGTGAAGGTCAGCTGGAGAGTGAATTCGAGTTTTACCACTCGGTGGAAGAGTATCCCCAGTTTAGTGATTTGATTATTAAGCTGAGAGATGAGATTGCTCAGGCAACCGGTTTTGTTGGCGCGCCACACAGCGTTTGTCTGGCCGTAGCCTGTCCCGCGGATGCGGAACATATCTCTTTTACCAATAGCCACTGGGAGTTTACCAAGACCCATTTGCTGGAATGGTTTGGTTGTGAGAAGTTGGTCGTGATCAATGATTTTGAAGCCGTGGCTCACGGTATTACTGAGCTGGGCCCAGAAGACAGTATTAAAATCGGTGGCGGTGAGCCTCAGGTACACAAGCCCGTGGGTATTTTGGGTGCAGGCACTGGCCTTGGCATGGCAGCGTTGATCTCACACAGCGATGGCTATCATGTATTGGATACCGAGGGCGGTCATGCTGATTTTGCCCCTGTGGGTCAGCGCCAGATGGACGTTTTGACCTGTCTGCTTGAGAGCTATAAGCGGGTCTCTCTCGAGCGAGTGCTGTCGGGCAAAGGCATAGTCAATATTTACAATGCCATCTGTCAGATGGAGAGCACTGATCCGACATTGACTACGCCTCCGGATGTAGTCGCAGCAGCGCTGGATAACAGCAATCCCCAGGCGCTTAAGGCGCTGCATACATTTTGTGAATCCATGGGTGCAGCGGCGGGCAATCTCGCGCTGACTCTGGGTGCCAAGGGCGGTATCTATATTGCCGGTGGTGTGGTGCCGCGATTCAGCGAGTTCTTTGTGAATAGTGGATTTCGTGAAAAATTTGAAGACAAAGGCCGCTTTGCTACCTATCTCGAGCCTATACCGATCTATCTAGTGACACACAATAAACTCGGATTGTTGGGCGCGGCGAAGAAGCTGCTCAATGTTTAATAATAAAAAATAGTTAATTACAAAACACTTAAGGAGTGATCAGTGCGAGATCTTTTAGCCGGTAATACGGTAATCCCAGTAATTGTTATCGACCGTGTAGAAGATGCTGTGCCTCTGGCAAAAGCGCTTATTACAGGTGGTTTGAATGTGCTTGAAGTAACCCTGAGAACTGCCGCAGCTGTAGAGGGCATTCGCCAAATTGTGCAGCAGGTTCCCGGTGCGATTGTCGGTACTGGCACTGTATGTACCGCTGATCAGGTGAAACTCTCAGAAGATTTGGGCTGCCAGTTTATGGTCTCCCCCGGCAGCACCGACAAGCTGTTGACTGCGGCGGCGGACTCTTCAATTGGTCTGTTGCCCGGTATCTCCTCGGCCAGTGAATTGATGCGCTGCATGGAATGTGGCTATCGGGACTTTAAGTTTTTTCCCGCTGAAGCTGCAGGTGGCGCCGCCATGATCAAATCCCTGTCCGGTCCCTTTGGTGACGCCAGAATTTGTCCCACCGGTGGCATTGGTCTGCACAATGTAATGGAATATCTGTCCCTGCCAAATGTACTATGTGTCGGCGGCTCGTGGATCTGTCCCGCGCAACTAGTGCGCGAGCAGCGCTGGGATGAGATTGAGCAGTTGGCCCGCGAGGCCAGCCTGCTGGGTCAGTAAATTATAAAAATAATAATTCACAGCTGTGTACTCTTAGTTTTGCTATGAGTTTTGCTGTAAATTTTGCTGTAATTGGGAGCTAAATGAT
>CAXAFJ010000006.1:0-56073 GCA_963968025.1 uncultured Pseudomonadales bacterium | reverse complement strand
GTTGGCGCACAGCCCCCGATAAAGGCTAAGATGGCCAGCGCATAAATCATCGAGAGAAAAAGTCGTTTAGTCATGAACTCAAATCAATCCGGTACGTTGTATGTAGTCGCCACACCCATAGGCAATCTGGGTGATATGGTACCCCGAGCAGTAGAGATCCTTCAATCAGTGAAGGCGGTTGCCTGTGAGGATACCCGTCACAGCAAAAAATTGCTGGATCATTTTCGCATCGATACCCCATTGATGGCCTATCACGACCACAGTGACAAAAAAAGCAGCCACAAGATTCTGGTGCAGCTGAATGCCGGCCATGATATCGCACTTATTTCCGATGCCGGTACGCCGCTGATTTCGGATCCTGGATATCGCCTGGTATTAGCGGCGCGGCAGCAGGGCATTAGTGTGATTCCAGTCCCCGGCGCCTGTGCGGCCATTGCTGCACTGAGCGTAGCAGGTCTGCCCACCGATCGATTTAGGTTTATTGGCTTTTTGCCTGCCAAGAGTACCCAGCGTAAAAAGGTACTCGAGGAACTTTCGGCTGTGCCCGAAACCATGGTGTTTTATGAGGCACCCCATCGTATCTTGGAAACATTAAAGGATAGTATTGACGTGTTTGGCCCCGAGCATAGCGGGTTTATCGCCCGTGAGCTGAGCAAAACCTTTGAGACCTATCTGCATGGCACTCTGGCTGAGCTGCTGAGCATCGTTGAGGCGGACAGCAATCAGCAACGCGGTGAAATCGTCTTGGTATTGGCCGGCAGGGAAGAGACTGAAAGCGCTGTAACCGTCGATGGTGAACGGGTTCTGCGTCTGCTGTTGGCAGAATTGCCCACCGCTAAAGCCGCGGCACTCACCGCCAAGATTACTGGCGGCGACAAAAAGCAGTTCTATCAGATGGCGCTGGCGCTAAAAGAGTAATCTGAGCAGCCCGACATAAAAAAGGGCTAGTTGTCTAAATAGCTACTTATCTAAACCGCTCCTTATCTAAACAGCGACTCAGCGATCAATCCTTCTATTTGTTTACTTACTGTGCTGAATATCTGCAACAGTTAATGCCGTCATATTAAAGATACCCCGTGAAGACACCGAGGGAATCACAATGTGTGCTGGCTTACTAAAGCCATTGATAAAGGGCCCGATTAACAATGCATCGGTCAGCGATCGAATCAATCCCATGGCAATATTGGCAGCATCCAAATTAGGCATCACCAAGACATTGGCACGGCCCTCAAGGGTCGACTGCGAATAGATCGTTTTGCGCAATTTTGGGTTCAGCGCGCTGAGCACATGCATCTCACCGTCAATTTGCAGCTCTGGATGAGCTTCTCGCAACAGCTCGCTGGCTAGGCGCATTTTCCGCGCCGAGGCAGTATTGGCTGTGCCAAAGTTTGAGTGAGATAGCAGGGCCACCTTAGGTTCAATACCAAAGCGCTTCACCAGATCGATACTGGCTTCGGTAATCTTTACCAGTTCCTCGGCAGTGGGATCCACATTCATTGCGGTGTCAGCCAAAAATAGCGGGCCATCTGGCAGCAATAATACGGCAGCAGAGGAGACTAATTCCTCTTTATGAGCAGGGCCGAGCAGATGCATGATTTCACGGAGATGGAAATCAAAGCGACCCACCTTGCCACAGATAAGGCCATCGGCTTCGCCGCGGGCAACCATCACTGCGGCTATGGCAGTTTGATCATCACGCATAATCTTGCGTGCAGCATCCACCGAGACACCGTGACGGCCGACGCTCTCGTGATAAAACGCCGCGTACTGCTCATGGCGATCATTATCGCTGGGATCAAATATCTCCACATCTTTGTCGAGATCAATACGCAGACCGAGACGGTCAATTTTTTGTTCCATACCGGCGCGACGGCCGACCAGAACTGGCATGGCGATCTGCTCGTCCAATACCGCTTGCACGGCCAACAACACATCGTCGTTTTCCCCTTCGGCATAGACAATACGCGCCGGGGCTTTTTTCGCCATTTCAATAATCGGCTGCATAAACAGGCCGGCCTGATTAATAAATTCATTGAGAGTCTGACGATAGGCTTCTAAATCTTCGATAGGACGGGTTGCCACGCCACTCTCCATGGCGGCTTTCACCACTGCCATAGGGACTACTTCAATAAGGCGTGGATCAAAGGCTTTGGGAATCAGATATTCAGGGCCAAACTTAAGTGCTTCATCAGCGTAAGCCGCAGCCACCACATCAGAGGTTTCCATAGTGGCCAGATCGGCAATGGCGCGCACCGCGGCCATCTTCATCTCTTCGTTGATTGTTGAAGCACCGCAGTCTAGTGCGCCGCGGAAAATAAACGGGAAGCAAAGGACATTGTTAACTTGGTTGGGGTAGTCGGAACGGCCGGTGGCGACGATCGCGTCAGGGCGGGCGGCCATGGCTTCTTCCGGCATGATCTCTGGAATCGGATTGGACATGGCAAGAATAATGGGTTTTGGCCCCATCTTTTTCACCAGCTCGCCGTTTAAGACACCGGCTCCTGAGAGGCCCATAAATAGATCGGCACCTTCGATAGCATCGTCAATGGTGCGATCGCTGGTCTCGACAGCGTAATCCTCTTTCCAAGGATTCATACCGTCTTTGCGGCCGGCATAAATAACACCGGTGCGGTCAATCATGCGTACATTTTTCTTTTGCAGGCCCATGCTTACCAGCAGGTCGACACAGGCGATACTGGCAGCGCCAGCACCTGAGACCACCAGTTTTACATCTTCAAACTTTTTATCCACTATGCGCAGGCCGTTATAGATAGCCGCGGCGGCCACAATGGCGGTGCCGTGTTGATCGTCGTGAAACACCGGGATCTTCATGCGCTCGCGGAGTTTCTTCTCCACCATAAAACACTCGGGCGCCTTGATATCTTCAAGGTTAATACCGCCAAAGGTTGGCTCAAGAGAGGCGATAATATCCACTAGCTTATTGACATCGGTTTCGTCCACTTCAATATCGAAGACATCGATATTGGCAAATTTCTTAAACAGTACCGCCTTGCCTTCCATCACCGGCTTCGACGCCAGCGGGCCAATATTGCCCAGACCTAGTACCGCAGTGCCATTGGTGATTACCGCTACCAGATTACCGCGGGCAGTGACCGAGGCGACTTCTGTAGGATTCTCCACAATCAACTCACAGGCGTGGGCCACACCGGGGGAATAGGCCAGAGATAAGTCGCGCTTATTCGCCAGCGGTTTAGTCGGGCGAATTTCTAATTTACCGGGTGTCGGATGGGTATGGTATTTAAGTGCGGCTTCTTTAAATGAGTCGGTCATCTGTTCGAATTTCCTGTTACGGTATGGGAGTGCAATGGATAAAGCGTGGCTGAAAAACACCTAGGATTACGCTAATAAACTAGTAGCGTAGACTATGCCTGCAAGCTGAGCTATTTACCTGGCCTGTAGTTTAACGCGGCCTCTATATAAATAGCTACGAGCCGTGACGTTGCACTTGTAATACCTTGGATCACTTGAAAGAATACCTATGCATCACTTGAAAGAATACCTATGCATTGCGACAGGAAAATCATATTGAGCATTGATAAAAATACCCTTCAGAGCCAGCCTCTTCGACTGGCATTTCTGCTGATCACTGTTTTGCTAATAGTATTTTTACTCGGCAAGCCGACCTCGGTTTTCGCCCAGAGCGACAGTGCCCGCACATTGTTTGCCGATAACAAAGCCGGCATTCTGCAAATTAGAATTATTGATATTACTTCCGGGAGTAAGAGTGCCATTGGTTCAGGCTTTGTGGTCAACGACAGCGGCCTGATCGCGACCAATTTTCACGTGGTGCAAATGGCCGCCAGCAAGCCTGAGCAATATCGTATTGAATATCTCAGTGCCAGTGGTGCAGCCAATAGCCTGACTCTGGTCGATGTGGATGTGATCAATGACTTGGCGCTGGTTCAAGCCACTGGCCAGATCACGCCGGTGCTGCCTTTGGCCACAGCTGAGCCCCCCATCGGAGTGCCAGTGTACGCGCTGGGCAATCCCCTTGATCTGGGCATGACCGTCGTCCCCGGCACCTACAATGGCATCAATCAAACTAGCTATCACCCGCGGGTGCATTTTACCGGTTCACTGAACTCGGGCATGAGCGGCGGGCCAACGCTTAATCAGGCGGGGGAAGTGGTGGGTATCAATGTTTCCACCGCCGGCAATCAGGTGAGTTTTTTGGTGCCGGTGACGGCGCTACAGCAGTTAATCGCCGAACATCAATTGCGTGGCCAGGGGGTAGAGAATATCCGCCAGCGAATTGGTCAACAGTTAATTGCCGACCAGCAAAAAAAATTCGCCCAACTGCTGGCTCTCGACTGGCCGACCATTGCTCTTGGCGAAGCCCTGGTGGTCAATGAGCTGTCACCCTTTTTTAGATGCTGGGGTGGGTCCAATAGTAGTTCTGACAAAGCCCAACTGCTGAATGCCGACCGCACCTGTCGCAGTGAAGATAATATTTATCTCAATGCCAAATTTAACAGTGGTGTGATTGAACATCAGTTCTTTTGGTTGGAGGCGGACAAGCTCAATCAGCTGCAGTTTTATGCTTATTATCAACGTCTATTCAGTGATTTCGCCCCGGGCAATAAGGCCCGTGAAAAAGATGTTGGCGACTATCAATGTGATAGCCAATTTGTCGCGGCCGGTGATATTGAGGCACGGCCGGAGAGAAAAACTAAGGCGGTATTTTGTGCTCGGGCCTATAAAGACTACCCGGAACTCTACGACGTCTTATTTTTGCAGGGCACTGTCGACGATTCCCGCGCAGCTTTTATCAGTCACTTTACTTTGGCCAGCATCAGTCGCGAAAATGCTAAAGCCTATGCGCGCAAGTTTATGGAGGTGGCGCAATGGCAGTAATTATTGAACTGTTGGGCTGGGGTGGCAGGCGTCAGCGCTATTTCACTGTCGAGGGTTCGGCGGTGACAATTGGTCGCAGTTATCAGAACGATGTGGTGCTTGGAGACGCCCATATTTCTCCAGAGCATCTGCGCCTTGATGCTATCGACTCGACTAACGGTGTTGAGGGCGGGTGGCAGCTAACGGATCTGGATAGCCTTAATGGCGTCGAGGTTGTTAAAAATCCTCGGGCGCCGAGCTCTTTATTAACGAACTCTTTATTCACGAGCTCTGAACCCCAAGAGCCGGAGTCAAAAATCCTACTCGGCGAGGGTGCAGAGTTAAAGATTGGCCGCACTCGATTGCGTATTCTCTCGGACAGCCATCCAGTGGATCCGGCTAAAGAGCTGCATCATCTTGAACAGGATGTGGGGAGATTAAACCGACTGTCTATTTGGTTGCCACTTTTCATCATCAGCCTGATGCTGGATGTGGGGTCCCTCTATGCCAGCAGCTATATTGAATGGCAGTGGAAAAATGTGCTCTCGACAATTCTTGGCACTCAGGCGGGGCTGCTTATGTTGGCGCTGTTTTGGGGCGGGCTGGGTCGTTTCTTGCGCAGCGAAAGTCATTTCTTAAGTCATTACTGCTTAATCCTGCTGGCAGGTCTGGCCTATTCTCTGGCGGAGTGGCTGATCGCATTGCTTGGTTATAATCTGGGCACCCAATCAGTGGCATTAGTCTTGACCCCGCTGATTGCTCTGTTGCTTGCGGGGCTTTTACTCTCAGCTAACTTTGCCCTAGCGACTAATATGCTACCTCGCCAGCGCTGGGTTTCCGCTCTCGGCTTTGTAATGTTGATCATTGTTGTTAGTATCACCGCCCAAGTAAGCCAGTGGGGTGAGTTTTCGCCCTATCCTAGTTACTTCTCTGGTATTGAGGTGCCTGCCCTGCAGTTCGCTGATGCAGAATCGGTCGAGGATTTTGTGGCCGGTTTTGACCCAATTTTTGCAGAGGCGGATCGATTAGCCCTCGACTAGCAAGACAAAAGAGATAGACATAGAAATAGACATAGAAAAATAAACGCCGTGCTTAAACGGCAATAAACACAATAGGGATTAATCGTGGAAGCATTTGTTAACTATCTCAATGGTATTATCTGGAGTTCGGCGCTGATCTATCTGTGCCTTGGCACCGGGCTCTACTTTTCACTGCGCACACGTTTCCTGCAAGTTCGTCACTTCGGCCATATGTTAAAAATTATGCGTGAAGGCAAGAGCTCCGAAGCCGGCGTCTCATCTTTTCAGGCATTGACCATGTCCCTCTCTGGACGGGTTGGCACTGGTAATATTGCCGGCGTTGCCACTGCCATTGCCATTGGTGGTCCAGGAGCGGTTTTCTGGATGTGGACCGTGGCCTTTCTCGGTGCATCCACCGCTTATATAGAAGCCACTCTGGCACAGATTTATAAAGAGCTGGATGACAATGGCAGCTACCGCGGTGGCCCAGCCTATTACATTGAAAAAGCCATGGGTCAAAAATGGTACGCCTGGACCTTTGCCGTGGCGACTATTATTGCTATGGGCTTTTGTCTGCCGGGTATTCAGGCCAACAGTATTGTTGCCGCCATGAATAATGCCTGGGAGATTCCGGCGCTGGTCACAGCATCGGTACTGGCCATCGGTCTGGCGCTGATTGTGATTGGCGGCGTTAAACGCATCGCCAACTTTGCTCAGGTAGTGGTGCCGGTGATGGCTGCTGGCTATATTTTGATTGCCTTTACCGTGGTATTTCTCAATATCGATATGGTCCCCACAGTCACCAAGTTAATTATCAATAGTGCCTTTGGCCTCGATGCCGGTTACGGCGCGATTATTGGTATGGCCGTGGCCTGGGGTGTTAAGCGCGGTGTTTACTCCAACGAAGCGGGGCAGGGCAGTGGCCCTCATCCAGCTGCGGCGGCAGAAGTCTCACATCCCGCCAAGCAGGGTTTGGTGCAGGCCTTTTCGGTTTACGTGGATACGCTGCTTATTTGTTCAGCGACGGCGTTTATGATTTTGTTGACCGGTCTCTACAATGTCGAGGGCGCCGATGGCACCTATCTCTATCAGGGTCTGCCCGGTATCGATGTGGGTCCAGCCTATGTGCAGGCGGCCTTTGATACAGTAATGCCAGGCTTTGGTAGCAGCGTGTTGGCTATTGCGCTGTTGTTTTTCGCCTTCACCACCATTGTTGCCTACTACTATATTGCCGAAACCAACGTGATGTTTATTAACCGCAAGGTACATCGTCCATGGTTGGCTAATCTACTGAAAGTGCTGGTGCTTACATCGGTCATGTACGGTGGTTTAAAGAGCGCCGATCTGGCTTGGGCACTGGGTGATGTGGGTGTAGGCCTTATGGCCTGGTTGAATATTGTTGCGATCATTATCCTGCAGCGCCCCGCTCTGGTGGCACTCAAAGATTATGAACAGCAGTTGGATGCGGGTGTAGATCCGAGCTTTGATCCCCAGGCTTTGGGGATTGAAAAGGCTGATTTCTGGGTGGATAGAAAGAACGCGCAGAGTCAGTAGTTGCTAGCGCTTGTAAATATTAGCGTTTGTAATGTTAGTTCTTGTAACCGTAAGCCTCTGCTAGGAACGAATAGCCGCTATTAACAGGCTATTCGGTCTCAGCTTCAGTCTCAGTGGGCCAACCGCCCAGGTCTTTCCAGCGATTCACAATACCGCAGAACAGCTCTGCGGTTTTCACTGCGTCGTAGAGGGCGCTGTGAGCACTGCGATTATCAAAGTCCATCTTCGCCGCCTGGCAGGCTTTGGCCAATACGGTTTGACCATAGGCTAGGCCGGCTAGGGTGGAGGTATCGAAGCAGGAGAAGGGGTGAAACGGATTGCGTTTAATCTGGTTTCGGTTCACCGCCGCGTTAACAAAACCCAGATCAAAATGGGCATTATGGGCCACCATCACAGAGCGAGTGCAGCCGGTTGCGCTGATCTCATGGCGGATGGGTCGAAAGATATCGCGCAGTGCTTCACCTTCTTCCTCCGGCATACGTTCCGGGTCATAGAGATCAATACCGGTAAATTCCAGCGCGGCTTTTTCAACCACGGCGCCGGGAAACGGATCAACATTTCGACTGTGAGTCTCTTTTATTTGGATATTGCCCTGAGCATCCATCTCCAGAATCACCGCGGCAATTTCCAGCAGTGCGTCGGTGCGAGAGTTAAAACCACCGGTTTCAACGTCTATTACAACGGGTAAAAACCCGCGAAAGCGTTCGGCAATATTATTCGTATACTCTTCACTATCAGACTCTTTGATGATCGGCGACATATCCATTAGTGGTCCATTTTCCAATTCAGAGTGGTACCAGCGCCGAGAGGAATCAGTTGCGAATCGTCAAACGGAATCGCTGCGGGCAGCTGCCAGGGTTGGCGTAATAAGGTAATGCTTGAGGTGTTTCTCGGCAGGCCATAAAAGTCTGCACCATAGTTGCTGGCAAAGCCCTCGAGCTTGTCCAGGGCGCCGGCCTCTTCAAAGGCCTGAGCATAGAGTTCAATCGCTGCGTGATGGCTAAAGCAGCCAGCGCAGCCACAGGCACTCTCTTTTTTATCCTGGGCATGGGGTGCAGAATCAGTACCCAAAAAGAACTTTGGGCTGCCGCTAGTGGCAGCTTTAATCAGTGCATGCTGATGAACATCACGCTTTAGAATCGGCAGACAAAACAGGTGCGGTCTAATACCGCCAACCAACATATGGTTGCGATTGTAGAGCAGGTGCTGAGGGGTAATGGTGGCGGCCACATTATCACCGGCGGCAGCGACAAACTCTGCTGCTTCGAGGGTCGTAATATGCTCAAAGATAATTTTTAACTTGGGGTAGTGCTGCACCAGACCGCGCAGATGGCGCTCGATAAATACTGCTTCGCGATCAAAGATATCAATTTCGCTAGCGGTGACTTCGCCGTGCAATTGCAACACCATGCCCACTTCCTGCATGGTCTGCAGAACCTTTTGGATATTGTTAAGGCTGGTAACACCGGAATCGGAATTGGTAGTCGCCCCTGCCGGATAATACTTGCAGCCATGGATAAATCCACATTCTTTGGCGGCGCGAATTTCATCGACGGTGGTATTGTCGGTGAGATAGAGAACCATTAACGGCTCCCAGTTAGAGCCTGCTGGGCGCTGGGCCAAAATGCGCTGGCGGTATGCACCCACCTGAGCCACGGTAGTTGCCGGAGGCATCAGATTGGGCATAATAATACCGCGACCAAAGCCTCTTGCGGCGGCGGGCACGGTCGCAGTCAGCATGCTGTTATCACGCAGGTGCAGGTGCCAATCGTCCGGTTGTGTAAGGGTAATCTTGTCCATTGAAGCCGTATCCACAGTTGTCGGTGAATGCTACCGGAAACAGTGGTGTCATGACAGGTTTTGTGGAAAGGTATGCATAAAAATCGAGCAACTAATGAAGATAACCCTACTCACCAACCGCGATCTGGCAAGTCATATGGCGTTGAGCCTTCTAATCAAGGGTTTAACTGAACATTTCGCCGAACACAGGCTGTCGATATTTATCTCTGAAAAGGTCGGTGCTGATAAGACATTGCCAGAGCCGTTAGTGGAACTTGCCGCCTTTGAACGGCAGCTGCTTATGGATGGTCGCCCGAGTTTTGAGCAGTTGGCTGAGAGTGCCGGTTGTCAGTTACAGGGCTTTGCCGATCTGGATAACAAGGTTAATAGTCCCCAAGGCATTGCGCGAATTGCCGCCACGGAGCCAGAGCTTATTATCTCAGTGCGCTTTGGTTTGATTATTCGCGAGGCGGTGATTGCCCTGCCCAAGCACGGCATTATCAATTTGCACTCTGGGTTGCTGCCGAATTATCGCGGCGTGATGGCCACCTTTAGAGCAATGCAAAATAATGACAGTCAGATCGCCTCGACCCTGCACTATATTCAAGACGGCGGTATCGATAATGGCGATATTATTTCTATCTCAGAGATTCCTCTAAATCGACAACAGTCTTATCTGCTCAATGTGATCAATCTCTATACTGGTGGCTGCCAGCAGATACTGAGTGCTGTAGCCAACCTAAGTGCGGGGCAGGGTTTGGCTGCGCATCCGCAACAGACAGCCGCAGGCTATTACAGTTTCCCCAACCAGTCCGAGCTCGACGCTTTTTTAGCCGCCGGTGGACGCCTCTATGATGAGTCTGAGATTACTGCCCTCAGCCCATACTAAAACGCTTAGTCTTAGGGTAAAATCGCCGCCTCGTCACCTCAAGCAAAGGATTACGTCACTTGTCATCAGTCAATAAAGTTGTTTTAGCCTACTCCGGCGGATTAGATACCTCGGTTATCGTCAAATGGTTGCAGGAAGAATATAACTGCGAAGTCGTTACCTTCACTGCCGATATCGGCCAGGGTGAAGAAGTCGAACCCGCTCGCGCCAAGGCTGAAGCCCTGGGCGTCAAAGAAATTTATATCGATGATCTGCGCGAAGAATATGCCCGGGATTTTGTCTTCCCCATGTTCCGCGCCAACACCATCTATGAAGGCGAGTATCTGCTGGGTACGTCTATTGCCCGTCCCTTGATCGCCAAGCGACTGATTGAAATTGCCAATGAAACCGGTGCCGACACCATTTCCCACGGCGCAACAGGCAAGGGCAACGACCAGGTGCGTTTTGAGCTGGGTGCCTATGCACTAAAGCCGGGCATTAAAGTGATTGCCCCATGGCGTGAATGGGATCTGAATTCACGCGACAAGTTAATGGACTACTGCGCAGAGCATAATATTCCGGTTGAGATGAAGCGCGGTAAAAAATCGCCGTTCTCAATGGATGCCAACCTGCTGCATATCTCTTATGAGGGTGGCAACTTGGAAGATCCTTGGTCCGAAGCCGAAGACGATATGTGGCGCTGGACTGTTTCGCCTGAGGAAGCTCCAGACGAAGCTTGTTATATGACTATCAGCTATAAGAAGGGCGATATTGTCGCTATCGATGGCGAAGATATGTCACCGGCGACTGTGATTGAATATTTAAACAAGGTTGCCGGCGCCCATGGTGTAGGTCGTCTGGATATCGTTGAGAACCGCTATGTGGGTATGAAATCCCGCGGCTGTTACGAGACACCAGCGGGTACTGTGATGATGAAAGCCCATCGCGCTATTGAGTCCATCACCCTGGATCGCGAAGTCGCACATATGAAAGATGAGTTGATGCCGCGTTACGCCAAGCTGATCTATAACGGTTACTGGTGGGCACCGGAGCGTCTGATGTTGCAGACTGCTATCGATCAGAGCCAGGAGCCGGTTAACGGTGATGTGCGCATTAAGCTCTATAAGGGCAGTGTTTCTGTTGTCGGTCGAAAGTCTGATGACAGTCTATTTGATGCCAATATAGCGACCTTCGAAGATGACGGCGGTGCCTACAACCAAGCCGATGCTGAAGGCTTTATTAAGCTCAATGCTCTGCGCTTGCGCATTGCTGCCAATAAAGGTCGCGATATTCTCTAGCGTTGAATTAGCTCTTAAAAAGAGTTGATAAGTAACAGTCTAAAAAATCTCTGTCGCCTATTCCGGTGGCGGAGATTTTTTTATGGCCACTGTTAATTGATCGCAGGAACTTATAAGGCGATTAATTAGCTGCGCATATGCACATCCATCTGCGGGAAGGCAATTTCAATTTCTGCTGCCCTCAGATTATTGTAAATCGCGGTTAAATACTGCGACTTCACCCAGCACCAGATTCGGTAGTGACAACCAGTTTTGTAATTGTTCTATCCCGCCATTTAATCCTTCTCAAGATCTACAGTCAGTGCAGACGTTAATCATTGCCTAACCCTGCTGGGTAAGACCAAAAGTATATGGCAGTTCAGAAAAATAGAATAGATTAACTCTGCCCAGCTAGCTTAATCGTTCCATCGAATTTTGGACTAAGCTAATAGTAATAAGCCCGCATAGATTTGCAACGATAGTATTGGCTTCAAGGACGAAGGATGAAATATGGATTTTCAGGACTACTACAAAACACTCTCGGTTGCCCCTGACGCCGACAGTGAAACCATCAAAAACGCCTACCGCAAGCTGGCTAGAAAATACCACCCAGATGTCAGTGGACTTCATGAGGCCGAAGAAAAATTCAAACAGATCGCCGAAGCCTATGAAGTTTTAAAAGATCCGAGCAAGCGTGCTCAATACCACTCGTTATGGGACTCTGGTGTGCAGGAATACGGACAGCGGCAGGCACAGGGCGGAACAGCAGAGTAGAATTCCCAGTCATCCTTTGGTCAGGGCCGCTTCTCAGCCTTCTTCTCGTCACTTTTTGGTGGAGCCGATCAGCCAGCACAGGGCGTTGGCACCCATGGCGCTTCCCGGCAGATTTTTTCGACGCCAAATTCTGCTAGAAAAGGCCAAGATATTGAAACCGAACTACAGATCTCTCTTGAAGACACCTTGACCACCAGGTCGAAACGGATCTCCTATAGTTTTTCCCACCGCGATGATTCGGGCCGGGTTAGCCAGGTCAGCAAAATCCTCAATGTAAAAATTCCCGCAGGGGTAGTCGATGGCGAGCGCATCCATCTTAAAGGGCAGGGCGCTCAGGGCCTTGGTGATGCTCCCCCCGGGGACCTCTACCTGCGCATTAATCTGGTGCCACACTCGCTGTTCGAGATCGAAGCCCAGGACCTGATTATCATTGTTCCCCTTGCACCCTGGGAAGCCGCCCTGGGGACTAGTGTTGAGCTTCCGACCCTGTCAGGAAAAGTAAAACTCAGGATTCCCGCCAACAGCCAAACTGGGCAGCGCCTGCGAATCAAAGGCCATGGGCTGGTACACAAAGACGGCCAGGGTGATCTCTATGCGGTACTCAAAGTGGTTCTACCCGACTCAGGCTCAGAAGAGATCAAGCAGTACTGGCAACAACAGACCGGGGCAACCGCTTTTGGTCCACGAATGGAGTGGAGGGGGTAAATCTAAACCCTAACGCACAGTTGCGCCCTATCCGAGTCTGGGCCTAAGGTATCAATCCCTCACTTCCAGCATAGCTCTGTCTTCTCGAACGTATGTGAGAGATCTCGTAGTAGGTGGCAGAAGATCCCTCGTCGCTGCGCTCTGTCGGGATGACATATTAGCCGGGTCTGTCGAGACGATATAAGTCTATGGTGAACGGGGTCGGACCTGTGTAAGTGATTGAAATATATATAAGACTCGAATTAGAGGCAGCCGGGCGTACTTGTTATAGGGAAGTCCGAGTCTGACCCTAACACTACAATAAATAAAAAATAGCTTTCACAAACCATTGGTTAATATCGAAAGTAGGCTAAGCTGAATCCTTAATAAGTCACAAGGCACTAAGTGAAGAGCAGTCAGCAAAGGCATACTTATGAATATCAATTTCAGTCACATCGAAGAAGCCCATGGGCGCATCAAACCGTATATTCATCGCACACCCATTATGCAGAGCCATGAAATCAATAAATTGCTTGGCTGCGAACTCTACTTCAAAGCCGAGAACTTGCAGAAAGTCGGCGCTTTTAAAGCGCGTGGTGGCTGCAATGCGGTTTTTTCAATGGACACTGAGAGCTTGGCAAAAGGCGTGATAACCCACTCCTCAGGCAATCATGGCGCCGCACTTGCCTGGGCCGCAGCACTGCGAGGAGCCAACTGCACCGTGGTCATGCCGGAAAATGCCCCCCTAGTAAAAAAGCAGGCGGTTCGTGGCTATGGCGCCAAGGTCATCGAATGTACCCCCACCATGGCTGATCGCGAGGCCGCTGTTGCAGCAGAGATGCAGGTCACTGGCAGCACCTTGGTCCACCCCTTCGACAATGAGGAAATTATTGCCGGGCAGGGCACCGCAGCATTAGAAACCCTCGATCAGCTAGATTGTTTCCCAGATATTATTATCACTCCTGTAGGCGGCGGTGGCCTGTTGGCGGGCACCGCAATTGCTGCTCATGCCATCGCCCACAATAGCGGTAAGACGATTAGCGTGATTGGCGCAGAACCTCGTGGTGCCAGCGATGCTTGGCAGGGATTTACCAGTGGTCAGCGGGTTGAGAGTCAAGTGCCCGAGACTATTGCCGATGGCCTCAGATCAACTCTGGGTATAAGTAATTTCTCTATTATCACTGAGCAGGTGAATGATATTGTCCTGACCTCAGAACAGGCCATTGTTGAGGCCATGCGCCTGGTATGGATGCGTATGAAAATTGTTATTGAGCCCTCCGCCGCAGTGGCTGTGGCAGCTGTGATGGAGAATCGTGAAATGTTTTCT
Source organism: uncultured Pseudomonadales bacterium (assembly GCA_963968025.1). GTDB lineage: Bacteria > Pseudomonadota > Gammaproteobacteria > Pseudomonadales > Porticoccaceae > HTCC2207. Next base: position 41,937 of record CAXAFJ010000006.1, on the reverse strand, counting down.
GGCAAGCGGGTGGCGATTATTCTCAGTGGTGGCAATGTGGATTTGGATGCACTGCCCTGGTGAGTTATTTACTCCAGTCGGCTTATAACGCAAACTAAGTAGCCTGTATATATAGCGCTAATCAATTCACCTGAGCAATCACCATGACCACAAAGAGCGAAAACCGCCCACGCTTCCATCTAGCGTTCCCAGTCACTAACCTCGAGGCAGCCCGAACCTTTTACGGCGATATTTTAGGCTGTAAAACCGGTCGCGAATCCGATCGCTGGATTGATTTTGATTTCTTTGGTCATCAGTTAGTGGCACATCTGGTAGAACCCCAAGACCATCCCTCGGTGACCACTAATGCCGTGGATGGCCATGCGGTGCCGGCTTCCCATTTTGGTGTGATTCTCGACTGGGATCAGTACCAACAATTTGTGGTCAAGCTTGAACAGCAGGGGGTTGAGTTTGTTATCGAACCCTATCTGCGTTTTGAAGGTCGTCAAGGTGAGCAGGCAACGCTGTTTGTCCGCGATCCGAGCAATAATTATCTAGAGTTTAAGGCTTTTCGCGATATAGAGATGTTGTTTGATAAAGACTTGGAAAGCTATTAAATCGAGTCTAATTCGACTCTAGACAGGGTGTTTATAGTCTATAAATACCCTAGCCAGTAAGCTTGCGCACTATCGCCCGTCCCAATATCCCCAACTTATTGCCACCAGTAAATCTCGCTGCCTGGGTTTTCTCCACGCCCTGCGCATAGTTACTGCGGCGGGAATAGTCGATAGTGATGTCGAGAATCACTGGCTGATTGTGGGACGCGGTTTCTAAGGCGTGGCGCAAGGCGACTTCTATATCGTTGTTATGTCTGACCGGAATATAGCCGCACTCTATAGAGTCGGCGAAGGCGCCCCAGTTGATATTGCCGAGTTGGGTGCAGGTGGTTTGGCTGTCGCTGACTCGCTGGCTGTGATTGACGCGCGAGAGTTTGCCGTCATTGAATATACAGTAGATGGTGCCGAGGCTTTCACGCACAGCGGTCAGTGCTTCCATGCCGCTCATCAACATGGCGCCGTCGCCGACTATCCCTATAACCTGTTTTTCTGGGTTGACCAGTTTGGCGGCATTAACTGCGGGCATGCAATAGCCCATGGCGTTGAAGCTCGAGGGTGAGATAAAGCTGCGTGGGCTATTAACCGGCATTAATTTGGCGGCCAGATAAGTGTGCAGGCCGTCGTCGGTAATAATAATGGCGTCGTCGCTGACTGCGGCATGAAGCTTGTCAAAAAATACTGCGGGATTCACAAGACCTCGGCTGTTATGGCTCTGCCAGTCTTTTTTGAACTGCGCTTTGTGATTGGCGATATCGTCGACCAAGGCTTTTCTGCTGATCGCCGCTGGCTGTTGTTTCTGGATTGTGTAGAGCAGGTCGGTGGTGATCTGTTGGATATTGCCATGCAGTGCGATGGCGGCTTCTTGGTCGTCGCTGCGGCTTTGGTCGTTGGTGATATAAATAATATTGTCTGGTAGTTCTGCACTGCCACTGGCAGTGTCGGTTTCATTTAAGTTGGTGCCTATGGCGAGCAGGCAGTCGCAATCTTTAAAGGCATTCTCTGCACTGGGCACCGCTGCCGGGCCAAAGATAATGCCGGCGTGCAATGGATGCTGGGCAGGAAAGCTGCTGACGCCAGAGAGGGTTGTGCAGACTGGCGCGCCTATCTGTTGGGCTAGGGCAATGACTTGGGTCTGGGCGTCCACCGCTCCCCAGCCGACAATAATTCCTGGGTGCTCTGCGCTGAGAAGTTGTGTCGCGACGGCGTTTAAATCGGCATCGCTGATGGCTTCGATTTCTTCATTGGCGCGTGGGCTCTTCTGACCGTAGAGTGGCAGAGGTTCGACTATGTCGGCGGAAAGCATCTGGACGTCGAGGGGGATCTCCACAAATACGGGCCCTGGACGATCACTGGTGGCGACTCTGTAGGCGGTAAATAATGTCTCGACGATCTGCTGCTGTTCGCTGATGCTAAAGATTGCTTTGGTCAGGGGCTTGAGTATTTCTTTTGCGTCAATCGACGAATAACCGCTTGGCTGACTATTGGCACTCAATTGGCTATTGGCACTTGATTGGCTGTTGGCACCTGCAATAATCAAAAGCGGAATCCCAGCTAAATAGGCTTCCCCTATGCCGCTGATTGCATGAGTCACTCCGGAGCCGGAAACGATCAGCAGGGTGCCAACGCTGCCCGCGCGAGTGCGACTGACTGCGTCGGCCATAAAGGCGGCGTTCATTTCGTGATTGACTAAAAGAGGGGTGATCTGCTCTGACTGATTGAGCTGGTGGTAGATCTCGGCATTTTGCACACCGGGTATCCCAAAAGTATGGCTAATGCCGAGCTGTTCCAGTGCGTACTGGGTTAACCATGCGCCGCTTTTATTCATCTAACTCTACCGTCCCTGTGTGAGCTTTTTATCAGCTGATATGACCTGTGGTTCTGATGCGCTTGGCACCTTTAACGGGACGATCTCGCTGGGCATCGGCGCGGCGCTTAAGGGCGGCGTCTATATAATTTTTACCCGCAATCAGCAGTCCGGTGACCAAGAATGCACCCGGGGGTAAAACCGCGATCAGGAAGCTGTAGTTCTCACCAAAGGGCTGCAGCATCCACCCGTTGGCAACTGGGCCAAACAGCAGGTGCATGCTGGCGAATAGCGTGCCCTGGCCAAACAGTTCGCGAATCGCGCCGAGAGCAACCAAGACCAGTAAAAATCCCAGTCCCATCATCAGGCCGTCTAGTGCCGCTAAGCCTACATGGTGCTTGCTGGCAAAGGCTTCAGCGCGACCAAGAATGGCGCAGTTGGTGACGATCAGCGGGATAAAAATACCCAAAATCTGATACAGGTCATAGGTGTAGGCTTTCATTAACAGTTCGGCGCAGGTGACAAAGGCAGCGATAATAATCACAAAGGCGGGCAGTCTGACGGCATCGCTAACATGGTTGCGAATCAGCGAGACTATGGTGTTGGAGCCAATGAGAACTGCCATGGTGGCAAGGCCTAGGCCCAATGCATTGACGACACTGCCGGTAACCGCTAACAGCGGGCAGAGACCGAGCAGTTGTACCAGCGCTGGGTTATTCGTCCAAAGACCGTTTTTGGTGACTTCGGAAATGCTGGGTCCTTCGGTGGTGACCTCAGTAGTGACTTCGCTGCTCATAGTGCTGCCTGTTCGTTTTCACGTGCGGCGTTCGCGGCGGCAATCTGTAGCAGACGCTCGCGATCATCCTCAAAGTATTGCAGAGTTTTCAGAACTTGGTTGATCACTGCCCTAGGGGTGATGGTGGCGCCGGTAAACTGATCATACTCACCGCCTTCCTTTTTGACTTTCCAACCACTGGCTTGGGGGTTGACCAAGGACTTGCCATTAAAGCTCAGAATCCAGTCGCTCTTTTTCAGGTCCACTTTGTCGCCGAGCCCGGGGGTTTCCCGATGTTCTACTACGCGCACGCCGGCAATAGAGCCATTAAAGTTAATTCCGATAATCATCGAAATAGCGCCGCTATAACCGTCTGGCGTGACAGCTGGAATAATCGCTGCCACTGGCTGACCCTGATCCCGCGCAATATGAATATTGCCACCTTTTTTCAGACCCAGTGCTGCCCAGTACTGTTCCGGCACAGGCTGCACATCCATCAACATATCGTTGTCATGGCGCTCTAGAGGAATAATTTCTAACAGTGCCCGCTGGGCTGCTTCACGCTCAGACTGTTCGATACGCTCATAGGTCAGCTCATTGGTGGTAGCCAAAATTAGCGAGGTGACCAGGGCAAAGAGGGCGAGGACTATACTGTTAAAACCCATTGATTTGATAATCATCAGTCTTCCTCCTTCTCAGTGGCTCTGCGTCTGTCAGTATGACCATAGGTGCGCGGCAAGGTGTAGTTGTCGATAAAGGGTGCGGCAAAATTCGCCAGCAACACAGCAAAGGCCACGGCATCCGGGTAGTTACCCCAGGCGCGAATCACATAGACCAACACGCCGATCAGGGCGCCGAATATCAGCCGGCCGCGATTGCTCACTGCCGAGGACACTGGGTCGGTAAGAATAAAGAACGCGCCCATCATCGAAGCACCACTAAACAGATGCATCAGTGGCGAACCCGGGCTCGAAGAACTGCCGGAATCCCAAAAGATAATCGACATCAGCGCCAGGGCGCCGAGCATGCCCACCGGGCCGTGCCAGGTAAAAATACGCTGAGATAGCAGAATAATACCGCCGAGCAGAAAGCCGAGATTGACCCATTCCCAACCGGCGCCAGCGAACATGGCCTGATTAAATAGCGGCTCGCGATCATAGACCTGATCCACCAACAGACCGCTGCTGTGCTTAAAGACATCCAGTGGCGTAGCGCCAGTCACACCGTCGGCGGGACTGTAACCGGCAAAGACAATTTGCAGCGACTCGATCAAGCCAGGATGCGCTGCGCCAACAGGTAGCAGTGCAAGCGGTGCCACCCAGGTGGTCATCTGAATCGGGAAAGAAATCAGCAGGACTACATAGCCAACCATTGCCGGATTAAACGGGTTGTAGCCGAGGCCGCCATAGAGCTGTTTGGCTACCACTATGGAGAATACTGTACCCACTACCACCACCCACCAGGGTGCCAACGGCGGCAGGGCGAGGCCCAATAAGACTGCAGTGACAACGGCGCTGTAGTCGCCTAGATAAAAACTTATTGAGCGGCCACGCATTTTGACAATCGCGGCTTCACAGACAACGGCGGTCACTGAGGCCAACACCACATTGATAAAGCTGCCCCAGCCAAACTGCCAGGTCAGTGCTGCTAGTCCTGGAATAGTCGCCAGCAACACTAACTTCATCACCTGCGAAGTATTTTGCGCTGCATGGGCGTGGGGTGAGGAGACCTGTTTAAATGCCATTATTCTGCCAACTCCGCGAGCTTGGATTTGGATTGCTCAAGTTTCTGTCGCGTGTTTTCCACTGCGGCACTGAGTTTGTCCTGTTTGCCACTGTCATCATTTATAGCTTCGGTGAGTTTCTCTTCAGCCATCTTTAGGCGCTGCTCGGCGCTGGCAATGGTGCGCTCAAGTTTGGCTCGTTGATCTTCGGGGCTAGCCTGTTTGGCGGCGGCACGAGCCTGTGCTGCGGCAATAATATCAGCCGCAGAGGAGCTGGGTACGGCGCCAGCGGGAGTGGCTGGTGCAGTTGGCGCTGCACTTGATACTTCACTGCCATTGGCTGTTGCCGCTAGATGATCGGCCTTGGCCTGCTGAGTCGCTTCGCGACGGGCGGCACGCTTGGCTTCTTTTTCTCGCTCAGCCTGTTCGATGCGCTCTTTATGAAACTCAAAGCGGTCGCGAGCGTGATCAGATTTAACTTTCTCTTCACGGGCCTGACGGATATCGCCCTTGGCGGCGCGATAGTATTGCACCAGGGGAATATTGCTCGGGCACACATAAGAGCAGGCGCCACATTCTATACAGTCAAATAGATTGTGCGCTTCGAGACGCTCATGTTCCTCTGCCTGGGCATACCAAAACAGCTGTTGCGGCAGCAGTGAAACTGGGCAGGCTTGCGCACACATACCGCAGCGAATACAGGGCTGCGCCGGTTCGTCGTCAGGAATCTCGGCGTAGCTGGGGGCCAGAATACAGTTGGTGGTTTTAACGATCGGCACATCGGCTGAGGGCAGAGTGAAACCCATCATGGGTCCCCCCATTACCACGCGGCCACCGGCTTGCTCGTCGAATTGATTGTGCTCGAGGAGATGTCTAACGGGGGTGCCGATCAAGGTGTCGTAGTTCCTCGGTGTACCCACAGCATCACCGGTGACTGTAGTCACTCGGGAAATCAGCGGCTCGCCATCAGTTACCGCGCGCTTGATCGCATAGGTGGTGCCAATGTTGATACAGACCATGCCTTCGTCAGCGGGCAACTTGCCGGCGGGTAACTCTTTGCCAGTCAAAATATAAATCAGCTGCTTCTCGCCACCGGAGGGATATTTGGTGGGGAAAACCACCACGGAAATACCACTGTCTTCCACATGGGGGGCCAGGGCCGCAATAGCTTCCGGCTTATTGTCTTCAATGCCAATCATGATGTTGGTGGGATGATCGAGTATCGCGCTGAGGATTTTAATCCCCTCGACGATCTCACCAGCACGCTCGCGAATCGCAGAGTCATCGGCGGTGATATAGGGCTCACATTCGGTGGCATTCACAATCAGGGTGTCGATGGGGCGCTGACGTCCTGGATTGAGCTTAACCGCGGATGGGAAACCGGCGCCGCCCATGCCAGAGATGCCGGCATTGCCAACTATCTCGAGCAGTTTTTTCGGGGAAATATGTTCGTAGTCGCTGATGCCTTGGTGCTCAATCCAAGTGTCGGCACCGTCGGTGGTGATTTCGATACAGGGGGCGAGCATGCCTGAGGCGTGAGCTATGGGCCGGTGCTCGATGGCACTGATGGTACCAGAGGAGGGCGCGTGCATAGGAATACTGACCATGCCCACAGCCTGGGCAATGATCTGGCCTTTAAGCACCTGCTGACCGATCTCCACACAGGGAGTGGCTGGCGCGCCAATATGTTGGCTCAATGGAATAACCAGCTTTTCTGGAATTGGCAATTGGCCAATCGGCAGTGTCACCGACTGATGTTTGTTTTCCGGAGGATGTACGCCACCCGGTGTAACCCAGGTTCTGCTCATGCTGCATCCTCGTTCTGAACCGCGGGGTTAACTTCACCGCGGCGATCAGTGGCAATCATTTGGCCCGGCTTGGCGGGAATCGACCATTTCCAGTCGGTAATGGTTTCGGCAACCGGCAGCATATCGATACAGTCTACTGGGCAGGGCTCAACGCAGAGGTCACAGCCAGTACACTCGTCGGCAATGACGGTGTGCATTAATTTTGCCGCGCCCAAAATCGCATCCACAGGGCAGGCTTGGATGCACTTGGTGCAGCCGATGCATTCATCTTCGCGAATATAAGCGACGGTTTTGACTTCGCTCTCTTCACCGTGTTCCGCATCCAGTTCTGGTGCAGGCACGTCCAGCAGATTGGCGATGGCATTAATCGTCGACTGGCCGCCGGGAGGACATTTGTTGATCACGTCGCCATTGGCGATTGATTCGGCGTAGGGGCGGCAGCCGGGGAAACCACATTGGCCACACTGAGTCTGGGGCAATAGCTCGTCGATCTGCTCGACAATGGGATCGCCGACAACCTTAAATTTTTCCGCGGCGAATCCGAGCAGCGCGCCGAATAGTATCGACAGGCCGACGAGGGCAACCAGGGCTGCAAGGATGGGGTTTTGCGCGATAAGCTCAATCATTTAAACGAGTCCACTGAATCCCATAAAGGCCAGTGACATTAGTCCGGCGGTAATCATGGCGATGGCAGCACCTTTGAACGACTCGGGCACATCGGCAGCGGCTAGACGCTCACGCATAGCTGAGAACAGAATCAGTACCAAGGAAAAACCCGCGCCGGCACCAAAACCATAGAGGGAAGACTGAACAAAATTGAGATCTTTCGAGGTGTTTTGCAAGGCCACACCCAATACCGCACAGTTGGTGGTAATCAGCGGCAGAAATACACCGAGCACGCGATAGAGTAGCGGGCTGGTTTTTTCGATAAACATCTTAGTGAACTGCACTACGGCAGCAATCACCAGAATAAAGGCGATGGTGCGCAGATAGATCAGACCCAGAGGCTCGAGCACCATAGCGTTGACTATATAGCTGGCCATGGCCGTGAGAGTCAGAACAAAGGTCGTGGCCGCCGCCATGCCAATGGCGGATTCGAGTTTATTTGAGACACCCATAAACGGGCAGAGTCCGAGGAACTGTACCAGTACATAGTTGTTGATCAGTATCGAACTGACCAGAATGACTGCAAATTCTGCCATGCTAAAACGCCAAACCTTGTGTTGGCTGCCATTATCGTGGAATCAACTAGCGCGATTCAACCCATATACAGCAGGTGGTTAGTTCTTTTATGTATAAGTAGTAACTGCAAAAACAGCTACTTCCCAGTTACTTCCCCATTACTTGCTAGCTTCACCCAATTATACGCAGGGATTAGACTTGTTGATCAGCTAACCCGCTGGCCTGGCTGTGCGCCGCTATCTGGTTCCAGCAGGTAAATTCCCTTCTTATCACCGGCCGCTAATACCATGCCCTCGGACATACCAAAGCGCATTTTTCGCGGCGCCAGATTGGCGACCATCACTGTCAGACGACCTTCAAGATCTTCCGGCTTATAAGACGATTTAATCCCGGAGAATACCTGGCGAGTTTCGCCCCCAAGATCGAGAATCAGCTGTAACAACTTGTCGGCGCCCTCAACATGTGACGCACTGACAATGCGCGCTACACGGAGGTCCACCTTGGCAAACTCATCAAAGTTAATTTCCGCGGCTATAGGATCATCGGCCAGGGGGCCTTCAAGGGGTTTTGCCACAGCCAGAGCTGTCTCTTCTTTACTGGCTTCAATCATGGCATCCACCTTGTCTTTTTCGATACGGATCATCAATGGTTTAAAGGGTTTTAACTGATGGCCAAGCAGCGGCTGCGCGGCGCTTTCCCAGTTTAGGGTATCGTTGAGAAATTCTTCAGCGGCAACAGTCATGGCGGGCACGACCGGCTTTAGGTAAGTCATCAGCACACGGAACATATTGATACCCTGAGAGCAGATATCCTGAACCTGCTGCTGCATACCTTCCTGCTTATTTAGTTTCCACGGCTCTTTGGCGGCAATATATTCATTGGCGGCATCGGCCTGAGCCATAATCTCGCGGATCGCCTTGCTGAAGTCGCGATTTTCATAGTGCTGGACAATGCTGTCAGCCGCGCCACTCACCTGAGCCCAGAGCTCTGGGTTATCAATATTGGTCGACAGCACGCCGTCGTTGCCATTGGCAATAAACTTGGCACAGCGGCTGGCGATATTTACCACCTTGCCCACCAAGTCGCTATTGACCTTCTGCTGGAAGTCTTCCAGGTTGAGATCTATATCTTCCACCGAGCCAGAAAGTTTTGATGCGTAGTAATAACGCAGATAATCTGGATCCAAATGGTCGAGATAGCAGCGGGCATTAATAAAGGTGCCGCGAGATTTCGACATCTTCTTGCCGTTAACCGTGACAAAGCCGTGAACGCAGATCTTAGTGGGAGTGCGGAACTGGGCACTGCTCAGCATGGCGGGCCAAAACAGCGCATGGAAGTTGACTATGTCTTTGCCGATAAAATGGTAGAGCTCAGTAGTGCTGTCAGTCTTCCAGTAGTGATCGAAATCCATGCCTTCGCGATCGCAGAGATTTTTAAAACTGGCCATATAGCCGATTGGTGCATCCAGCCACACATAAAAGTACTTGCCCGGCGCATCGGGAATCTCAAAACCAAAGTAGGGGGCATCGCGACTGATATCCCACTCTTGCAGACCACTGTCCAACCACTCGCCGAGTTTATTGGCTACTTCTTCCTGCACCGCGCCACTGCGCGTCCACTCTTGCAGAAACTGGGTAAACTCAGGCAGCTTAAAGAAGTAGTGAGTCGAGGCTTTTTCGATGGGGGTGGCGCCAGAGATAGCCGACACCGGATTGATCAGATCGATGGGCGAATAGGTTGCACCACAGGCCTCGCAGTTATCGCCATACTGATCTTCGGTTTTACACTTAGGGCAGGTGCCCTTGATATAGCGATCCGCCAAAAACAGATTTTTCTCCGGATCAAAAGCCTGAGTAATCTCGCGCTTGGCAATATGGCCATTGGCGTTTAGACGGTTGTATATAAGCTCAGAAAACTCGCGGTTCTCTTCCGAATGGGTGGTGTGATAGTTATCCACGCTGATCAGGAAGTCTTTAAAGTCGGCCTCGTGAATCGCCCGCATATCGGCAATATGTTGTTCAGCGCTAATACCCTTTTCATCTGCCTTGAGCATAATCGCAGTTCCATGAGCATCATCGGCAGAAAGGTAGTAACATTCGTGCCCGCGCATTCTCTGAAAGCGCACCCAGACATCGGTTTGGGTATATTCCAAAACATGGCCAAGATGCAGTGCAGCATTGGCATAGGGAAGAGCGTTAGTGACCAGAATCTGACGTTTTGATGGCATGGTAAGTTTTCTTGTTTAGGGGCTATGGGAGATGCTATTTGTATCGCGCTATTTGTACCGCCCTATTTGTACCGCGCATAGGGCTCGTTACACAGCGCGTAACTATAGCGATTTTGCGCAGACTTTTCACCTGCTATCCCCAGTGTAATAGCCCCTATAACCCAACCCAGTTAAAAACCGGCAATAACGGAGTAAATCAGTGTTAGCTCAAGTAAAACAGATCATCGCAGTGGCATCAGGCAAAGGCGGCGTGGGCAAATCCACCACCGCAGTCAATTTAGCGCTGGCCCTTCAGTCCGAGGGTAAAAAAGTCGGCCTGTTGGACGCCGATATCTACGGCCCCAGTATCGCCATGATGCTGGGTGTGCCAGAAGCAACGCGTCCCGATACCACCGATGGCAAATCCTTTATCCCAGTGATGGCCCACGGGCTTGAAACCATGTCCATGGCCTATCTGGTTAGCGACAAAACCCCAATGGCCTGGCGTGGCCCCATGGCCGGTGGTGCCCTGCAACAATTGTTGGAGCAGACCCACTGGACTGAGCTTGATGTACTGGTGGTGGATATGCCCCCTGGAACTGGCGATATTCAGCTTACACTGGCGCAAAAAGCTGCGGTAGCCGGTGCAGTGATCGTCACCACGCCCCAGGATATAGCGCTGCTCGACGCCCAAAAAGGGATCGAAATGTTTGCCAAAGTGAAAATCCCGGTACTGGGTATTGTTGAAAATATGGCCGTGCATCTGTGCAGCAACTGCGGCCATGAAGATCATATTTTTGGCAGCGGCGGCGGCGAGAAAGTCGCTGCAGATTACAGCACCCAACTGCTTGGCAGCATGCCCCTTGATAGAAGCATTCGTGAGCGCGGTGATTCGGGTACGCCATCAGTGGTAGCTGAGCCTGATAGTGATATTGCTCAGCGTTATGGCAGCGTGGCACGGCAGGTGATCGAGCAGCTGGCAGCGCTGGACAATAACAGTGGGCCGGAGATTGTGTTCGACTAAGGCGCAGTGCCAATAGCCTGAGATCTCTCGCTGCGCGTCGAGATGACATTGTGGAGGTTTATGTTATCCCCACAGCGTTTTATTAATGCCATCTCGACAGAGCGCAGCGACGAGGGATCTCGCGAACTGTCTTCAATTGCGCAACCTAGTGGCAGGCAATAAGTCTCCCACTTGCCCAACCCACGTAAAACGGTATGATACCGCCCCGTATAAAAAGCAATCCTCAGACCAATAAGACCGGAGTCACCACAGATGAGCATTAAGTCAGATAACTGGATTCGCCGTATGGCCCAGCAACATGAAATGATCTCGCCCTTTGAGGCGGGTCAGGTGCGCTACTCCGGTGATGATCGCGTTATCTCCTACGGCACTTCTAGCTATGGCTACGATGTGCGCTGCTCTAACGAGTTCAAAGTCTTTACCAATGTTCACTCGAAGACGGTAGATCCGAAGAATTTCGACAGTGACTCTTTTGTCGATATGGATGGCGATTACTGCATTATCCCGCCCAACTCTTTTGCTCTGGCTAGAACGGTTGAGTATTTTAAGATTCCCCGTTCGGTATTGACGATTTGTTTGGGCAAGTCTACTTATGCGCGCTGCGGCATTATTGTGAATGTGACGCCGCTTGAGCCTGAGTGGGAGGGGCACGTGACGTTGGAATTTTCTAATACCACTAATCTTCCGGCGAAAATTTATGCCAATGAAGGTGTGGCGCAGATGTTGTTCTTTGAGTCGGATGAGGTTTGTGACACCTCTTATGCTGATCGCGGTGGCAAGTATCAAGGCCAAACCGGCGTCACTCTCCCCAAAACCTGATTAAAAACGGTCTTTTTCCGCGATTGCGGCGTTAGCGCCGTACTCGCAACTTCATGTATTTTACATACACTCAGTCGCTCCGTGCGGCGCTGCCTTGCACTCACGAAAAAATCCTCGTTTTTAATTCAGGTTTTTCCAGAACTACACTACTTTTTTTGGGTTAATGGTACTCGGGTGTCTGCATAGCATCTGTTGAGTTGTCGTTTAGATTATTTAAATCAAGTTGCCGCGAAAGCCATAAAATACAAATGTGCGTTGTCGTCAAAGATATATGTGTAAAATACAGCTCGCGTAAAGTTTGGCGGGTAATTTTTTCTCCCCGCGCGTCAGGAAAACTCATAAACTGTCCTTAGGTGTTAAAAAATATGGCACAGAATCCGTTTTATGTTTACGCATTAAAAGATCCCAGGTCAAAGCCTGCAAAGGCGTTTTATATTGGTAAAGGCACAGGAAATCGCGCTTGGGAGCATCAGTTACAAGTTGATGACTCTGAAAAAGGGGTGGTGATTCAAGGTATTCATAAAGCTGGTTTTTTAGTTCTCCATGCCATAATTTCAGATAATCTAACCGAGGAGCAATCATTAAAAATTGAGGCGGAGCTGATTGCTGGATTTGGTATTCGGTCACAGGGCGGCTTGCTGACGAATAGGATAAAACCAAATCCCAATAATATCTCAAAACGCGTCAACGTTAATGTTCCTGACGGTTGCTATGAAAAGTCTTAGATGGCTCTAAATCTTTTGAAGTCAGCTGTAATGGAGTTAGCGAAAGCTAATCCTGATGGTATCAAGAATTCTGACGCAGCTAAGTACCTCGGTCTTCAGTCAGACTATGGAGGCGGTTCTAAAGATTATCTCAGCTACAGTATTCTTGGAGTATTGATGAAAGAGGGGCGCATGGAACGCAACGAGAAAAAGAAATATATCGCAAAATCTGAATAACCACGTCTTCTTATGAAGACGCCAAAATTAAGTCAATGTCGAAATTTGCCTAGATAATGTAGCCAAATAATCTAGGGATTCAACAACGCTTCCCGCAACGCCTCAGCCTGCTGCTGGATCCGCTTAGTGTTCTCCGGCCCAGTGCGCAGCAACTGTTTCTGCAATGGCAGCAGTGACTCAAGCGCCGGATCAGCAAACTTATACACCACGGAATCTCGACTCAACCTAATCGGTTCGGCGACTATGGGTGTGGCCAATATCACGTCGATGGCTTGCAAAATAATACCGTCCATTTGCCTCGGGTTATAACCCATCTCTGAAAAGGCATCCTCCAGCAGCGGTCTGGCGAAGTGGAACATCTTTGCCATGGAGTCTATTGGCAAGCTGGTTATGGTGTTGATACTGCGGTCGTAGCGTTCGTAGTTGCCGGCATTTAACCAGATGCTGCCGTCGCTGCTATGGGTGGCAAATTTGCCTTCTGGCGCTGTTAGGGGAAATATCTTCGACAGCAATACGCCATTGGATAGGCCGTCGGCATAGCTGGCGGTGCGGCGCAGCAGGTCGTCGGTTTTTATCCATCGGGAAAATTCTTTTTTGTCGTTAATCAGCAGCAGACGTTCGCGGATAAAGTCGTCGCTGTTATCCAATTTGGGCAGCGCTGGCGGGGTGCTGACTGAGCTGGTCTCGGGTTCCGGCTGTAGTTCTACTGCTTCAGGGATCACTGCTTCGGGCACCACTGGCGCCGGGATTACAACTTCAGCCACTGGCTCGGGTATGGCGATCAGCTCGGGGTCTTGTTGGGTTTGGTTCTGGGCTTTAAATAGCACCGCGACAATGATAACGGCGGCGATGAGGGTGCCTGCAATAAAGACTAAATTATTGGAGCCAGTTTTTTTAGGTTCGCGGTTCATTCTGTGCTGCCATCCGTTTGGTTAGGGCCATTTTTTAATGGTAGTACTGTCTGGTTATTAACCACTGCACTGCTCAATTTAAGTTGATGGCTGTCGCCATTCTTTTTCTGCTCGAGCTTCACGATTAGATGATCCCAGTCACTGGCTAGCCAAGCGGTAAATTGGCTGTTGCTGGCTGCATCGACAATTCGTTCGACTCTAACGGTTTGCAGTGGACCTATGGCTGTCTGCAGCACTTCGTTGCCCACCACGCGATACTCATATTGTTTCAGCTTTCCCCGTGAAATAACAGGGTAAGAAAAAGTGCTGTGGCCGGCGTTTAAATCTCGGCGCAACTGCAGGCGGTGGGTGATCATATCCAGCTGCCCGGCGGCCAGTGCAGTCTCTTTGCTGCTGTCATTTTTACGGTAGTGCAGGGTGCTGTTGGGCCAATCAAAGCGCTGAACTTCGGTTTTGGTACGGCCAAAAACTGAGCGAATGTAGCGGTATTCAGATGGCCGCAGCTGTTGTTTGTCGGTGAGGCTAAAGGTGCTCTGTTCATTGATCTTGCCGAGGAAGTTTTTTGCCGTCAGGCTCTCGCGATAAATACCGGGTTCAATCTCTTCGAGACGCTGCACGGCTTCAATGTCGAGGCCGCTAAATCTGGCTGAATAGTTGGCGCGATAGAGACTGATGGGCAATTCGGAGGGCGTTTCCAGTGAGGCTGCTGTGCCGCTACTAAAGGCCGTGGTTGCCTGTATAGACAGTAGGAACAGTAGCGGTAGCAACTGAAGTTTGGCGAATGCTGACAATGGTCTGACCTCGGCGATATATCTACTAGATGCTGTTAGAGTAACAAAAATTCACTTGGTTCGCTGGTGTCGCAAATTTAGATTCTTGCCGCGCCTCATATTGTCTCTAGCTCTTTCTCTAGCTCTGGCTGCGCTCTTCGATCTCGACACAGACGCCGCCCTCTGGCAGCAGCTCGTTGTCGAGTATCACATGGCCTTCGCGCAATTCCAGACGTCCCTCGCAGAACCACTGTGCCGCCAGAGGATAGATCTGGTGTTCATAGACCAGCACTCTTGAGGCTAGGTCTTCAGCTGTATCATTTTTCAGCAACTCCACCTGAGCCTGCACTATGCCAGGTCCGCCATCTAACTCGGCGGTAACAAAGTGCACGGTGGCGCCGCCTTCACTGTCACCGGCATCGATTGCGCGCTGGTGGGTGTGGAGGCCGGGATATTTTGGCAGTAGTGAGGGGTGAATATTAATCAGTCGGCCGAGAAAACGATTGACGAATTGCGGTGTGAGGATACGCATAAAACCCGCCAGCACAATTAGATCGGGGGAGAAACTATCGATCACATCGGCCAGCGCGACATCAAACTCGGCGCGAGAGGCAAAGCTGTTGTGATCTAGGGTGATATTGGGGATCGCGGCGGCGGCGGCCCGCTCGAGGCCTTTGACACCGGCTTTATTGCTGATGACTGCAACCACATCGCCGTTCAGGGTTCCATCTGCGCAACCATCAATAAAGGATTGCAGGTTGGAGCCACCGCCGGAAATCAGGACAACGATGCGTCGCTTGCCCTTGGAGAGGTCAGTCATCAGGATAGTCCGAGCAGCTGAACCTGTTCTTCGCCAGCTTCTTGAGCAGAGATGCTGCCCATGATAAATGCGCTCTCGCCGCTGGCTGCCAGCATAGTCATAGCGTCTTGGGCGCAGTCAGCGGGAACACAGATAACCATGCCAACGCCGCAATTCAAGGTGCGGTGCATTTCGTGCTCGTCGATATTGCCGCCTTTTTGAATCCAGTCAAAGACTGCTGGACGGGTCCAGGCCTGAGTGTCGATTACGGCTTTGGTGTTGTCTGGCAGAACCCGTGGAATATTTTCCAATAGTCCGCCGCCAGTAATATGAGCCAGGGCATTGACCTGAGACTCGGCGATCAACTTCAGCAGTGGCTTGACATAGATGCGCGTGGGTTCCATGAGCAGATCGATCAGTGGGTTGCCATCCAATTGAGCGGTGGCGGGATCTGTATCTGTGACTTCGAGCACTTTGCGGATCAGCGAGTAGCCGTTCGAATGTGGACCACTTGAGGCTAAACCAATTAACCTGTCACCGATGCTAACCTTGGTGCCATCGATAAGATCAGCTTTCTCGACTATACCGACACAGAAACCGGCCAGATCGTAGTCTTCGCCTTCATACATGCCTGGCATCTCAGCGGTTTCGCCACCGATTAGTGAACAGCCTGAAATATCACAGCCATCGGCAATACCGTTGACCACGGCAGCAGCGGTGTCGATCTCGAGTTTGCCGGTGGCGTAGTAGTCGAGGAAGAACAGCGGCTCAGCGCCACAGACAATCAAATCGTTGACGCACATGGCGACCAGGTCGATACCGACGGTGTCATGTTTGCCGTGATCCAGCGCCAAACGCAGTTTGGTGCCAACGCCATCGGTGCCGGAAACCAGTACTGGCTGTTTGTAGCCAGTGGGTAATTCAAACAGTGCGCCAAATCCACCGAGACCGGCCAAAACTTCTGGTCGTCTTGTGCGCTTGGCTGCGCCTTTAATTTTTTCGATCAGTGCATTGCCCGCATCGATGTCGACGCCTGCATCTTTATAGCTGAGTGATTTGCTGTTTTCGGTCATGGCACAAGCCTTCTTTTGTTAGGCGGCTATTTTAGATGCAGTGGGCTTACTTTTCATCAAGCACTGATATAATGTTGCAAAATATCTGGAGAAAAACCGTTGAAACGGACATTAATTTTGTTTTTCGCCCTGTTTTGCACCTCAGTGATGGCGGAACCGGTTTCCGGACTCTATAACGGACGGGTTTTGGTCGCCGATCAAACTGCCCAATCGAGATCAAAAGGTGTCGATCAGGCTCTCGAACAGGTGCTGATTAAGCTGACGGGCAACAGTAAAATTATGCAGCTTCCAGGCATTCAACAGGCCGTCGCCAACACCAATAATTTTATCGCCAGTGTCGGTTACACAAAGTTGCCAGCCGATCTTGATAGAGAACAGCCAGATCAAGAGTCGCCGGATTTTGCTCTGCAGGTCAGTTTTTCAGCTCAGGCCATCGATCAATTAATTCGTCGCGGGCAGTTGCCCATATTACCCGCCGGGCGACCCAAGTTAGTGTTCTGGATTGTTCGTGATGATGCGGAGACGGGGCGTCAGTTTCTTCGCCAACAGGTATTTCCCGATTTTACCGAGAAATTTCAGCAGATCATGCAAGATCGCGCTATGCCCTATCAACTGCCGGCGCTGGATCTCGAGGATCAATTGTCGCTCTCGGTCAATGAAACCTGGTCAATGAACGAAGAGACTGTCGAGGTGGCCTCGCAACGCTATGCTGCCGATGGTTGGGCGGTGTTGCGCTTCTTTACCACCACATCGGGCCAGGTGCGTGGCAGTTGGATTTATAAGCTGGCTGATCAACGGGGCTTTAACGATGTGCGGGCCGAGGACACTGAGGCTTTTGTCGGGCTGGCGATCAATGATCTGGTGGACAGTATTTCGGCTCAGTTGACCTATATACCCCAGGCCGATACCAGCAAGTTGGTGGTGCAGATTAATCAGGTGGATTCTTTCACTGACTATCAGGCAGTACTAGCCCAACTTCAGGGTTTGAAGTTGGTGCGCTCGAGCAATGTGTTTGCGGTCGAAGGTGATCGTTTATTGGTAACGGTGGATATAGACGGCGATGTGGATCTACTGATTTCAGCATTGGAGCGCAGTGGCAGTTTGGTTAACCAAACTTCAGAGCTAGCGCGCTTTAGTGGTAATTTAGAATTTGATTGGATGGTTGAGTGAACGATTTTCAGCAGTTGAGTTTGGCGATTAAATTAGATAACCAGGCGACCTTCGATAATTTTTATGCCCCTACCGGCACCCCGCAGCATCTGGCGAAGATGCTATTGCAGGATGAAGGTAAGCAGTACGCCTATGTCTGTGGTTCATCGGGCACCGGTCTGTCGCATCTAATGCAAGCGGTTTGCCAGCAGCACGGCACACGCCTGAGCAATGGTGCGGCGGTGTATCTGCCGCTTAAGGAACTCTGTGATTACCCCGGAGATCAGGTTCTTGAAGGGTTGGAGTCTTCGGATCTGGTTTGCTTGGATGATCTCGATCAGGTGGCTGGACGCGAGGAGTGGCAGGCGCCGCTGTTTAACTTTTTTAATCGCTGCAGTGAGTCGGGCACCCGTCTATTGATTACTGCTCACACCTTGCCGGACTATTTAGAAGTGTTGTTAGATGATCTGTTGTCGCGCTTAAAATCCGGTATTTCGCTGCAGCTGATCGACTATAAGGATGCCGATCTGCGGCGCCTGTTGCAGCATCGTGCCAGTGGCCTGGGGCTTTATCTATCCGATGAAGTGGCGCGCTTTCTGTTGCACCGCTTGCCGCGCAATAGCCATGTCTTGATGGAGGCGCTGGAGAAGTTAGATGGGGTTTCGTTGCGCGAGCAGCGCCGACTGACGCTGCCCTTTGTGAAGACGGTTCTCGACATTTGATTAAAAGCGTCGTTTCAATAAGTTACTGCGGACAGCTCTCACAGTAGAGATACAGATCATTTGGGTCAGTCAGTGTGTCGATAAATTGTAATGGCTTGATCACCGAGGCCAGCTGTAACTGCAGGCTTGTGGGCAACCAACTCTGTATCCCTATGGCACCCACCGCGGCGTGGACATTGCCGCGAATTTCCATCATCACCTGTTCAATCATACTCAGGGGCTTGCGGCGATAGTTAACCCTATAATCGTTGATCCCCGCCAGCGTCGCGGCGCTGGCAATGGCATCATTGAGATCGCCCAGTTCATCCACTAGACCCAACTCCAATGCTTTTTTGCCGTTCCAGACACGGCCCTGAGCAATTTCATGAATGGCACTTGGGGTGCTGTCGCGAGCATCGGCCACCAGGCTCAAGAACCGTGTATACACGTGCTCAACACCAGACTGCATAATCATTGCCGCTTGCTGTGACATGGGCCGGTCGAGCTGTAACATACCGGCAATATTGGTGGTGCCGACACCATCTGAATAGATACCCAGTGCACTGAGAGAATCCTCAAAGGTGGGAATTACACCAAACACGCCGATTGAACCGGTGATGGTGGTGGAGAGGGCGAATATTTTGTCGGACTCGGTGGCGATCCAGTAGCCCCCAGATGCAGCGTAACTGCCCATGGAGATAACCACCGGAATATCCTTTTTGCGCAGCGACGCAATGCTGTCGCGAATCACATCTGAGGCAAAGGCACTGCCACCGGGGCTGTCGACGCGCAGCACCACGGCCTTCACCTGGTCCTCGTCTTCAATAGCGGCAAACATATTCGCCAGCGTGTCACCGCCAATGGTTCCCTCAGGTTGATTGCCGTCGATAATCGCTCCGCTGGCAACCACCACGGCAATCTCGGGTTTGCCTTGATTAACGGTTTTTAGAGAACTCAGCTTCATATGATTGAGGTAGGCGGCCATGGGTACGCTATCAAAGTCGCCATTGCTGTGGGGCAGTACCTGCTCTAAATAAGCTTTGGTTTCACTGCGTGTGGCAATGCGGTCTATCAAGCCCTGTTTGATCGCTAGAGCGGCAATATCACCCTTTTCCTCGGCCAGCCTGAGATGCATATTATTCGCTAGATCGCTCATCGCACCGTTGGGGAGACCGCGCAATTGCTCTACTCTGGAAGTGTAAAACTGCCACAGTGAATCTACCAGCTGAAGTCGATCTGCTCGCGCTGAGTCGGACATACCTCTGCCCATAAAGGGTTCGACGGCGCTTTTGTATCTGCCGACACGGAAGATATGGACATTGATTTTGAGCTTATCCAGGGCTTCTTTGTAGTAGCTGCTATAGGAACCAAATCCCGTCAGCATGACCCGACCCAGGGGGTTCATAATAATTTCATCGGCATGGGCGGCGAGAAAATACTGCGACTGAGAAAAGCTGTCGCCAATGGCAATAACCGGTTTGCCGCTCTGCTTAAAACGTTGCAGGGCCGCGCTGATCTCTTCGAGCTTGGCGATACCGCCGCCAGCCATATAGTTGGTATCCAGGAGCACATGGGTGATGCGCTCATCGTATTGGGCATGCTCCAGAGCTTGGATTATGTCGCGGACTAGGGTTTCAGTATCGCGCTGATTGGGCTGGGAAAATATTTCGCTAACCGGGTCTATATAAGAGCGCTGGTCTACGAGCAGGCCGCTGGGGGCTAGATAGAGTGCGCCGTGCTCGGGCATTGGCTTGATATCATCGGCAAACATGCCGCCAATTATGGCGATAAAGAACAGAACGATAACCAGGCTGATCAGGTAGCGGATCGCGCTCACGACATTGCCAATAAATCTAAAAAATTTGCGTATCAAGCCCGGTTTTTTTTCGCTCATAAAAGTAGTCCTTTAAATCGTTTTTACTCAGCCTTTAACTAGGTCTTTACCCGTACTGAAAAGCTGTCCGCGTCCCGTGAGTATAGACTCTAGGCGGCAGATTGTTCTTGCTACTCTTGTTGCTCTTTTTGCAGTGCATCCTGTTTGTCCTGCTCTTCTTGCAGTGCCTTGCCGCGCTGTTGCTTCCAGCGTGCATACATCATTGCCGCGTTAAACAAGACGACGGTCAGTGCCAGTTCCACCCAGTCGAGTACCTGTGGTGATGGTCCGGCCAGATTATCGATCGCCGTGGCGAAGTAGATCAGGATAACAAAGCAGATCCAGATCAGTGTGCGAGTGTTGTTGACGATTAAACCGGGAATAAATATCGCCAGTGGGAACAGACAGAGAAAGTAAATAATCCCCGGTGCTCCCTGAATCCATGCATTGGCTGTCATGGCCGCCAGCATCAGGTAAAAGCTGGCGTGGGTTAGGGGACGGAAAAAATTAATTTTTTGTTCTAAGGTCATGTTACTGCGCTCCGTTAAGTTGCGCGGCTAATTGGGCGACGCGTTTGCCCTGTGCTCGGCAGAGGCTAATCTCGTCACTACTAAGATTTTCGGCTTCAACGTGGCTGGCGCCATAGGGCGTGCCGCCACTTTTAGTGCTGTGCAGGCTGGGTTCTGAATAGGGAATGCCTGTCAACAACATGCCTTGATGCAACAGCGGAATCATCATCGACATCAGTGTCGTCTCCTGACCGCCGTGCAAGCTGGAGGTCGAGGTGAACACGCCAGCGGGCTTATTGATAAGACTGCCATTGGCCCAGAGGCCAGCAGTGCCATCGATAAAGTATTTTAACGGCGCGGCCATATTGCCAAAGCGCGTTGGGCTGCCCATCAGCAGGCCGGAGCAGTTGGCCAGCTCTTGCTCGGTGCAATAAATGTCGCCACTGCTGGGAATATCGTCTGCTGTGGCTTCACAGACTGCAGATACCGCCGGCACTGTGCGCAGACGCGCTTCCATACCCGCACTTTCCACACCCTGAGCAATTTCTTCAGCGAGCTTTTTAACATGACCATTGCGGCTGTAGTAGAGCACTAGTACATATTTCTCTGACATTAAATAATCTCCAGTACGGCTTCTGGGGGCCGACCAATGGCGGCGCGCTGGCCGTTAACCACTATAGGTCGCTCAATAAGTTTGGGATACTTGGCCATAGCGTCGATAAGCTGTTGCTCAGAGAGGCTGGCATCGGCCAAATTTTGATCTTTATATTCCTGCTCGCCGCGACGCAATAATTGGCGCGCGTCGAGACCGAGCTGTTTCAGCAGCAGGGTCAGTGTCTCTGAGTTTGGCGGTGTCTCTAGATAGAGTACTATCTCTGGCTCTAGTCCCTGATCTTGCAATAGGCTCAGGGTCTGTCTTGATTTAGAGCAGCGGGGATTGTGATAAATAGTCAGCATCGTCTATATTTCAGGTTGTGGGAGTGAATACGCCATTGTAGAGGCAAATGGATTTAAACAGAACGAGAGGTTTATCGGCATGATCAATCAATTTTTAATCACTGTGCGCAGAGTTCCACAGCAGCTTGTCAGCAGTGGCCAGTTTCTGGTCTACGCAGTGCGTCGCTTTCTCGGTGATGGCTGCCCTCAGAGCGCTGCAGCGCTGACTTATATGAGTCTGTTTGCGGTGGTACCCATGTTGACTCTGATGTACAGCATGTTTTCGCTGGTGCCGGCATTTCAGGAGCTCGGTGGTCAGGTGGAGGAATTTATTTTTTCTAAGTTTCTGCCCAGCAGTGGTCAGGAGATTACCCAGTACCTGAGTGAGTTTTCCAATCAGGCGCGCAAGCTAAGTGTCGCCGGGGTGGCGATTATCTTGGTCACTGCACTGCTGATGTTGAGCAATATTGAAAAGACCTTTAACCATATTTGGGCCACCACCGGTGGACGCAAGGGCCTGGCGGGATTT
This sequence comes from uncultured Pseudomonadales bacterium, assembly GCA_963968025.1. Lineage (GTDB taxonomy): Bacteria > Pseudomonadota > Gammaproteobacteria > Pseudomonadales > Porticoccaceae > HTCC2207. The sequence goes on along the minus strand of CAXAFJ010000006.1, from coordinate 19,809 downwards.
TGGTCTACTGGGCGATCCTGAGTCTTGGGCCCTTACTGCTCGCCGTGGGCATGATTATGAGTACCTACCTGATGTCACTGCGCCTAATGGTTGCCGAGGTCGACAGCCTGGGAGTGGCTAGGCTGCTATTTAGTTATCTGCCCTGGCTGCTGACCTGGTTAGCTTTTACGCTGCTTTATGTGCCGGTGCCCAACTGCAAGGTGAGAGTGGTCTACGCCCTGTTTGGCGGCCTGATAACCACACTATTGTTTGAGACTGCCAAGGCCTTATTCTGACAGTTGGTAGCCAATTCTATTTATACCAATGTCTATGGTGCATTCGCAGTGATCCCATTGTTTTTGATTTGGATTTATTTGCTTTGGGTACTGATTTTATTCGGTGCGGAACTGGTGCGCAGCTTGGAGACCTTTCAATATGAAGGCCGAGATTCAGAGCTGCCGGACCTGCTCGCGGTGTTGATTGTATTGTGGCAGTGCTGGCGTCGGCAGCAAAAGGGCCGCAGCTTATCGGATCGCTCCATGAGCATTGTTGGTCTCAATGTTGAGCAGTGGCGACGGCTGCGCAATATGCTGCTGAGCCAACGTATTTTAGAGAAAACTGCCAGTGGCCAATATGTGATGATTCGCGATGCGGACACCATCCGTTTGGCGGATATCAGTGATTGGTTGGGGCAGGAATATAGCGGGGGTGATAAGGCGGTCAGTGACGAATTGGTTAGCGCTCATCCCTGGATCGAACGCTATGACAGGCTGATGAGCGAGAACCGTCAGATGACCGAGCAGAATATGAGCATCAGTCTACAAATGTTATTTGCCAGCCACAGTGATTCTGCGGATACTGGCAGCTGAAAAGAGAAATAGACTTCTATATTAAGGTGATTGTGTATGTCCAAAGCATTTTCAATAACAGCATTTTCAATAAAAGCGTTTTTAGTCACAGTGATCTTGGTAGGTTGCAGTGGCGATACAGGTTATCGACTGATTGATGGCAGTAGCCACAGTTTTAATAACAGTGAAGGCAAATACACTCTCGTCAACTACTGGGCCGAATGGTGCCAGCCCTGCCGAGTCGAAGTGCCTGAGCTAAATGAGCTGGCTGCTGAGCATGCAGATCAGTTGACTATTTTAGCGGTGAACTTTGACAGTGAGCAGGGTCCAGAGCTGCTCGCACAGTTACAAAAAATCGGTATTGAGTTCCCATCACTGGTGACAGATCCCCGTGGAGAATGGGGGCTTGAGCGGCCACAGGTTCTGCCTGAAACACTGATAATCAATAGCGATGGTGAGCTGGTCCAGCGCTTGATTGGCCCCCAGACTCTAGAGTCCCTGATGGCTTTTATTGTTGACTAATCAACCTGTACCTAAAGTGGGTATAGGGGATCAATCACCTAGGGTTTAAGGTTTCGGTATTCAAATCGCGCCATCCTTGCGCTACTGGATTGCGCTACCGCCCCGTAATAGAGAGAAAAATACTATGCAAGATCTACGCAATTTTTATATCAATGGTCAATGGGTTCAACCACTTCAGGCACAGGACCTGGCGGTTGAAAATCCTGCCACAGAAGACTCTTTGGCGATGATTTCTCTCGGCGCAGCCGGCGATGTCGACCTGGCCGTTGCCGCCGCCAAGGCTGCCTTCCCAATCTATTCTCAGTTCAGCGTTGAGCAGCGCATTGCCCTGATGGAAAAGCTGCTGGAAATCTATATGGGCCGCTACGACGAAATGGCCGCCGCTATCTCCGCTGAGATGGGCGCGCCGATCTCCTTCGCCACAGCAGCTCACGCCGACTGTGGTCGCGGACATATATCCACGGCGCTCGAGGCACTCAAGACCTTTGAATTTGAGCGTCAGGTGGGCACCACGCTGGTGGTTAAAGAGCCGATTGGTGTCTGTGGTTTTATTACCCCCTGGAACTGGCCAATCAATCAGATCAGCTGCAAGGTTGCACCAGCTCTGGCCACAGGCTGCACCATGGTATTAAAGCCCAGTGAGATTGCCCCCCTGTCGGGATATTTGTTCACCGAGATGATGGATCAGGCGGGCTTCCCAGCGGGTGTTTACAATATGGTCAATGGCGACGGCCCCGGCGTCGGTGCGGTGATTGCCGGTCACCCAGATGTGGATATGGTCTCTTTTACCGGCTCCACTCGCGCCGGTATTTTGGTCGCCAAGGCGGCAGCGGAAACAGTCAAGCGTGTTACCCAAGAGCTGGGTGGCAAGTCGCCGAATATTATTTTTGCCGATGCAGATCTGGAGTCAGCGGTGGGCGGCGGTATTCTCAATATGATGAGCAACACCGGACAGTCCTGTAATGCCCCTTCACGAATGTTGGTGGACGCTTCAGTTTATGATCAGGCGGTAGAAATCGCCCGCCAGGTCACCGAGCAAATCCCCGTTGATCAACCGAGTAAAGAAGGCGAGCATATAGGCCCGCTATCCAGCCGTGTGCAGTTTGACAAGGTTCAGGGGCTGATAGCCATAGGTATAGATGAAGGCGCTGAACTAGTGTCCGGCGGACTGGGCAGACCAGAGGGTTTTGGCACGGGCTATTTTGTTAAGCCGACGGTATTTGCCGGGGTCAATAATCAGATGGCCATTGCCCGGGAAGAAATCTTTGGTCCCGTGATCAGCATGATTCCCTTTGATACAGAAGCCGAGGCAATCGCAATTGCCAATGACACGCCCTATGGTTTAGCGGCTTATTTTAGTACTGGTGATGAACAGCGCGCCAAGCGTGTTGCCGGTCAGTTGCGGGCCGGTATGATCAGTGTCAACAGTGCTCAGCAGGATTACACAGCACCCTTTGGTGGTTACAAACAGTCTGGAAATGGCCGCGAGTGGGGGCAGTTCGGCTTTGACGACTTCCTCGAAATAAAAGGTATTAGCCGCTAGTTTTTTAGGATTTATCGCAAGTGGCTACAATTCTATATTAGCCGATTCCCAAGCATGCATCGCGTGCTTGCGCGTTATGCCCCAGGGGTACTCACCAACATTCCCGTCCGGCTCGATCGCTCTGTGAGAGGGAATAAAAAACGCGATTGGGTTGGCTGCTATGGCGTTGTGCGTGGCCAGTGTCGATTTACGGCGACCGATGGCTTCAGCGATGGCCTCGTGGTGAGTCAATGTGCCGGGGGCTGTTGCCAGTAGGGCGCGCCACACATTGATATGAGTGGGCAGGGCAAACAGATGCAGATTCAGGGTTTTGTCGATGGGCCTGTCGCGAGAAAAAATCGATTGAAAAACCTCTTTAGGTCCTGTGTCTGTGTTACGCAATTTGGCTTCGGGCAAGAATCGTTGCAGGTTGCTGACAAAAGTGATGAGCGGCTTTCCATCGCTAAATGACACCTTACAAATTCCCCTTGGCGTCTGCGCTACAAACATCTCTCCAAAGGGACTCTCGTGGACGCTGTACTCAATGGTTAAATCATAGCCGGGACCACTTTTGTAAAAGCTTGGCAGCCAGCCTTCGATTTGCACATTGTGGCCAAAGGTGGTCAAGCCGCCGATCAGGCCAGATTGGCTTTTAATATTCGCCAGAGGCTCAGCGTTGGCGAGCAATTTCTCGCCCCGCAGCCGGGTGATTGTCTGCAGATAATTTCTCGGTGACACTTGGCTCCAGCGCGTAAACACACGTTTAACGTCAAAAGCGCTGGTGCCGAGGTGCTCGGCAATCTCATCTAATGTCAGCTGCTGATTGGATTCTGGTGAAAGAAATTCAATCGCTTCAGCTATTCGTTGGTATTCGGGGTTAATCATCATTGCAGTGTAGACTAGCCAAGCCTGGCTGCCATAAAATTTGCTACTTATCCGCCGATAGTTTGTAAAGCAAGCCTCCAGCAGCAATCATGGCGATACCAATCCCGCCTTCTATGGGGCGTGAAATAAGCACATATGCCAGGGTCCACAGGGTTACGCTGAGATAGATCAGCGGTGCAAAAGGATAGGCAAAGGTTTTGTAGGCGCCTTCGATATTGAGTTTTTTCCAGCGCATCACAAATACCCCAAGCACGGCAAACAGCGTATTGACTCCGAGCACAAAGCTGGAGAATACCAACACCGATTCAAAGGTGGCGCTGAGAATAAAGATCACCGCCAGTATTCCCTGAAAGAAAATCGCCGTCATGGGAACGCCATGGCGATTACAGCGCGAGAGCATTGAAAAAAGCTGAAAGTCTTCGCCTATTACCTGCAGTACTCGCGGCCCTGCCATGGTCATGGCACTCACCGTGGAGATCAACAGCAGCGCCAGAACAAGGCCCATGACTTTACCGGCGCTGTTGCCCAGAGCATGGTCGGCAACAATCACGCCGATCTCCAGCTTGCCCTCTAAAAGAGCGATTGGCGCGGCACTTAAAAAAGTGAAGTTGAGCAATAGGTAGAGCATCATTACCAAGCCAGTGCCGACAAACAACACTATGGGCAGGTTGCGCTGGGGATTGTCCAGCTCGCTGGTGACATAGGTGGCAGCGTTCCAGCCGGTGTAGGCATAGTTCACATAGATTAGGGCCACGGCAAAGGCACCGCTAAATAGCAGCGTGCTGTCGCCACTTTGAGGGGCAAAACTCACAGGTTGTGGCGTGCCACCCCAGATAAAAATAACCGCGCAAAACAAGATCACCAACAATACCTTGAGACCGGTAAAAAGCTGCTGAACCGCGCTGCTAGTTTGCCGCGAGCGACAGTGCAGTAGCGTCAATACCAATACCAGAGCCACCGCCGACCAGCGCGGCGAGACATTGGGAAACACCGCTGAGAGATAGGCGCCAAAGGTCATGGCTGCCAGTGCCACCGGTGCGGCAAAGCCGACAGTGGCCGAGACCCAGCCGGAGATAAATCCGGCAGCCGGATGATAGAGCCGCGAGAGAAAGTTGTACTCACCGCCAGAGCGGGGCAGGTTGGCGCCGAGCTCGGCATAGGTCAGTGCGCCACAGAGTGCAGTGAGGCCACCGATAAGCCAAAGCATCATCAGTACAAAAAACGACTGGATGCCAAGCAGCTGAAAGCCGAGGCTGGTGAATACGCCGGTGCCAATCATATTGGCAACCACCACTGAGATACCTGTGGTTCTGGAAAATGTATGCATAGTTATGGGTTTGCCAGACTAATGTGAGTGGATTTTCGACATTACTCTACAGCAGCTGTGGGCTTGCCGCATTAAATACTCCGAGGTCACAGAAATGACAGGGAGCACAATAGAGAGTACCTTACAATCAACGCCGTATTAGCTGTAAAAGCAGCATTCAAAATAATAAAAACAATAAAAATAATAAAAATAATAAAAAAAAGAGGCTCTCAAAATGGAAAAAGGTCTGCGAATTGCAGTAGTACTTATTGGCGCCACTATGGTGCTTGGTGCCCTAGGATTTATGTTTTCGCCCGACGCCATGGAAGCCCAGTTCTCTGTGGTTGCCAGTCGTATTGACGGTATGGGGACATTGCGCGGCGATCTCGGTGGCCTGTTTTTGACTCTCGCTATCTTTACCCTCTATGGTTCGCGCCCGGGCAAAAGTGCCTGGTTGGCCGTACCGGTGGTCTTTATGCTCACGGTGCTGCTGGGTCGCACGGTGCATATCCTTATCGATGGCCTGTCAGAACCTGCGATTCGCTCAACAGTGGTAGAAATTATTAGTCTTGCCGTGCTCGAAGCAGCGCGCCGTCAACTCGCCACTGATAAGAGCACAGGTTAATCATGATGACTCGAAAAATTCTCGCCTCGACCCTAATAATTGCTGTGGCTAGCTTAGCGGCGGCAGACGATAAATCAGCCGCTTCGACCCAGGTCTATTTTGGCGACACGCATTTACACACGTCTTATTCCTTTGATGCCTTTCTAAATAATAACCACAGCGCCGATCCCGACACTGCCTATCGCTGGGCCAAAGGTCAGCCAGTTATTCACCCCTATAATCGCGCGCGAGTGCAGATCCAAACGCCTTTAGATTTTCTTGTGGTCAGTGACCATGCGGAAATGCTCGGTGTGATGAAAGCGGTGCGCAACGACAGTGACCTATTTGGCGATCTGGGGCTGTGGGGTAGCGTCAAGCGTTGGTACGCCATGCGTCAGATGAATGAGGCTATAGATGCGGACACTGGATTGGCATTTTTTGGGCGTTTTTTGCCCGTTTCTGCGCAACGGGAGGGCCATATTGATCCGGTGGCGGATCCCAGTAACAATATTGGCGATGTGGCTATTTTTGGTGATACCACTCCAGTGAGTTCGGCGGCATGGAATGACATTGTTGGCACTGCCGAGCGCCACAATGATCCGGGCACCTTTACCAGCTTGATCGGTTGGGAGTGGAGTTCAATTCCCACCGGCGTCAATTTACACCGAATTGTTATCAGCCCAGATGGTGCCGAGAAGAGCAATCAATATCTGCCCTTTGGCTCTGACCAGAGTCAGTATCCAGACGATCTGTGGAAGTGGCTGGGCGAGACTCAAGAGCGCACCGGCGCGCGCTTTTTAGCGATTCCCCACAACTCCAATATCTCCAAAGGCTATATGTTCGATACCACCACCCTGAGAGGTGAAGAGATTACTGCCGAATATGCCACCCGCCGTATGGCCTGGGAGCCGGTGGCTGAAATTACTCAGATCAAAGGTGATAGTGAAACCCACAGCGAGCTCTCACCGGAAGATGAGTTTGCCGACTTCGAGACTTATGAACACTACATTCAAATTGGTGCCGTTGACTATAAAGCCGCTGCCGCAGACTATATTCGTCCGGCGCTAAAGCGCGGTTTAGCCATCGAGCAAAAGGTTGGCGTCAATCCCTATAAGTTTGGTTTGATTGGTTCAACCGACTCCCACTCCGGACTGTCTTCATCCGAGGAGAATAACTTCTGGGGCAAAATGGCCAGGGATTCGACGCCAGAAACTAAATCTCGTGCTGGTGCAGACCCAGAGGCTCGGGATGGCTGGGATATGTCTGCCTCTGGTCTAGCCGCCGTCTGGGCTGCAGAAAATACTCGGGAAGCGATCTATGCGGCGTTTAAGCGCAAAGAAGTCTATGCCACCAGTGGGCCGCGGATGCGCGTGCAGTTATTTGCCGGGTGGAGCTTTCCTGAAGGCGCTGCAGAAGCTGATGATTTTGCGGCCATCGGTTATAGCAATGGTGTGCCTATGGGTGGCGACTTAGCTGCCACAGAAGAGTCTAATCAGGCGCCAAGCTTTTTGCTGAGAGCAGTAAAAGGTCCATTGGACGCCAATCTCGATCGCGCACAAATTGTTAAGGGGTGGGTCGATGCCGATGGTTTCGAACATGAGCAGATCTACAACGTCGCCTGGTCTGGCGAGCGTCAGTTGGATGCCGATGGGCGCTTGCCGGCAGTAGGTAATACTGTTGATCTGAACTCAGGGCGTTACAGCAACAGTATTGGTCAGGCTGAATTTGCTCTTAAGTGGACGGATCCAGATTTCAATCCCCAGCACTCGGCATTTTATTATGCGCGTATCTTGCAAATTCCAACGCCGCGCAATGCCCTGTTCGATGCCCGCGCTCTGGGACTCGACAAGCCGCCGAAAGGGCCTAGTACCATTCAAGAGCGGGCCTATACCTCGCCGATTTGGTATCAGCCTTAGTCTGACTGGCGCCCTGTGTGTTTTAACCTACACTTAGGCATCATTTAATAGGGCGCAATCGCGAAGGTATAGAGCGTTTGCGCCGTATTGCTTAATTATTGTTCACTTTTTTCTCCGAGGCTTATTAACAGTCCCCATGCGCACTCTATTCAAAGAACCCCTATTTCAATTTTTATTGATTGCTCTGTTACTACTGCTTGGCGAGCGTCTAATCAATGCCGATGACTACGCCTACGACCAATACCATATCGAAGTGAATGACGCGGTACTGCTGCAGTTTATGCAGTTGCGAGCCAAGACCTTTAAACCGGAAGAAGCCCAGCAGGCCCTCGATGGGCTGAACGCTGAAGACCGTCAGCGTCTGGTGGATGACTATGCCCGGGAAGAGGCTCTGTTCCGCGATGCTATGGAGCTCAATCTGGATAAAAACGACCAGATTATTCGCCGTCGCCTAATCCAAAAAATGGATTATTTGGCCCAAGGCTTTTACGACGAAGCTACGCCCTTAACTGAAAATGATCTGCGCAACTATTACGGCGAGCATCGCGATGAGTACAAGAAACTTGCCTCAGGGACGTTTACCCATGTGTTTGTCTCCAGTGAACGTCACGGCTCAGATCAAGCCCAAGTGATAGCGGCTGAACTGCAGCAGACTTTGAATGCCGAGAGCGTAGCCTTTGAAAATGCTCCGCGCTATGGCGAACGTTTTCTCTATAACCGCAACTACGTCAATCGCGACGATGACGAGATAGGCAGCCATTTCGGCACAGAGTTCCAAGAGCAGGTATTTGCTTTTGAGGTTGGCGACAAGTGGCAAGGACCGGTGCAATCCACCTATGGTTGGCACCTGGTGCTGTTGGTAAAAAACACGCCAGCCTATATTCCGCCCCTTGAAGAAATAGCCGCCAATGTCTTTGCCGATGCTCAGCGAGAGCAGCAACAGAAGATCAAGCGTGAGGCAATCGATAAGCTAATGGCCAAGTACCAGATAAGTGATCGGAGCGGCCAGTAATGCCGAGAAGAGTATCGAGAAGAGCGCCGAGAACAATGATGGCAAGCTTGCTGTCACTGCTATCTATCCCACTGCTGTGCATAAGTCTGTTATTGCTCAGCGCGACAGTTCAGGCCGACGAAGCACGCCCGGTCTATGTTGAAGTCACCCAGGTTAGTGACTCTGAGTATTTGCTCAAGTGGAAGATACCGCCGGTAATGTCCCAGGGGCAGGAGCCTGCCATCGAGCTGCGCCAGAGTAATTGTCGCCTTAATAACGGCGCCCTTGCTGGCAAGCCTGCTGGATTGGTTGGTCGTAAGCTCTATCGCTGCGACAGCAATACAGAAGCCGACTATCAGATTGAATTAATTTACCCCAATAGCAATCCGGCACTGACCTCATTAATTGTGTTTAAACCTCTATCCGGTGACCCAGTACAGGTCTTTTCTGGCCCCGAGGAAACTCTGGTGACTCTGTCCTTAGTGACTTCCCCAGGGGCAGTGGCCAAGCAGTACACCGTGGCTGGTATTGAACATATTTTGATCGGCACAGATCATCTGCTATTTGTGCTCTGTCTGATGATGATTGCCGGCGGCTTTAAGCGCCTTGTGCTGACGGTGACTGGATTTACCGTGGCTCACTCGATTACCCTGAGTCTGGCAACCCTCGATATTTTTCGTCTGCCCACGGAATTGGTGGAGTTGCTGATTGCACTGAGTATTTTGCTGCTGGCAGTAGAGATTGTGAAACATCGCAGCAGCGGTATTAAAGACAGCTTTACCTGGCGTTACCCAGTGAGTGTCTCGGCGGTATTCGGTCTGTTGCACGGCTTTGGTTTTGCGGTGGTACTGCAGGAGTTGGGGCTGCCATCGGCAATGAAAGTTCAGGCGCTGCTGTTTTTCAATATTGGCGTCGAGCTGGGACAGCTGGCCTTTATTGTCATAGTATGTGCAGCGGTACTGATTATCAGGCGCTGGATTGTCACCCAGGTCAGTCAACAGGATCGACTGACACAGGTAGCGATTTACAGTATTGGAGTGTGCAGCGCTTACTGGTTGTTTGAACGCAGCGCGCTGCTCTTTATTTGAAGCTAGTTGAAACTAGCTAGTCTTACTTCACTTGGCCAAGATGCTTTGAGATCACCTTTAGTGTTGGCTTAAACAGCTTGGGGGTGCAGGCAACAATATGTCCGCTTTCCAAAAACTTCTCGCCACCCTGAAAATCACTCACCATACCGCCGGCTTCGCGCACTAACAGCGCACCAGCCGCTATATCCCAAGGCTTTAAATACATTTCCCAATAGGCGTCCATACGTCCGGCTGCAACATAGGCTAGGTCCAGTGCCGCTGCACCCATGCGGCGAATGCCGGACGAGTTAGTGGCAAACTCGTGCATTGCCTTTAAGTAATCATCCATATGATCGAACGGCGGCGAGCTAAAGGGAATACCTGTTGCATAGAGCGCCCCGACTTCGCTGGCGCGACCGGAAACACGAATGCGGCGGCCATTGAGCTTGGCGCCATCGCCGCGACTGGCGGTAAATTCTTCGTGTTTAAAGGGTTCGACAATCACCGCGTGCTCAAGCTTGCCCTTGATACGGCAGGCGATTGAGATGGCGACATGGGGTATGCCGCGAATAAAATTAGTGGTGCCGTCCAGTGGATCGATAATCCACTCCACATCACTGTTGGGGTTACCGCTGACGCCGCTCTCTTCGCAGAGGAAACGGTGATCTGGGTACGCCTTAGAGATATGGTAAATAATTGTCTCTTCGGAACGTCTATCAACTTCAGTGACAAAGTCGTGGCGACCTTTCTCGTCGACCTTTACCAGATCGAGATTGTCGGCTGATTTTACAATCATTTCGCCCGCGCTGCGCGCAGCACGCAGGGCAATATTAACCATAGGTTGCATGTTAGATTTTCCAAGTGACTTAAAGAGCGCGCGCATTGTAACAGAACTAATGTGCCAGAGAAGACTGATTCTGCTACACTCGCGGCCGTTTTTTGGCGCTCTATTAATAGCGGCCAGCGAAGGCTATAAGACAGCCATTTGAGAGTTTAAGAGGTGATAAGTGTCAATATCTGAGCGTCAGGCAAATATTCGTATCGTGCTAGTCAATACGACCCATCCCGGAAATATTGGCGGCGCTGCGCGAGCCATGAAAAATATGGGTCTGGCAGAATTGTATTTGGTCCAGCCCCGTGAATATCCCGCGCCCCGTGCGGTATGGCGGGCAGCTGGTGCGCGCGATGTGCTGGCGAACGCGACCATTGTCGAGTCTGTGGATGAAGCCATTGCCGACTGTGCTCTAGTGGTTGGCACCAGTGCTAGAGAGCGACGTATTCCCTGGCCATTGCTCAACCCTCGTGAGTGCGGCGAAAAAATCTACAGTGAAGCAGTGACCCACAAGACCGCGCTATTGTTTGGCCGAGAAGATCGCGGCCTGACCAACGATGAGCTGCAAAAGTGTCACTACCATGTGCATATCCCATCCAATCCCGATTACAGCTCACTGAATTTGGCGACCGCTGTTCAGGTGTTGGCCTATGAAATTCGCATGGCCAGTCTCGCCGATGAGCAGGGCAACTTGCCTGCCCTCAGTGAGTGGGATCAGCCGCCGGTCACGGCCGGTGATCTGGAGTTCTTTCACGAGCATTTGGCCACCACCATGGCCGAATTGCAGTTCTATGACCCAGAAAACCCCAAGCAGCTTTTAACCCGTATGCGCAGGTTATTTAATCGTGTCCGCATGGATCAAATGGAAGTTTCGATACTTCGTGGTCTGTTGTCCGCGGTGCAGCGTAAAATTAAGAAATAACCGTTTAGTCAAAACCCTAGCCATTGTTTTTGCTGATGATAGCAGTAGCGGTTTTTGGTGCAGCGACACCAGGTCAGCAGTAGCAAGTGAGGGTCAATCACTTACTTGACTAAAATAGTCGGGTATTAGATAATTCGGCCCTGACTGAACTAGGTAAAAATGATGCGACTGACAACGAAGGGGCGTTATGCGGTAACCGCAATGCTGGATCTCACCATCCACTGCGACGACAAGCCCGTGTCACTGTCCGAAATATCTCAGCGCCAATCGATTTCACTGTCGTATCTCGAGCAGCTGTTCTCAAAGCTGCGCCAGTCTGAACTGGTTACCAGTGTGCGTGGGCCTGGCGGTGGATACCGTTTAGGTAGAACGAGCGAGACCATTTTTGTCGCGGAAATTATCGACGCAGTAAATGAGTCGGTGGATGCTACCAACTGCCAGGGCAAGGGTGACTGCCAGGGCGGTGAGATTTGCTTGACCCACTCGCTATGGGATCAGTTGAGCCATGAGATACATAACTTTTTGAATGCTATCTCCCTGGCCGATCTAATTGCCCGCCGCGATGTAAAGAGTATTGCCCAGCGCCAGGTTGAGCAGTTATTAATTTTAAATGAAAGCCCGCAGGCTGGTGCCTGCTGAAACTGGAGTAATAAATGAGTCTTCCAATTTATCTCGACTACGCGGCAACCACACCGGTTGACCCTGTAGTTGCAGACAAAATGATGCAGTACCTGACCCCCAATGGTCATTTCGGAAACCCCGCGTCACGCTCTCACACCTTTGGTTGGGAAGCAGAAGCCGCAGTAGAAGACGCCCGTGAAGAAGTGGCCAAAATGATTGGTGCTGATCCCCGCGAAATCGTCTGGACCTCTGGTGCCACAGAAGCCAACAACCTTGGCATTAAAGGCTGCGCCCATTTTAATCAGCGCAAAGGCAAGCACGTAATCACCTCGCGCATTGAACACAAAGCAGTATTGGATACCTGTCGCCAGCTCGAGCGCGAAGGTTTTGAACTGACCTATTTAGATCCAGATTCAAGCGGATTGATTCAACCACAGATGGTTGCCGACGCGATTCGCGAAGACACCACTGTTGTCTCTATCATGCACGTTAACAACGAGATCGGAACCCTAAACGATATTGCTGCCATCGGTGCTATCTGCCGTGAGAAGAAAGTCTTCTTCCATGTGGATTCAGCCCAGAGCGCAGGCAAAACGCCAATCGACGTTGAAGCCATGCAGGTGGATATGATGTCCTTCTCGGCCCACAAAATTTACGGCCCCAAAGGCGTTGGCGCACTCTATGTCCGTCGCAAGCCGCGGGTTCGTATCGAAGCACAGATGCACGGTGGCGGTCATGAGCGCGGTATGCGTTCTGGCACTCTGGCCACTCATCAGATTGCGGCCATGGGTGAAGCTTTCCGTCTCGCCGGTGAAGTACTGGCTGAAGAGTCTGCACGTATCGCTGTGCTGCGTCAGCGTCTCTGGGACGGAGTCTCAGATATGGAAGAGGTTCACCTCAACGGTTCTGCCACTCAGCATGTGCCGGGCATTGTGAATATTAGCTTTGCTTTTGTAGAGGGTGAATCACTGATTATGGCGCTGCGCGATCTGGCCGTCTCCTCTGGTTCTGCTTGTACCTCTGCCAGCCTTGAGCCCTCCTATGTATTGCGTGCTCTAGGTCTTAATGACGAAATGGCCCACAGTTCAATCCGCTTTAGTATCGGTCGCTACACCACCGAGCAGGACATCGATTCGGCGATTGAAAAAGTCCGTCATGCGGTCACCAAATTACGCGAGCTCTCGCCGCTCTGGGATATGTTTAAAGACGGCGTAGATTTAAGCAAAGTAGAGTGGGCTGCCCACTAGATCCCTCGGGATAGAGTGCAACTTAGCCTGTCTAAATAGTTTGACTAAATAGCCTGACTAAACTGGCCGACTAAACAGCCGGACTAAATTCAGTTATTAAAATAGGAGTCATCGAAATGGCTTACAGCGAAAAAGTAATAGATCACTACGAAAACCCACGCAACGTCGGCAAGCTCGACGACAACTCTAAAAATGTCGGTACTGGCATGGTTGGCGCACCCGCCTGTGGCGACGTAATGCGTCTGCAGATTCAGGTTAACAGCGACGGCATTATTGAAGATGCCAAGTTTAAAACCTACGGCTGTGGTTCGGCGATTGCTTCAAGCTCACTGCTCACCGAGTGGGTTAAAGGCAAGCATATAGACGACGCTGCTGAGATCAAGAACACTGAAATCGCCGAAGAGTTGGCTCTGCCACCGGTTAAGATTCACTGTTCAGTGCTGGCCGAAGACGCTATTAAAGCGGCAGTTCGCGACATTCGAGAAAAGCAGGGGAGCTGATTAGCGGCCATGGCTATCACAATGACAGCAGCTGCGGAGCAGCACGTAAATAAACATTTGGCGCATCGCGCCAAAGGTGTCGGCATCCGCTTGGGTGTCCGCACCACCGGCTGTTCGGGGCTCTCTTATGTACTCGAGTTTGTCGACAGCACTGAAGCTGAAGACGCGGTGTTCCACTGCGGCGATGTGAAGCTGGTGATCGACCCGAAAAGTCTCCTGTATCTCGATGGCACCGAATTGGATTATGTCAAAGAGGGCCTCAATGAGGGCTTCGAGTTTAAGAATCCGAACGTCAAAGATGAATGTGGTTGTGGCGAAAGTTTCCACATATAGAGCGCTTTCATATTTAACGTTTTTATCTCTTACGTCTTTGCGCAGCAGTAACAATTACCTTTGGGTTTAATAAAGTGGTCTTATCGGCAACGCTTTTCGAATCGAGCAATTTCTTCGCGTTATTTTCCCTGCCCTCGGGCTGGCAAATTGACCGCGGCTTGCTCGACGCCCGCTACCGCAAATTGCAGCAGGAATTTCATCCCGACCGTTTCGCCAGCAAAGGCGACGTGGATAAACGCCTAGCACTGCAAACCACCTCGCTGATTAATCAGGCCTACGACACTCTCAAATCTCCCCTCAAGCGCGCCCAGTATCTTTTAGAGCTGCAAGATCTCGACGCCGCTCAGGAAAGTCATATCACCAGTGATGGGCTGTTTCTGATGCAACAGATTGAATTTCGCGAAGCTCTCGGGGATTTGAATGAGAGTGCCGATCCAATGGCGGCGCTGAATACCATGCGCAGCGATGTGCAGAACCAGTACCTGCAGTTGCAGAACGATTTTGAGGCGCAGCACTTTGACGCCAATTATAATGACGCCCTGGACACAGTGGCAAAAATGCAATTTTTCTCCAAGCTGCTGGACGAAATCGAACAGCGCGAAGAAGAATTAGAGGACTTTTAAACCGTGGCATTACTGCAAATTTCAGAACCGGGTCAATCTCCCCAACCCCACCAGCGCAAGCATGCAGTGGGCATTGATCTCGGCACCACCAATTCATTGGTCGCCGCCGTGCGCAGTGGTTCTCCGGAAACACTGGCCGACGAGCAGGGCAGGCATCTGCTGCCCTCAGTGGTGCACTACTTGAAAGACGGCGTTAGCTGTCTTGGTTATGAAGCCGCTGAGCACAATGTCAGCGACCCACTGAATACCCTCACTTCGGTAAAACGCCTAATGGGCCGTGGCCTCGAAGATGTCAAAACCTTTGGTGGTCAGCTGCCCTACGAATTTGCCGCCGATGACGGTGGCATGCCAAAAATTGTTACCGCCGCGGGTTTAGTCAGCCCGATCCAGGTATCCGCTGAAATACTGCGTAAGCTCGCCGGACGCGCTGAAATTGCCCTCGGCGGCATGTTAGATGGCGCAGTGATTACCGTGCCCGCCTATTTTGATGATGCTCAGCGTCAAGCCACTAAAGACGCCGCAACCCTAGCCGGTATTAAAGTGCTGCGCCTACTCAATGAGCCCACCGCAGCGGCCATTGCCTATGGCCTCGACCAGCGTGAAGACAGCACCATTGCGGTCTACGATCTCGGTGGTGGAACCTTTGATATTTCCATCTTGCGACTCTCTCGCGGTGTCTTTGAAGTGCTCGCCACTGGCGGCGACTCAGCACTGGGTGGCGACGATTTTGATCGCGTGATCGCCGAGTGGCTTCGCTCAGAGATCGGCATGGACGAATCCTTGGATCCTATCGAGCAGCGGATCCTGTTGGAAACCGCCAAATCAGCCAAAGAAGAACTTACAGATCAGGACTCGGTCAGCATCGAAGTGCTGGACTGGCAGGGCGCATTGACTCGCGACCAGCTCACTACATTGATCGATCCCCTAATTGACAAAACCCTTCGTGCAGCCAAGAAATCCCTACGCGATGCCGGTGCCGGCACCGATCAGATCGACGAAGTGATTTTGGTAGGTGGCTCGACGCGCACCCCACGTGTTCACGAAAAAGTCGAACAGCTATTTGGACGTCAGCCCCACTCCAATCTTGATCCCGACCGCGTTGTCGCCATGGGCGCGGCCCTGCAAGCGGAAGTGCTGGTGGGCAATAAGTCTGGCGACGATATGTTGCTACTGGATGTAATCCCCCTGTCTCTGGGCATCGAGACCATGGGTGGCCTGATCGAAAAAATTATTCATCGCAATACTACTATCCCGGTTTCCAAGGCTCAGGAATTCACCACCTTTAAAGATGGTCAGACTGCCATGGCCATCCATATTTTGCAGGGTGAGCGCGAGCTGGCCTCCGATTGCCGCTCCCTGGCGCGCTTTGAGTTGCGTGATATCCCGCCCATGGTCGCCGGTGGCGCCAAGATCCGTGTCGCCTATCAGGTCGATGCCGATGGTCTGCTGAGCGTCAATGCCCGGGAAATGATTAGCGGTGTTGAGTCGCATATTGAGGTCAAGCCATCCTACGGTCTCAACGAAAACGAAATCACCAGCATGCTGCAGGACTCCTTTAGTTACGCCAAAGAAGATATGCAAGCCCGAGCACTGCGCGAGCAGCAGGTCGAGGCCGATCGAATGATTGAAGATCTCGGCGCGGCACTGGCAAAAGATGGTCGTGCACTGCTTGATGAGGCGGAATACAACTGCCTTGAAGTGGCGGTTAGAGAATTACAGGCAGTGCGTGATAGCAGCACCGAACACCGTGTTTTGCTGCGACAAATTGAATCGGTAGGCAAAGTGAGTGAAGAGTTCGCTGCGCGCCGAATGGATGCCAGCATTAAAAATGCCCTGGCAGGACAAAGTCTTGATGATGTGGAGAACACCCTTTAATGGCACGTATAGTATTTTTACCTCACGAAGATCTGTGCCCCGAAGGCGCGGTAGTTGAATCCAATCCCGGCGAGAGCGTCTGCCAAGCGGCACTGCGCAGTGGCATCGAGATTGAACACGCCTGCGAGATGTCTTGCGCCTGCACCACCTGCCACGTGCACGTTCGCGAAGGCTTTATGGAACTGCCCGAGGCCGATGAGCTGGAAGAAGATTTTCTCGATATGGCCTGGGGTGTAGATCCCGACTCGCGACTCAGCTGTCAGCTGGTTGCCGGTGACGTCGACCTGGTGGTCGAAATCCCCAAATACACTATTAATATGGTTTCAGAGAAACACTGAGCCGGTTGTTTTGAACTCT
The DNA here is from genome assembly GCA_963968025.1 of uncultured Pseudomonadales bacterium. Classification (GTDB taxonomy): domain Bacteria; phylum Pseudomonadota; class Gammaproteobacteria; order Pseudomonadales; family Porticoccaceae; genus HTCC2207. The sequence continues at coordinate 2,859 of CAXAFJ010000006.1, read as the reverse complement.
TTCCCCTCTAAGGGGGGAGTGGATTAAGAACGGCATAAAATGGAGTAATAGACTATGCTGAAATGGACAGATATACATGACATCGCCATTGAGCTAACGGACAATCATCCGGATGTGGATGCTCAGTATGTGAATTTTGTTGATCTGCGCAAATGGGTGTTGGCACTGGAAGAATTTTCCGATGATCCAGACCGCTGCGGAGAGAAGATTCTCGAAGCCATTCAAATGGCTTGGTTAGAAGAGCAGGACTAATAACACTGACTGGCTAGAGTGTTCAGTATTTAAACGTCACAGTACGCAGGAAGCGAGACGTAGGCAAAGGATCGCAGACCGACACAAGCTGTATAAAAAAGTCTTAGACAGAGCCCCCTTCGGCACATTGTTGTTTGCCTATGGCGTCTGTATCGACGCCAATAATCGGGCTCTGCAAATTCTCAAGTGTCAGCGATATGAGATTGTTGGCGCCGCCCTCAGCGAAGATCAAACCCAGCAGCCGGCCTCAGTCGAGCAGCTCAAGCAGGTTATCGATAAACTCCAGCAGGACCAACTTTCAGGCATTCTCTGGCGCTCAGAGACTATTCTCGAAGAAGATGAAATTGTCGTCTCTATGGGGCCAGCCGCAAGCCAAGAGACTGGCGACAGCAGCGATGATGTACTCAGTATTACCCTCTATCCACTGCCCGCTCTGGCGCAGATGGTGGTCAAAGAATTCTCTTCGGTTCCCTCAGTTACAGCTGGTCAGCCAGTTGCGACCACAGTTGAAGCTGCTCTTGAGGCTGCTCCCGAGGCTGCTCTTGAGGCTGAAGCAGGGCCACAAGCCGAACTGGATAAAGGGCTAGAAAAAGGACCCGATACAGCGCCCGCAGTCACTCAAGCTGAGCAGTCAGAGCGCGATCGCTATGAAACCCTCTCCGGTTTACCGGTTAGCCCGAGACTGATCCACAGCATTGGTGACTATCTCGACAACCCCCAGAGCGACACTGCCTGTGGCCCGCTACTGCTAATCGATCTCGACCACTTTAATTCAATCAATGAATCCCTCGGCAAAGCCGTTGGCAACCAGATTCTTGAGCGCGCCGCCGAGACCATCAAAGGCCTTTGCACAGACAATATGGAAATGGACCAAGTGGCCGGTGACTCATTCCTGGTGCTGATCAAAAATATCGCCGACAGCGCCGAACAGGCCCGGGAAGCCAGTTTGGCCATCGCCAATGAAATTCGCTGTATTTTAACCCGACCCTTTTTCACCGAAAACGGTGAAGTCAGCGTTACCGCCAGTGTCGGCATCAGCGTTCTCTACGCCGGTCTCTACTATGCGTCGCCAGAAGTGATAGGGACTGCCGAACAAGCAGTGCAGCAGGCAGAGAGCGCCATGTTCGAAGCCAAGCGCCGCGGTCGTGACAATGTGGTGCTGCTTGACTCCCAGATAACCCGTCAGGCGCGACAGCGCATCAACATGCAGTCCAGCTTGCGCAAAGCCGTGGCCAATCAAGAGTTCGATCTCCATGTGCAGCCGCAGGTCTCGACCCAGACCGGCGACGTGGTGGGGGGCGAAGTGCTGCTGCGCTGGATGCATTCAGGTCAGGCCCAGCGCTCACCGGCGGACTTTATTCCGGTATTGGAATCCTCGGGCATGATCGTCGACGTCGGCCTCTGGGTGATCCGCACCTCCTGCGAATATCTGCGCAATATGCTCGATCAGGGGCTCTGGACCCCGGATATGCAAATGGCGGTGAATATCAGCCCCAAACAGTTTCATGATCCTCAGCTGATCAAGTCTCTTGAACACAGCTTAAAGAGCTACGATATTCGCCCAGATATGCTCACCTTAGAAGTGACTGAAACCCTGCTGATCGACGATTTTGAATCGGTAGTCGATAAAATGAAAAAGATCCGCAATATGGGTACCCGGTTTGCCATCGATGACTTTGGCAGCGGTTATTCCTCAATGATCTATCTAAAGCGCCTGCCCCTGGATATTTTTAAAATTGATCGAGAATTTATTACCCACCTCAACTCCGACAAAGAAACCCTCGGCCTGGTTGAAGCCATTATGATGGTGGCCCATCACTACGGCCTCGATGTCGTGGCTGAAGGCGTTGAAAAACGTGAGGTTTTGAAGATTTTGCGCAGCCTTGGCTGCGAAAAATACCAGGGCGCCCATTTCAGTATGCCCGTCTCTCTGGACAAATTTCAGCGCCTGTTGGTGGCTTAGACCCTTGCCGGATAGGCTGCTGTCGAGAAACCTATTGTGACCACCGCCCTGGGCAGGTAGAATCCGCGCTTTCTGCCCACTAGGGCACTTTTTTAAAGCACGACTAAATATTTCGGAGAAATCTTCATGGCGTCTGAACGCACTCTATCTATCATCAAGCCCGATGCAGTGGCAAAAAATGTTGTTGGCCAAATCCTCAGCCGTTTTGAAACTGCTGGCCTGCAAATCATCGCCTGCAAAATGCAGCAGCTGACTCAGGAACAAGCCGAAGGTTTTTACGCTGAACACAGCGAACGTCCTTTCTTTAAGGATCTGGTATCCTTTATGACTTCTGGCCCTGTTTCTGTACAGGTTCTGGAAGGCGAAAACGCGGTTATGACCAACCGTGATCTGATGGGCGCAACTAACCCTAAAGAAGCAGAAGCCGGCACTATCCGTGCAGACTTTGCTGAATCAATCGACGCCAACGCAGTACACGGTTCCGACGCAGTAGCATCAGCTACTCGTGAAATCGCCTACTTCTTTGCCGACAATGAGCTTTGCTCTCGTTAATTTTCTTGGCTCTTTAGAAGAACTTCAGCAGAACTTTAGCAGAACTTTAGCAGAACTTTAGAGAGCAAGAGAAGATCGAGAGAAACTGAGAG
>CAXAFJ010000005.1:0-61949 GCA_963968025.1 uncultured Pseudomonadales bacterium | reverse complement strand
CCCAGGGTACTTTAAGCCTTACCACTGGGACTTACCATTCGGGCCTACCATTCGGCAATAGAACCATCCCCATGGCGCCACAGTGGGTTCTTCCAATCGCAGGCTTTCTTCGAAGCCTCTATTACTGCCTGCTCATCGACTTCAACACCCAAACCGGGTTTGGGTAGCGGCTTAATATGGCCATCGATCATGGCGAAATCATCTTTGTTCAGCACATAGTCCAGTAACTCTGCACCCTGATTGTAATGAATGCCCATAGACTGCTCTTGCAGCACCGCATTGTGGGAGACAAAATCCACCGCCAAACAGGCAGCTAGGGCAATGGGGCCAAGCGGGCAGTGGGGCGCCAAGGCGACATCATAGGCTTCGGCCATGGAGGCAATTTTAAGACATTCGGTAATACCGCCAGCATGGGACACATCCGGCTGAACTATGCCCAGACCACCAGCTTCAAAAACCGATTTAAAGTCAAAGCGGCTGTACATGCGCTCACCCGCAGCCAACACTATGCTGGTTTGGCGCGACAAGATTGCATACTGTTCAGATTGCTCTGCCAGAACGGGCTCTTCCACAAACAGCGGATGATAGGGCTCCAGTTCTTTTAATAAGACCTTGGCCATGGGCACAGATACTCTGCCATGGAAGTCCAAACCAAAATCGATGCTGCTGCCAAAGTTTTCGCGAATGGTGGCGACTCGGGCAATAACCTGTTCAACAGCCCTATAGCTGTCGATCATCTTAAGTTTGCCACAGCCATTTAATTTAAAGGTATCCCAGCCTTGAGCCTTCAGTTCTTTCATCTGTCGGCTTTCGTCTTGAGGGTCGTCGCCACCCACCCAAGAGTAGGTCTTCATGCTGTCGCGAACGGTACCACCGAGCAAGTCATAAACCGGCACGCCGAGATCTTTGCCTTTGATATCCCAGAGTGCCTGATCAATACCGGCAATGGCTGACATCAAGATTGGCCCGCCGCGATAGAAGCCGCCGCGGTAGAGTGTTTGCCAGAGATCGTTGATTTGCCGTGGGTCTTTACCAATCAGGTAGGGGGCCAACTCATTCACCGCTGCGGCGACAGTTTGCGCACGACCCTCAATAACAGGCTCTCCCCAACCGACTATGCCGGCGTCAGTATCTATGGCCAGAAACAGCCAGCGTGGAGCAACGGGGTAGAGGCGCAGATTAGTAATTTTCATCGGGCTTTAGATCTCGGGTGTCGCACAGAGGCTGTGCTGTTATTTTTATTTTGAGGTCAATTCTAAACTAAATGATCGGTTAAAAGTGTTTTATCAGCCTCCGTTCTCAAGGTTATGGGGTACTGTGGGGATTGTTGGCTCAAGGAAGGTCAATTCTGAATTTCGAAATCTGCCGGTTAAATGTCGGCACTCCTTGATCCGGAAGTTTATCGGCAAAATGACGTTCAAGTGTTGTTCTTGCTTCAGCGTAATCAGCCCACTGAATTGATGCGGTGTAGGCCTGTAAATCAGAAAAAACCTTAGTCATTGTTCTAAACTTTTGCCGCCTGGTTGCGTCCCTAAGGCCGTTGAGATAACTGTCTCGATGCACGGTTGGCACAATCAGTTTGAATTGTTCTGCACTGGCTAATTCGGCATTCATCATAATTCTCGCGAGCCTGCCGTTGCCATCGTCGAATGGGTGAACCTCAGTAACAATAAAGTGCATATAGATTGCCCTGTGCAAACCTTCGGGCAAAGTCATATAACCAGCCAGTGCCTTAGCCAATGTTGCCTCAACCTGTGCAGGTAAAACAAAGAGACTACCACCGGCTTTGTTGGTCTTGGTCTTGAACTCGCCAGGCCTTTTTTCTGGGCGCTGATGCATGATGGTTTTATGCCGCTGGCTAAGCAGAGAGAGAAAGTCATCGGCGGAGGCGGGGGTGATGTTCATTTCCTGATAGTCCTGTACCAGATCAAAAACCGATAGCACATCGTGGCTGTCTTGATGGCGGTGATCGATGATTTTCTGTGAAAAGACAATATCTTCAGCCTCATCGATTAAAAACTCAGTGCCCTCGATGTAGTTGGAAAAATAACTTTCGTAGAAAGCCAAATTGCGCCATGCCGTGGCCGAGTAGTCATAGGCTTGGGGACTTAGCTCACAGCGGCGCAGATAATCTGCTAGATGTTCAAAGGATTGTATTCGCTCAGAGTCATAGGGCTGTTTACGGGCCATGGCTAAAGCTTGGTGTGTTTCCAAATGCTCGGCTGGTTTGGTGGATAGCAGTGCACTGATAAGACGATCCAACTGCTCAAATTCTTTTTCCAGCTTGAGGGCATGAACATGTTTGCGGGCCAAATCTCGAATCTGATTCAGCTCAACTTCACCTCGCAGTGCCAGTATTTTACAGAGTTCCCCCTCGACCCAAGATGTGCCATAAGATTTACTTTGCAGTTTGTTGGCGGTATTTCTGGCGCTCTGTAAATTCTCCAATAGGTAACGGGCAGGTGCACTGCGACGGAGATTGGCGACAAAGTTTTCAGTTAGGAGCCCGGTGTCTCCGGGCTGTACTTCAATCGTGAGCACATCGGCAATGGTAATTTTTTTACGCTGCTTGATGGCGGCGCTGATAAAAACTCGCCCATCAATCGGCCGCAGCTCCACGGCAGTGACGTGCGAAGCGATGGCACCTTTATACAGATAATCGACAATGTCATACCAGCGACTTTGCACTAGGGCCGGTATCTGATCCCATGGGGCATCGGTATAGATGCCATTGCGAATACGTTTTAGTTGTCCACGACTCACCTGCTTGGAGAGACGTTTGGCATCTGAAATATCGCTTGGGAAGTACAAATTATTCATAGTCTATCTCCCGCTGGGCTTGTCGTCTCGCGACTCCGTCTTTAGGCAAATTATAAGCAATTAAGGCCTTATAGGTGCGAAATAGTAGCAATTAAAGCGTCTAATAGCGAATAATTAGTAATTAGCTTAGCCATTCGAGAATAAGTAGCAAATACTGATGGGCATCGCTAATGCAATATCCTAGGCCTTTGGTTGAGGCGCAGGTTGACCATTTCCATAGATCCAATATTTGGTATATTGCCCATTTGGGGTTACCGCTGTTTCGCAGCAAAATAGAATTCACTGGCCGTGGCTAGGGTATTTCGGCATTATTGGTTTTCAGTTAGCCGCCAAAATAAGAAGAAGATTTGCCATGTCCGAGCAGATACAGCCATTTTATACAGTCCATAGTCTTCACTGTAGTTTGGTATTAGATTGCCGCGGTTCAGCTGAGGGTATTAAAAATGGCCCAGCTATACTCCACTGGGGCGCTCGCCTAGAGGCTGATACTACGCCAGAGATGCTCGCACTAATGGGCACTCGGCAAGAGGCTCAGGCCTGTATGCCAGAAGAAGCCCCTATTGCTCTATCCCCTGAATTGGGGGCGGGGTTTCAGGGCAATGCTGGTATTGAGGTGCACCGCGAAGGCGGGCAATGGGCGAGTTACAGTCAAATTGAATCGGTAACTGAGGATGGGAATAAGAATAAGAATAAGAATAAGAATAAGAGTAGCGGTTTAACAATCGTCTCTATTTGCTCGGCTACTCAAATTAAAATCACTCATCGACTGGCCCTAGATCATCAATCAGATGTGCTCACAGCCACCACCCAATTAACCAATATTGGCGATAGTACTCTCTGGGTAGACCAGTGCAGTGCGCCTACTATTCCAGTGCCAATGCACTGCAACAAAATTCTCGGATTCGCCGGCCGCTGGGGCAATGAGTTTCAGCGCCAGCCGGTGGATCGTTTTATGGGTACCTATGTCCGTGAAAATCGATCTGGGCGCACCTCCCATGATTCCTTTCCCGGAGTGATTCTGCATACTGAACAAACTAACGAAGGTGCCGGAGCCGCTTATGGCCTGCATCTGGGTTGGAGTGGCAATCACCAAATCCGTGTCGAAGAACAGTTTGTCGGTCGTACCTATGCCCAGGTGGGAGAGTTGTTTTTTCCCGGTGAGCTGAGCCTTGGGCCCAATGAGTCCTACTGTTCACCAACACTCTATGGTGCCAGCACTCAGAGTGGGCTCTCTTCACTGTCCCAGTGTTTCCATCGCTATATTCGTACAAATCTTAGAGATTCCCGGAGCGCTAAAAAACCTCGGCCGGTGCATTTTAATACTTGGGAGGCAATGTATTTTGATCTGTCTCTCGAGCGCCTCTGCACTCTTGCCGATGAAGCGGCAGCGGTGGGCGCCGAACGTTTTGTGCTGGATGATGGCTGGTTTAACAATCGCCGATCCGACAGTGCCGGGTTGGGTGACTGGTTTGTGGATGAGACAGTATTTCCTCAGGGCCTAAGCCCCTTGATCGATCATGTACAGGCTAAGGGCATGGAGTTTGGCCTTTGGGTAGAGCCTGAAATGGTCAACCCAGATAGTGATCTCTATCGCGCTCATCCGGATTGGGTCTTGAGTGCTGGGACTGCTCCTTTGCTGCTGGCAAGAAATCAGCTGGTGTTGGATTTGACTCGACCTGAGGTTGAGGATTATCTGTTCAATTGTATTGATGGGTTGCTGAGTCAGTATGCTATTAGTTATTTGAAGTGGGATATGAACCGTGCTCTTTATCAGCCCGGCGGCGCTAATGGACGTGCAGTTACTCATCACCAGACATTGGCTTTGTATCAACTCTTGGCGCGCATCCGTCAGGCCCACCCGACGGTTGAAATTGAGAGCTGTGCCTCAGGAGGCGGCCGAGCAGACTTGGGTATTCTCGCCCACACAGACAGAATATGGACCTCGGATACCAATGATGCCCTCGACCGATTGCGGATTCAGAATGGCTTCTCGCTGTTTTTCCCCGCAGAATTAGTGGGTTCCCATGTGGGTCCAAAAGACTGCCATATCACTGGCCGCAGTATCAATATGGCAACCCGCGCAGGCGTGGCGATGTTTGGTCATATGGGCATAGAAGCTAACCTGCTGACTATGGAGGAGTCTGAAAAGACGGAATTGAAAGAAGCAGTGGCTCTGCATAAGCAGCACCGCCAGTTAATGCATAGCGGTAATCTAGTACGTCTTGAGTCAGGAGATAATGAGAATAGTTTTGGCGTGATTTCTGCTGATCGGCATCAGGCATTATTTTCCTATGCGCTGCTGGACAGCCATCGCAATAGTGCACCCGGTAAACTGTACTTTCGCGGGTTGGACCCAGAGGCCCAGTATGAAATAAATATCATCTGGCCCCTAGAGCCGACCAGTATCTCAACATCGATTCTCGATGTGATTAATGGTGCGATTATCAGCGGCGACGCCCTAGCAAACTTTGGTGTACAGCTGCCTATTATGCTGCCCCAAAGTCTGCTGATCTTTCATCTGCAAAAGCGCTAGGGCTGTTGATAAGTAAGCGCTTAGGGCTATTTATAAATAACCGCTCAGGGCTATTCATTAGTAACCGCTCAGGGCTATTCCTAAACCGCCGCTTGAGCCGCCTCATTCGATGCGACCTGCTTTTCCAAACCAATAAACTCAGCTCGATTGCCCAGCACAAAGCGGTTGATAAACAGCGCCATACTCACGCAGACAAAGAAGGTAATAAACATCATGTGGATGTAATGTAGCGGCATCCAAATCCAGATAAAGCTGGCATACATCAGCACACCAAAAATCACTGCGGCAATGGCCGCGCGATAATCCACATTGCGAAATAGCAGACCCACCGCAAAACAAGCCAGAATCGGCATACTAATCAGACCCCAGAGCTCCTGAAGCAAATTGATAATACTGTCGGACTGGGCATAAATCGGCACCATAATCACCGCGATAACCACAAAGAACGCGGTAGCTATGCCACTGAGAACGCGCACATTGGGCTTTTTATCGATATAGGCCTCATGAAGATCACAGACATACATGGCCGCTGAAGAGTTCACCATACTGTTAAAGGAGCTCAGCACTGCGGCAGCAATGGCCGCGGCAAATACCCCTGATAGCCAGCTTGGCAGCAAGTCACCAACAATCCGCCCATAGGCCTGATCGCCAATATCGCCATAGAGTTTAAACGCCACGATACCTGGGATAACCACCATACTCGGGATAAAAATCACGCGAATAAAGGCTGCCGCGTAAACGCCTTTCTGCGCTTCCTGAACTGTGGGTGCAGCCATGGCGCGCTGGGTAATAGTCTGGTTGGTGCTCCAGTAGAAAATTTGAATCAGGAACATACCGGTTAACAATGTATGCCAGGGCACGGGTGATGAACTGTCGCCAATCAAGGTCAGTCGCTCAGGGGGAATGCCGCTAAAGTCAAAATCAATTGCCATCAGCGAGAGCACCACAATCAACAGGCCCATGGCCAGTACCAAGACGCCACCATAGGTGTCTGAGACGGCAACGGCTCTGAGGCCGCCGAGTACCGAATAAGCCGCACCGAACACCGCAAAGGCAATGGCGATAGTCAGCAGGTCCACATCTATCCCTGTCATGGAAATCATAAACAGCGCGCCGGTATAGATCACCGCAGGCTGGAAGACAAAGACATTGATAAACAGGAACATGGTCGAGACCAGAGCGCGGATATGTTTGCTGTTATAGCGTTTTTCCAATAGCTCGGTTGTGGTGGTGCAGTTGTTTCTGTAGTACACCGGCAAGAACACTTTGGCCAGCACCATGAGGCCGACAAAGCCCGCCAGTTCCCAGAGCGCTAGCAGCATCATCTGATTGCCATTCATGCCCACTAGCTGGTCGGTGCTGAGATTGGTCAAGGTGATAGAGCCTGCAACAAAGACCCAGGTCAGGCCGCCACCGGCAAGAAAGTACTCTTTGTTTGAGTCGGTGGAATGTCGATTGTGGCCAGTGCACTTAATATAGGTAATCAAGGCGATGGCACCTAGGACAAGACAGAATACTGCTAGCTGAATAGTTTGTTCGTTCAAGGGAGATTCCTATTTTTTATTGTTATTAGTTATTAGTTATTTTTAATTAGCTGCCTGAGGCCCGCCAGACTGTAACACTATGGGCCTTCATAGGGGTGCTTCCCAGTATTAGACCGGTATCCGAATCTAATGGCAGTTCCTGAGGTTGATCTGAGTAGTTAAAGGCAAACATCAGATCGCCTCGCTGACTGACCCTGATATCAGTGCCAAATCTATAGGTTGGGATGCTGGCCTGCTGACAATAGTGCTGGAAAAAATCCAGCAAAAACTCACGGTTGGTCAATGTGCCTATATAGGTAAAGCGATCCTCGCATACCACCGCCGGTTCGCCACTATCATAGCGTGCCAACACCACTGTCTCTGCCGCATCCAATTGTTCACACCAGCGGCCACTCTGATATTGCTGATTATTCCAGCACAGCCCTTCCATGCAGTCGGCACGCAAGGTCTCTACCGAGAGCACACGAATGGGAATGAGCTGCTGCAATAGTCCGGGCGGCAATGTGGCGGGATAGCCAAACTCTGAGGTTTTGGCAGCGGCTCTTGGGCCGAAAATAAACTGCGCGCTAGAGGCACGGCACCTGTCCACAAAGGCCTGATCAACTATTGGCAGGCTCGGGGCAATAATTAATCTGTAGGCTGAGAAATCTGAATTCACAGAGACGAAGTCGACATTAACCCCAAGCTCGCGCAGTGCACTGTAATAGGAAAGCTGCACATTATTAAAGTCATAGGCTTCTCCCTGTCGCTCAATATCGCTGACCCAGAGCCCTTCGGCACCGGTAATAATCGCCACCGAGGCGGCCTGTAAAGGCTGATTCTCTATATCCAGTTGGGCCACTTCGGCCATGGCCTGCTCGGCTTCTGGCCAGGCTTCGGTCTTGGAATTATCCGGACGCAGCAGTCCTGCATGCATCTGCTCCTGGGCAAACGGCGCCTGACGCCAGCGGAAATAACAGACGCAGTCGGCACCCTGGGCAAAGGCTTCCAGAGTCCAGAATCGAATCATGCCAGGGGCGGGGCGGGGATTATTATTGGCCCAGTTAACCGGCCCCGGCTGCTGCTCCATGACCCAAAAACCGCGATTTAACAGGCCGCGAGTTTGGTCGTGATAATAGCTGGCAAAGTCCGGGTGGCCGGTGCGCATATAGCGGCGCAGTTCTTCGGTGGGGGCATCGGTCAGTAACAGATCGGTGCGCCCTAAGGGGTAGTTGTCGTAGCTGGTGAAATCTAAGGGCGCGGCAAGGGCGAAGTTATCCACTGCCGTTTCATTCATAGGGATAAAGTTATGGGTGATAAATTTGCCCGGTGCATGCAGGCGAAGCATCTCAACCATAGGGTTGTGATAGTTGATCACCTGATCCGAGGAGAAGCGTCGATAGGCTAGCCGGTGAGCTGGGCTGGTTTCGGTGACTGCGCCTATGGGCAGTTCGATCTCAGTAAAGTCCCGATACTCCATGGACCAGAACACGTTACCCCAATCTGTATTGAGCTTATGGATGTTGCCATAGCGTCGGCGACACCAGTCTTGAAACGCTTGCCCGGCAAGTTCAGAACCACTTAGCGCCGTGTCGTGACAGCAGAGTTCGTTGTCGGTTTGCCAGCCCACCACTGCATCATTAGTGCCGTAGCGCTGTGCTAGGGCTTCGGTGATGCGGAGTGATTCACGCAGATAGATCGGGCTTGAGAAATCATAGTGACGGCGCGAGCCAAAGCCGCGGGTGCGTCCGGTATCTGTATCTACGGGCAGTATTTCTGGGTACAGATCGCACAACCATTTGGGGGGTGTTGCAGTGGGGGTGCCCATCACGACTTTGAGACCGGCATTGGCCAGTGTTGCCACAGACTTATCCAGCCAGGCAAAATCATATTCTCCGGAATTGGGCTCCAGTCGCGACCAGGCAAATTCGCCTATACGGACATAGGTCAGGCCCAGGTCTGCCATCATTTTGGCATCTTCGTTCCACTGGGACTCGGGCCAGTGCTCTGGGTAGTAACAGACTCCGAACATAGTACTTAATGCCTTTTATTATTTTTTATAAAACTGCAGTCCACTGGCCCAGAGATGCTTAAAGCCTTTCCAGGCATCGTCGAACTGGTGATCTGCACCCTTATATTGCTGGCTGCTCTCACGCGTCGGCAGATAGGTGCATCCAGCTGGATCGGCTTTTACATGGCAGTCGAGGAAGGCCAGGCTCATATGCTCGACCACTCTATTAATGGTTTCGGTATCCCAGACCGGATCGAAATAATGGCCCAGTTCAAAGTCAGTGGCGAAGGACGCCGCTGGCGCTGGGTGCGGTCCAATATTGTGTCGCGCGTTTTCAAATACCAGCAGATAGTTATGCTCAGAGCCTGTGCGTTCATGGAGTCGTTTGACACCATTTTTAAAGCCTGAGGTATTGTCTTGATCGCCGGCTAGATAGAAGGTTGGCACAGTGACTTTTGCCATAGCATCAATATCATGAACACTGGCTTCACCACCCCAGGGTGCCAATAATTGCACGGCTTTCCAGCGCGGGTCGAGCTGTTCACGACCGCCGTAGCAGGAGTTTAGGGCGAAGGGCAGAACCATGGCGATGGCTGCGGGAACGCCAGCTTGTTTGAAAAATTCTGACTCGAAGGCATAGCAGCCGCCGACAGTATTGATGGCGCCAAAGCCACCCATAGAATGGCCGATAATTGCAGCTCTATCGGTGTCGACAATGGCTTCTACTGGGGATGCTTGGTCGGCAAAATAGTCGAGTAAAAACTGCTGATCCCGAGCTCGGTTATAAAGCGTGTCAGTAAAACCTGCAGCTCGATCCGATTCCTCTTGAATATCAGCATTGGTTGAGCCGGTATGATCTATGCCAACCACCACATAGCCGTGACTGGCCAGATGTTCACCGAGGTAAAACATCTGCGTGCGATAGCCGGTAAAACCATGGGATAAGAGAATCAGCGGAAAATTGCCTTCACTGAGTGCCGGTGCATCGCGGTAAGCCTCGCCCTGGAGTTCAAAGGGGTTTTGCATGCGCGTCACATTTTTATAGGTGGCTACTGAGGCGCGCTCTTCTGCAAGCTTGGGCAGAGCCGATGGATACCAGACTTCTAATACCAACTGGCGCTCAGTATTGAGAATAAAATTGGCAGTATTTAAGCGCTTGGGATCAGTTGCAGTAATAGTGGTTACGCCCACGGCATAAGTGCCGGGGAAGGCGAGTTCTGGTGTTACTGGAGGTTGATGAGTATAAAGTTGTTCGGCGTTTTTCACTGCCTCGCTGACGGCATTGCCCGTTAGCGCTCCAGAGAGTAATGCGATGATTCCCAGCCATTTAATCGACAAGCTGTTCCCCTTTTAATGTTTTTATTATCGTGCTTTTTATCAGCGTTGTTGTTGCCGCCGAATCACGTTAAGGTTGCTTTACATTAAAGCATAGAAAGGCCAGTAAATAGGTCGAGGTCGGCGCCAGCTGGCAAAAAAAACACTCATTCTTTCATCAATATAAGAGGTCGTCCAATGGGCGAATGTGCAAATTACCCGAGTCTCGCGGGGCGCTGTGTATTTATTACTGGCGGTGCCACCGGAATTGGGGCGGCCATGGTAGAAGCCTTCGCCTTGCAGAATTCGAAAGTGGCTTTTGTCGATCTGGATTTAGCCGCTGCAGAAGGCCTCTGCGATCGCCTTGAATCAGAGACGGGAAAGCGTCCTTGGTTTCAGCACATCGATGTAACCGATGTGTCAGCACTGCAGGCTTCTATTCGCAGCGCTGCTGAGGATTTGGGGCCACTGCAGGCACTGGTTAACAATGCCGCCAACGATCGCCGTCACTCTCCTGAAGACGTGACGCCTGAGAGCTGGCGTGACTGCATGGCGATTAATCTGGATGCGACCTTTTTTGGCGCTCAGGCGGCCGCTAAGATTATGACTGCGGCTAAGAATCAGGTTAAGAATCAGGGCGGCTCAATTATTAATTTCAGCTCTATCAATGCCCTGCTTGGGCCGGCCAATATGCCCGGCTATGTGGCGGCTAAGGCTGGCATAGTAGGCCTAAGCAAAGCCTTGGCTGCGGACTATGGCGAGGCGGATATTCGAGTCAATGCGATTTTGCCCGGTTGGGTAGTGACCGAACGCCAGCTAGATACCTGGCTGACACCAGAAGCGGAAGCGGATTGGATGGAGCAGGTCTCGCTCAAGCAGCGACTGTTACCGGCAGAGGTGGCTAATCTGGCTCTATTTCTGGCGGCGGATGATAGTCGCATGATTACTGGCCAGAGCTTTACCATTGATGGTGGCAGGACCTAAGGCCATGACTGAATCACTGTTTATTGGCGGAGACTGGGGGACGACAAATTTGCGTCTCTATCTGTGCCACTACAAATCTAGGCAACCGCTAACTATTTTAGCCACCCAGATGGGGCCGGGGGTGGCACAGGTCGAGGGCGATTTTGAACAGATCTTCTTTGATTTAGTTCGCCACTGGTTTGAGGAATATGGACCCATACCGGTGATTTTGTCAGGCATGGTGGGGTCGAATATTGGCTGGCATGCTGCCCCTTATATAGATTGCCCCGCCAGTGCCGAACAAATTGTTAGTGGCCGCACAGCGTTTAACGCTAGAGGGATAGAGTTTTCGATTATCTCTGGATTACGCACCACCAACCCACTGGGAACTCCCGACCTTATGCGTGGGGAAGAACTGCAGCTGTTGGGATGGATGCGCGCAGCCGCTGGCCCAGAAAATGAAACAGCGCAACTGATTGTGTTGCCTGGGACCCATAATAAATGGGCACTGGTTAGGGGCGACAAGATTGAAACATTTGTTACCGCACTGACCGGTGAGCTCTATTCGCTATTACAAAATCACAGCGTGCTGATTGCCAATGCCGAATCTGCAGATTTCTCAGAGGATATTTTTCTGCAGGGCGTCAAGGTCGCGACAACATTGGAGTCGGGTCAGCTGCTGCAGGCACTGTTCGCCACTCGCAGTCGTCAGGTTACGGGTGAGTTGTCAGAGCTCCATGCCTCGTCCTATTTGTCAGGTCTATTAATCGGCTCTGATATGGTTGGCTCTCTTGCCCTGATGGAAAAGCAGATGGGTGCTATCTTATCTGTTGTCTTAATCGGTGATTCAGCGCTGAGCCGCTGTTATCAACTTGCGCTGGAATCTGTCGGCGTTAAAGCCGAACTACATGATGCGACTGAAATTGCTGTCTCGGGTTATCAGGCTGTTTACCGAGCTGTTTACCGGGCTGTTTATCCCCCCCTCCCTTTATCGCCACCCCTCTCTTAAGAGACCCTTTATTATGGGCGAATTATTATGGACGAATTGTTATGGATAAATTGTTATGAACGAAAAACTTAAAAACTGGTTTGCCCAAATGCCTGTGGTGGCCATCTTGCGCGGTGTTCGCCCAGAGCAAGTGGTGGCCATTGGTGAGGCTCTCTGCAGCGCCGGTATCGGTATTATTGAAGTGCCGCTAAATTCTCCAGAGCCACTGGAGAGCATAAAAAACTTAGCCGATGCACTCGGCGATCGCAGCGTGATTGGTGCCGGCACTGTCTTGACCGAGGCTGATGCCGAGGCGGTTGCCGCTGCCGGCGGTCAAATTGCGGTGAGCCCTAATACGGACCCAGCTGTAATCGCCCGCAGTCTTGCACTGGGCATGGTGCCAATGCCCGGCTGGGCAACGGTGACTGAAGCTTTGCTTGCCTATCAGACTGGCGCTCGCTATTTAAAACTATTTCCTGCAGCAACCTATGGCCCGGCACATATCAAAGGGGCTAGCGCGGTATTGCCGACGGACTGCAAAGTCCTGGCAGTGGGTGGCGTAGGTGCAGAATCTGCTGCGGCTTGGTTGAGCGCCGGTGTCGATGGTTTTGGTATTGGTTCAGAGCTTTATAAGCCGGGTGATAGTGCCGAACAGGTTTATCAGCGTGCAGTGGCGGTGGTGGCCGCATTTAAGACGGCTAGAGAGGGATAGAAAGAATGGCCAAATCGGTAGTTAATGCGACATTAATTGAAAGCCTCAAGGTTAAAAATACGTTGGGGGAGGGCATTATCTGGGACGCGGCTAGCACCTGTATTTGGTGGACTGATATTGATGGCAGTATGCTTTATCGCTATCAGCCTGTTGATAAACAGCTCGATCACTGGACTACACCTGAGCGCTTGGGGTGTTTTGCCCTGGTCAGTGACAGCGACTTTTTAATCTGTGGCTTTGCCAGTGGCTTTGCCTATTTTAATCCTCACAATGGCGAGCTCCAGTGGTTGCAAAAAATTGAGCAAGATAATCCGGGCACCCGACTCAATGATGGTCGCGCCGATCGACAGGGGCGCTTTTGGGCAGGCAGCATGGTGGAGTCTGGGGATCTCGGCGCTGGCGCTCTTTACTGCCTAGATCAGCAATTACAGGTTGCCAGTAAAGTCTCTGGGCTAAGTATTTCAAATGGTCTCTGCTGGAGTCCCGACTCGAGGGTTATGTACCATACCGACACGCCATCTCAGTCGATTAATCGCTATGACTTTGACCCGGTTACAGGTGCTATCAGCAATCAAAGCGGCTTAGTTCGCACCGAGCCCGGCTGCTTCCCCGATGGCTCTACAGTGGATGCCCAGGGCTATATTTGGAATGCCCAGTGGGGTGCCAGTCAGGTGGTTCGCTACAGCCCTGACGGAGAGATTGATTTTATTTTGCCGCTGCCGGTCAGCCAGCCAACCTGTGTCGCCTTTGGTGGGCCTCAGCTCGATAGACTGTTTATTACCAGTGCAACACAGGGATTGGATAAGCAAGCGTTGCTGGCTCAGCCAGAGGCGGGCAATGTCTTTGTCTTTCAAACCAATATTACTGGCACGCCAGATTCACGGTTTGCGGCGAGCTGATAGAACTTTTTTAAAAGCAGGAAAAATAAACTAGGGCGATACACTGCCTAGAAAGATTAATACTGATGTTGACCCTTTATAAAACCAGGACAAATTTAAGCCTATGAATTACTTTCGCCCCCTGTATCCATTCCTATTGGGATGGGCTCTGATTCTTTACTCAGCAACATTTTCTGATATAGGCCTTATCAATGGACTGGGGCAGCTAGTGCTATTTACTCTAGTGGTTTGCCTGCCAATTTGGCGCACCGGGCGCATGAGTTACGTGGATATCGGTTGGCCCTGGGGTCTGGTGCTACTGGGTATTATTAGCTACTGGTTTAGCGATGGTTATTGGCTGCGCTCACTGGTGGTCAGCGCGGTGCTGGTTTTAATTGGCCTGCGTATGGGTATGGGGGCGCTAAAAATGTGGCGCATGGGGCTTTTAAATAAGGAGTTTCCCCGCTATCAATATCAACGCAGACGTTGGGAAAAGGACGGTAAAAGCAATGTGCAACTGGCCTTGCAGGTGGATGCTGTGTCCCAGGGCTTGGCCAATGCATCCTTTCTTGCGCTGCCGGTTTTTATTATCGCCTCGAATGATAGTCCCAGGTTATCGATGTTTGAGCTGGCTGGCTTGGTGATCTGGCTGTTGGCCTTTGCGATGGAAACCGTAGCGGACTTTCAGAAAATCGGTTTTCTGCAAAAGATGAAACGCGAGGGTAAAGCTCGCCAAGTCTGCGATGTGGGTCTCTGGCGTTACAGTCGGCACCCGAATTATTTTGCCGAGTGGATGGTGTGGAATGGCCTAGTGATCGCGGCTATACCCTCTTGGTTGGCGCTACAGAATGCTGAAAGCACTTTGATCTGGGGCCTGCTTGGGGCCGGGTTACTGTTTACCTCGAGAATGATGTACAGCACCCTGGTCTATGCCACTGGTGCGGTGCCCTCGGAGTATTACTCGGTGCAGAAACGACCTGGTTACACAGAGTATCAGCAGCGTACCAATCGCTTTTTCCCCGGGCCGCGGCGCGAGGGCTAAGCGGCCTTAACGTTTAAAGAGTCTTATTCACTATTGGCAGAACAGGGTGGGGAGTACTGTGGCTCAAAAATTTTAATACTCGATATTAGCCACTAAGTATTTGCGCGAGTGGGCTTTTATCTATCAGTGTGTTTATATTAGCGAGGTAAAAAATCGCGCTGTTTAACAGTGCTAAATAGCGATTAAATAATAATTCCGTTACGGAAATTACACCCAGGGGAAAGCAAGCATGTCAGAACAGACTTCAAAAGAAATACGCTCAACAGTAACCAGCGAAGGCGATATCACCATCTCGATGGTCAACGTAGCAATGCCAGTGCCGAAAGATCATGAAGTACTGATCAAGGTAGAAGCCGCACCAATTAATCCGTCTGATCTCGCGCTGCTGACCACCTTCGCCGCTGATCTCGACAGCTTGGCTGTGACCGGTTCCGGTGATGACACAGTCGCCTCGATGAAAGTGCGTCCAGCTCTGATGGGCGCCATGAAGCCACGCTTGGATCAACCCATGCAGGCGGGTAATGAAGGCTCTGGTGTTATCGTTGCTGCTGGTGCTAATCCTGAAGCCCAGGCACTGATCGGCAAGACCGTTGGTGTCGCCGGTGGCGCCATGTATGCCCAGTACCGATGTGTTGCCGCTCAAAGCTGTTTGGTAATGGGTGAGGGCACCACTTCTGCTGAAGCGGCCTCGTCATTTGTTAACCCGCTGACCGCCTTAGCGTTTATTGAAACCATGAAAATGGAAAACCACAGCGCGCTGGTGAACACCGCTGCAGCCTCAAATCTGGGCCAGATGCTAGTTAAAATTTGTAAAGACGACGGCATTCCCCTGGTCAATATCGTGCGTAAAGCCGAGCAGGTTGAAGTACTTAAAAACCTGGGTGCAGAGCACGTATGCAATACCAGCGATGAGAGCTTTATGAAGGATCTGGTTGCGGCATTGATTGCTACTGGTGCTACCCTAGCATTTGATGCAACTGGCGGTGGTAATGGCGGCAAGCTTCCGGGGCAGATACTGGCTGCAATGGAAATCGCGGCCAACAAGACCGCCAAAGAGTACAGCCGCTATGGTTCAGATATCTACAAGCAGGTTTATATCTATGGTGGCCTGGATCAATCGCCGACTATTTTGAACAGATCATTTGGTATGCAGTGGGGACTTGGCGGCTGGTTGTTAACGCCAATGATTGGCCGTATTGGCATGGAACGATTTGGTCAGATGCGCGCGCGCGTCGCCAAGGAAATCAACACCACCTTCGCCAGTCACTACACTCAGGAGATCTCTTTTGAAGAGATGTTGCAGCCAGAGGTCATCAAGGCCTTTGCCAAGCAAGCCACCGGTGAGAAATTCCTGGTAGTTCCGCACAAGTAAGTTTAATTAGGGCCGTATCGCTTAAAAAAATAAGCGATACGGCCCTAATTTATTCTCCAGAGAGATCCCTCCGCTAAGGTCGGGCTGACAGGCTAGTGGGTTCTGTTGGGATGACATCAAGAACAGACCTATCGCCATAGTCGAATGGCACCCAATCAGAATAACCGTCTAGTTGGCTTATTATCCTTTTCCATCCTATCCTTTATCTAATTCCCGCCTCTATCTATTGATCTACCGTTGGAATCAATCGTCAGGCCCTCTTAAGGCCTTATCTGTCCGGTGTAAAAAGCCAGGTCTCTATGAAATCAAAGTAATGGACTATTTTGGAGTCAATCCCGATGCACAATGTTGTCAAAGATTACTACGGCAAACAGCTACAGAGCTCTGCCGACCTTAAAACCACTGCCTGCTGTGATACCAGTGCCATGCCCGACTGGTTAAAACCGCTGCTGGCCAATATCCATCCAGAAGTGCTGTCGCGCTATTACGGCTGTGGTCTGGTTTGCCCACCGCTGCTGGAGGGCTACCGTGTGTTGGATCTGGGTTCTGGCTCAGGTCGTGATGTCTATGCCCTGGCCCAGTTGGTGGGTGCCGAGGGGGAGGTGGTCGGTGTGGATATGACCGATGAACAGTTGGCGGTAGCTGAGTCTCACCGGGAGTGGCATAGCGAACGCTTTGGTTTTACCAATGTACGGGTTATTAAAGGCTATATCGAAAAGCTTCATGAGCTGGATTTGGAACCCGGATCCTTCGATGTAATCGTCTCCAATTGCGTGGTCAATCTGTCACCGGATAAGGCGGCGGTGTTGAGTGGTATCCAACGACTGTTAAAGCCTGGCGGTGAGTTTTATTTCTCTGATGTCTATGCCGATCGCCGGGTGCCGGATTCGGTGCGCGACGATTCAGTGCTCTACGGTGAATGCCTAGGCGGGGCACTCTATTGGAATGATTTTCTCAGTTTGGCGAAGGGCGCTGGCTTTGCCGATCCCCGCCTAGTGGAGGATCGTCCCCTTGAGGTGACGGATAAAAGCTTGGCCGCACAGATTGGCAATCTACAATTTTTCTCAGCCACATACCGTCTATTTAAACTCGATGAGCTGGAGAGCGCCTGTGAGGATCATGGTCAGGGGGTGATTTATCGCGGCACCATTGATCGCGGCACCATTGATCAGAGTCCCCTGAGCTTTGTGCTGGATAAGCATCATGCCATTGAGGCCGGCCGCATATTCCCGGTCTGTGGCAATACCTGGCGTATGTTGCAGGACTCACGCTTTGCCGAACACTTCACTTTTGTCGGCGATTTTAGTCAGCACTTTGGGTTGTTTGAAGGCTGTGGGTCGAGCCTGCCTTTTGATAAAAGGACTTTTGATCGAGCAGCTGCCAGTGAAGCCACAACACCGGAGTCAGCCCCATGTTGTTAAGTGGAACTTGCGATGATCAAACTAACAATCAGGCCTTATCAAAATTTCGCATACTGGTGCTCTGTACTGGCAATTCCGCGCGCTCAATTATGGCGGGAGTGATTTTTAATATCGTTGGGGCGGATATCTTTCAGGCCTACAGTGCCGGTAGCCATCCCACGGGAATAGCCAATCCGTTGGCCCTGGAGCAGATCCGCCAGTTAAATTTGCCGACGGATATAAGGGTTCGCAGTAAGAGCTGGGATGAATTCTGTGGACCCGATGCACCTGAGCTGGATCTGTTACTGACAGTCTGTGATAACGCCGCCGCGGAGACCTGCCCGAGCTTTTCTGGAGATTATCAGCATATTCATTGGGGCTATCCGGACCCTGCGGGATCATCTGATAATCTTGATGAGGAGCGCGACGCGTTCGCCCGTTGCTTTTCTGAGATCAAGCTTCGTGTGGAGGGGTTGGTGTCACGAATCTCGGCCACCGATACCAAGGGTTCCATTTGCCGGGCGATTGCGAAGGCACATGGAAACTCTGAAGAATAAACCTAAATACAGGCGTAAAAAAACCGCGGCCAAGGCCGCGGTTTTTCGTTTACGTCTAAGCAGGACTAAAAATGTATTGCTTAGAAGTTGACGCGACCGGTTATCTCAAAGGTACGCGGTGGATCAATTAGCTTGAAGTACGAACCCCTGAATCCCAGTGAACCCAGTGGAATATCATTGCCCCACATAAAGGTCTTTTCATTGGTCAGGTTCTTGCCCACTAGGGAAATCTGCCATTGATCATTGCCAGCAAAGGCAATGCGTCCGTTGAGTTTGCCAAAGCTTTCCTGAACCAAGTTCTCATCCAAGTCGGCAGACACAACCACATCGTCGCTCCAGTTGTAGTCCAAACCGGCGCTAAGCAGTAAACCTGAAGACAGTTCTTTCTCGTAGGAGATA
This sequence comes from uncultured Pseudomonadales bacterium, assembly GCA_963968025.1. Classification (GTDB taxonomy): domain Bacteria; phylum Pseudomonadota; class Gammaproteobacteria; order Pseudomonadales; family Porticoccaceae; genus HTCC2207. Next base: position 43,437 of record CAXAFJ010000005.1, on the reverse strand, counting down.
CCGATATTAGCCGTGTGCTCAGGAGCAAACTGCAAGGGCTGACCAGTCAGATCTTGAACACATCCGCCAGCGCCAGTCCAAACCAGAGTTTGAGCTAGGTTACAGCCTGCTCCCGGGAAGGACTTGTAAGTGGCATCCAGATAGGCAAAGGCACCGTTGATGGTGAACTCTTCGGTCAAACGATAGAGAATGTCGGCTTCGATACCCTGAACCTCAGACTCTGCTGCGTTGCCCACTACAAAGCCGGCATTGCCGTCAAAAGTAGAGACCTGAACATCTTCATAGTTGCTGCTAAATGCGGCAACATTCAAACGACCGCGACCATCGGCAAGATTGATTTTGGCACCAATTTCGATAGTCTCAACTGACTCATCTTCAAAGTCGGCCAGATCATCGGTGACGCCATTAACGGTTTCAAGTTCACGACCCATGCCGTTATCTTCGTCAAAGCCGCCGGCTTTATAACCGTTGCCCAGCTCCAGATAGACCATTGTATCGTTGCTCATATCCCACTGTAGGTTAACGTGGCCAGTGACATGATCTTCTTTACGATCTCTGGTGTAGGCGTGGACAGTAGCCAGTTTCAGTGCTGAGCCGTACACCGCCGCGAGCTGAGGCATAACCAGAGTAGAAGAGGCTGCAGTTGGATCGATGTAACCCACTGTTCCCGCCTTAGACATCTCTTTCTCGTCTTCGGAATAACGCAAGCCAGCGGTAATGCGGAAGCTATCGTTGATATTGTAGGTACCCTCAGCAAAGACTGACCAGCTGTCGGCATCCTGATTAAAGTTGCTGCGTGCGGTGGCGTCTAAAATGCCACTTTGAGTCGCGGCACTCAAGTTTCCACCCAAAACTGCCTGGGAAAAACTTAAGCCCAATGGCAATGGCCCTGTGCCATCGCTGGGGGCGTTCAACAGACCAAAGACACCATTCTGAAGTGGTCCTACTGCCGATAGATCAACATGAGTGTAACGATCGTTAGACAGTTCTTCAGTTTGGTAGAAAGCGCCAGCCAGATACTCGAACTTGTCGTCACTTGGTGAGCTAATGATAAACTCAGCACTGAGCTGCTCATGCTGCTCGTTGCGGCCGCGGTTCAATAATTTCAGCGGGCTGTAGTCGGAATCCAAGCTGTTGGTAAAGGCGTAGTCGGTGTAGCCAAAGACGGCTTTAACGCCGTGCTCACCAGCAACACCCTCCAGTGTTACCTGAAAGATATTGGATTCGGTGTCATCAAATAACGGTAAGTCGCGAACATTCTGCTCGTAGGTAATGTAATCAAAACCGGCTTCAAAATTAGTCGAACCCAATGGTGAACCGTAGAGTCCAGCGGATGGACCTACTGCCAGATTAGTATCTGAGATTAGCTCTTGGCGACCCAGAATATCCACATAGCCGTGCTCGGCTTTAATCGTGGCAGTCCAATCTTCGTTAACATCAATTGCCAGTGTGGCGCGGGCATAGACGCTTTCATTTTGTGGGCCATCGACGCCATCGGCGGCGAGGTTGCGGACATAGCCTTTGTCATCATAGGCGCGCACAGCCAGACGGCCGCGAACTGAATCGCTCAGTGGACCGGAGACCATGGTAGTCAACGTATTTGCATTTAAGCCGCTGGTGAAACCAGCACTGACATAGCCTTCAAACTCTTCTGTGGGCTGTGCAGTGGTGATGTTCAAGGCACCGGCGACAGTATTTTTACCGAACAGAGTCGACTGTGGACCTTTTAGCACTTCAACACGTTCAATATCGAGGAACTTGCCACGGGCACTGCGGCCGCGACCGAAGTAAACACCGTCGACAAAAGTACCGACCGACTGTTCAAAACCGTAGTTAACACCTGAACCAATACCGCGAATAAACATCTGGGTACCGGCACTGGCTTCAGCCACATGTACGTTAGGCATGTACATGGACAGATCTTCCATCTTAGTGAGACCTTTGGCGCTCATCTCTTGACCACTCATTACTGAGATAGCGATGGGTACTTCTTGTAGCCCTTCGGCACGTTTAGTTGCCGTGACTATGATTTCTTCGAGCGTTAAAGCTTGTGATAGTGCAGGTGCACTGACGGCCATCGCCAGTGTTGCCGCAGCGGTGTATAAACTGAGAGTGAGTTTCTTCATGCTATTCCCCTTATTATTAGTTGGTGCTGAGTCACACCTTTTTTTTATAAAAACGACCTTCCTTGTTTGGAACATCGTCCGCGATATTACCACTAAAAAGACCTTTGGTTAGCGTCCAAAACCGACATGTTTATGCAATATCGTATCGCGTTTAGTCAGCACCACTAAAACGACTGATAGGACTAAAACAGCCCTGCGCTAAAACTACAGCGGCAGACGACCTGCATCGGGAAATTTCCCAAGGGCAATATTTGCCGATCGGACAGTCTTAGCGACGAGTACTCAGCGGATTTTGGTTGTTTAGTATTTGCGGAGAAACTGCTATCAAAAGCTGCTATAAATAGGCTATTTATTAACAGCTTAGTTATTAACAACCTACTTATTTAATCTTTAGCCGCTAAATTGGTGAGCAGGGCTAGATTAATTGGCCTGTTGTCATGTTTGCCAATACAATCCTTTTCAATTCCTGTCGCTGCTCCCCTGCCTAAGGGTCTTAATGAGAGCTGGGCGATTTAACCAATGAAGTAACAAAGTAGTGATTGAGCAAATGGTAATAACGGAAACGGATAGCTGCGGTGTTGCCACCGTTACTCTGAATAACCCCGATAAACACAATGCCTTCGATGATGAGTTGATCGCCCAGATAAACGCTACCTTTGACGCTCTGGATACAGATCCCGCAGTACTTGTGGTTATTTTGCAGGGTGCTGGCCGGAGTTTTTCCGCCGGTGCCGACCTGGCCTGGATGCGACGCATGGCAGACTACAGCTATGAAGAGAATCACCGAGACGCAAGCCTGATGGCAGAGATGTTTCGGCGTATTAACAGTCTATCTAAACCCACCATTGCGCGCGTTCATGGCGCCGCCTTTGGTGGCGGTGTGGGTCTGGCGGCGGTCTGTGATCTGGTGTTTGCCAGCCCCAGTGCAAGCTTTTGTTTATCTGAGGTCAAACTGGGCCTTATTCCGGCAGTGATCAGCCCTTTTGTTAGCGCCGCCATCGGACCTCGTGCCGCGCGTCGCTACTGCATAACCGCTGAACGCTTTTCCGCTGCCACGGCATTGCAGTTGGGACTGGTCAGTGAGCTCTGTGAGGAGACCGAGCTGGATAGTCGCATTCAAGCAATGGTTAAAAAATTACTGGTTAATGGTCCAGCGGCCATGGCGGCGGCCAAGCTGTTGGTCGCAGATGTGTCCGATGCACCACTAACTGATCAGCTGTTGGCTGATACCAGCCGTCGCATCGCAGAGATTCGCGGCACTGAAGAGGGGCGTGAAGGGTTAAATGCCTTTCTTGAAAAACGCAGTGCATCTTGGATAGGAGCGTAATCAGATGACCATTCCACAGGCGGTAAAGCTAGTCGAAGTAGGCCCCCGAGATGGCTTGCAGAATGAATCAGCAGCGGTCTCAGCGGCAGATAAAATCAATCTTATCCATGGCTTGATCGATGCCGGTGTCAGCTATATTGAAGCAGGCAGTTTTGTTAACCCGCGCAGCGTGCCGCAGATGGCTGACAGCGATCAGGTGTTTGCCGGTTTGAAATCGACCCCGGCACTAAACTCTACGGCACTAAACTCTCCTGCACTAAACTCGACGACACTGACTTTGGCGGCGTTGACGCCAAACCTTAGAGGGTTCGAGCGCGCCATGGAGTCTGGAGTCAGGGAGGTGGCGGTTTTTGCCTCGGCCTCTGAGGGCTTTTCAGCGAAAAATATTAACTGCACCATTGCCGAAAGTTTGACGCGTTTTGAACCTGTTATGCAGGCTGCCCGTGATCAGGGAGTGGCCGTGCGCGGCTATATATCCTGCGTGGTTGGCTGTCCCTATGATGGTGATGTTGCCCCCGAGCAAGTGGATACAGTGTCTCGTGCACTGGTTGATATGGGCTGCTACGAGGTCTCTCTTGGGGATACTATTGGTGTCGGCACTGCTGGGCACTTTAAGCGTCTCTTAGATCATCTGTTGCTGCAGACCTCGGGGCATAAGTTGGCTGTGCACTGTCACGATACCTACGGTCAGGCTCTGGCGAATATCTGCACCTCTCTGGAATACGGTATCGCCACAGTGGATGCCTCGGTGGCAGGTTTGGGCGGTTGTCCCTACGCACTTAATGCGACAGGCAATGTGGCCAGTGAAGATGTGGTTTATATGCTGCAGGGCATGGGTATTTCGACGGGCATAGATCTGGATAAGTTAGTCGTGGTAGGACAGTCTATCTCTGCTCTGTTGGGCAAGCCGACCAATTCAAATGTTGCCCGAGCTAGGTCAGTGCTTTAATAAACTCTTTTAGCCGACTCTTTAGCCAGCTATTTAGTCAGCTGTTTAGTAAGATGCTAGATTAAAACCTTGCGAAACTCGCTGAAATTCCCGATAAAGGGCAGGATTTTAAAACACTCACTATAAAAACAAGAGAGAGATTATGTTCAGTCATATTATGATCGGTGCCAATAACATCGAAACGTCAAAAAAATTCTACGATGCCGTACTCGGTGAATTAGGCTTTGGCCCAGGCATAGTTGATCCCAAGGGTCGCTGCTTCTACATGAGCGAAACCGGTATCTTTGCTCTGAGTGTGCCAATCGACGGTCAGCCGGCAACGAACGGCAACGGCAGCACTATTGGTTTTAACGTGACTAGCACAGAGCAGGGCGATGCATGGCATGCAGCTGGCTTAGCTAATGGCGGCACTGACTGTGAAGACGCTCCAGGTGTTCGTGCTGGCGGCGGTATGGGTGATATGTATCTGGCCTATCTGCGTGATCCCGCCGGCAATAAAATCTGTGCTCTGATGCGTATGTAATTTACAGCAATGCTGAAAATCGGTGCGTGGTATCTTTTAGGCTGTTTTTTTTAGACGGTTTTATTTAGCCTGTTTTATCAGAAGGCTAAATAATCAGAGTCTTTGATTGTCTATTAGGTATTTCGCGCACCAATTTTGGTACCAAAAATCCCGGCAGTAAGCACTGCAGTTCGCCGTAAATTTGCTTGGCGACACTGTCATCGAGATCAAAATGCTGTGCTCCGGCAACCGGATCACAGAGATGCAGGTAGTAAGGCGACACCCCGCAGTCGAATAATCGTTCACTCAATTTAGCTAATGTCACGGCACTGTCATTAATTCCGCGCAACAGCACTGACTGGTTTAGTACTTGCATACCAGCGTCGATCAATTTTTTAATTGCACTGGCAACGTCGGCGTCAATCTCATTGGCGTGGTTAATATGCAGCACCACAATCGGTTTGAGTCGGGTTGCTGTGGCCCAGTTTAAAAATCCCTGATCGATACGCGCCGGAATCACCACCGGCAGTCTGGTGTGAATACGCAGGCGTTTGATATGGGCTATTTCGGCAATCTCGGTGGTTAGCCAGCCGAGAAAATTATCGTTGGCGGCCAGTGGATCGCCGCCGCTATAAATCACTTCATTGATGCTTTCGTCGCTGCGAATATAATCCAGGGCAGTCTGCCACTGTTGTTTGCTCTGACGATTTTCAGCGTAGGGGAAGTGGCGGCGAAAGCAGTAGCGGCAATTGATCGCACAGGCTGGGCTAATCACTAGCAGCAGTCGATTGGCGTATTTATGTACAATGCCCGGAACAGGGTTGTGCTTGCTCTCTTCTAGGGGGTCTTGATTGTAGTCTGGACTGGACACCATTTCGGCGGCAACCGGGAGTACCTGAAGTAGCAGTGGATCTCTGGGATTTCCCGGTTCCATGCGCTGGATAAACGCTTGCGGAACCTTGAGGGCAAATTGTGAGGCCGCCTGTTGGCTGGTAGAGAGCTGCTCGGTTGTCAGATCTAAACAGCTCAGCAGCTGATCTATAGAGGTGACCGCCTGGCTCAGTTGCACTTTCCAGTCAGGGCTAATGCTGATCGGCTGCGCAGGATTTAGGCTGATATCAATTGTCGGCATACTTGTGGTGGGTCCTTGAGCTGCAGCTTTGAACTGCAGATTTGAACTATAGATTTGAACTATAGATTTGAGTTACAGCTTTTTACAAAGAATGCGAGTTTACGCGATTGGCGCGTGGCTACATAGTGAGTTTCCAGTAAAGGTGTTGATGTGTCTTTAGATGAAGAGTTTATGGGTCGTGCGATGGCGCTGGCAGAACAAGCGGCGGCAGTGGGCGAGGTGCCGGTTGGCGCACTGGTGGTTAAAGAGGGTCTGGTGATTGGCGAGGGTTACAATCAGCCGATTACCAGCTGCGATCCCACCGGCCATGCGGAAATAATCGCCATGCGCAACGCCGCCAAAACGCTGGGCAACTATCGCCTGAGTGGCTGCGATCTCTATGTGACTATTGAACCCTGCACCATGTGTGTCGGTGCCATGGTCCATGCCCGTATTGGGAAAATTATCTTTGGTGCCAAAGAGCCTCGCGCTGGGGCACTGGAAAGTCAGCTGCGGCTGATGGACGAATCCCATTACAACCATTCCATCGATTGGCAGGGCGGTGTTTTAGTGGAGCAGTGCGGGGCGATTATGAGCGGCTTCTTTCGTGCCAAGCGAGCAGCTGAAAAAGCCCTAAAGCCCTAAAGCCCTAAATCTCCAAAGCTCCAAAGCTCCAAAGCTCCAAAGCCTCTAGAGTGAAGAGGGCGCCGAGTCTTCCCATTCACTGCTTGGCTGCTGATCTTCGACATTTTGCAGTTCCAGTTGCTGGGAGAGTTCGTGTAATTCCAGATAGCGTGTGTAGTAGCGAATATTGTCCACATAGATAACCGGCTCATTGCCTCGGGCATAACCGTACCTCAGCGATGGATAGAATTGTTTGTTGCTCAGCTTGGGCAGCTGCTCTCGCACATGCTCCCAGATATCCGGGTTCTGCCCATTGCGCTGCGTGAGAATACGCGCATCTTCCATATGCCCAAAACCTACATTGTAGGCTGCCAGTGCCAGCAGTGTGCGGTCCGGCTCACTGATCCGCTGAGGCAGGCGCGAGCGCAACTTTGACAGATAGGCGGCGCCGCCGGTTAAGCTCTGCTGGGGGTCGAGACGATTGCGAATTTTCATCTCCCGGGCGGTGGCCAGGGTTAGCATCATTAAGCCGCGCACACCTGTGGGCGAGCGTGCTTTGGGATTCCAATGAGATTCTTGGTAGGCCACGGCTGCCAATAGGTGCCAGTTAAAACCAAACTGCTCTGCGGCCTCTCTAAACAGCGGCTCATAATTCGGCAGCCTTTTATCGACCAGCTCGCCAAAGCGTTGTGAGCCTGCCACAGAAAAATTCTCAGCCTGTTCCAGCAGATCATTTCTCAGTTTTTCTAACTCGCCACTGGCACTGTAGTCACTGAGAAAGCGATTGGCCGCCGCCAACAGGGTGCCGTCCCCATGGCGCGGGAAGGCCCAGGCCACAGACTGGGGGTCGGAGATGTCGATAGCACGGCGCACCTGGGGGTAGATATGTCTGCTGACCAAATAGGCCAGTGAGTCGACCACCGTATAGTCGATCTCGCGATCGTGAACCATGCGCATCAATTTACTCATTTCGCTGCTGCTGTCTTCGCGCCATTGCAGCTCTGGATACTCTGCTGTCCACTGTTGCAGCTGCTCGCTGTGGGATGAGCCTTTTAGCACCAGCAGATCGCCGTCGATATCGCCGAGGGAACGCGGTCTTGCAGAGCCACGACGATAGATTAGGTGTTGGGTGACCTGCATATAGGGATCGGTAAACTGCAGTGACTGACTGCGGCTGGCATTGACGGTAATATTGGCGGCGGCGAAACTGCCTTCGGGACCGCCCACCGAGAGTAACAGTGCATGTAGGGTCGGTTTTGATTGCACCACCAGTTCGACACCGAGGCTCTCGGCAAAGGCTTTGGCGAGCAGATACTCGAGGCCATTACTGCCTCTGCCGTCTTCGTAATAGGTGGTGGGGCCGGCGACGGTGAGCATCTGCAATGTGCCGCTGAGCTGCACCTGTTGCAGGTCGCTGATACGCGCGCTGCTGGCAAAATAGAGGGCCACTAGCACGCCGGTAAAAGCCAAAATGATGCGCTTGCCAGTGCGTCTTGCGCTGACAGGGAATCGGGTTAAAAGCTTTTTTACCGGTCCGAGCAAAGCGCTCTCCAAAGATAATTACTGCAAAATGCCTGCGACTGGCAGAATTGTACAGGCTTTACTCAATTCTAGCTGCCTACGGGCAGATTTTTCAGCTAGAATAACACGCTTTCTCATTCGAAAGTTTTGCGAGCACTGTCTCTATGATGATCCTCACCGGCGCACCTTCCCTGTCCGCGTTTAGACGTAAAAAACTTCTTTCAACACTACAGCAAAAAGTGCCCTCTACCGTCTCTGTTTATGCTGAGTATGTGCATTTCGCTGAGCTGACTCAAGCGCTCTCTGAGAGCGGCGTGGAAACACTGCAGGCACTGTTGACCTATGGCCCAAGGGAGGAGAAAACCGCCACCAAAGGGCAGTTGATTTTAGTGCTGCCAAGACCCGGGACTATTTCTCCCTGGTCGAGCAAGGCGACGGATATAGCCCACAACTGCGGCCTTGATCAGGTTGTCAGGGTAGAGCGAGGCACCGCCTATTATGTTTACGGTGAAGATATGTTTACCGAACAGCAGCTTGCCGATTTGGCTGCTGAGTTGCACGACCGCATGGTTGAGACAGTGCTTGATGAGCTGCAACAGGCGGAAGTTCTATTTAGTCACCATGAGCCGGCACCGGTTAGCCGTGTCGATACTTTGGGTGGCGGTGTTGAAGCGCTGAGAAAAGCCAATATCGAACTGGGTCTGGCACTGGCGGAAGACGAGATAGAGTATCTGGTGGAGAGCTTTAAGGGCCTTGAACGCAACCCAACCGACGTCGAATTAATGATGTTTGCCCAGGCCAACTCAGAGCACTGTCGTCACAAGATTTTTAATGCCAGCTGGACCCTCGATGGTGAAGACCAAGAGCACTCCCTGTTTGGCATGATTCGCAACACCTACAAGGTCAATGGCGAGAATGTTCTCTCCGCTTACTCGGACAATGCTGCGGTAGTGGCCGGCACTGAAGGCGGTCGTTTTTACCCAGATCCGGCGACCAAACTCTATGGCTACAGCCAAGAGCCAGTGCATCTGCTGATGAAAGTAGAGACCCACAATCACCCCACCGCTATCTCTCCCTACGCAGGTGCTGGCACCGGTTCCGGTGGCGAAATTCGCGATGAGGGTGCCGTGGGCCGCGGTTCAAAACCGAAAGTAGGGCTGGTGGGCTTTAGCGTTTCCAACCTCAATATTCCCAACTACAAGCAGTCCTGGGAAGAAGAGTATGGCAAGCCGGGGCGCATAGTCTCGGCACTGGATATTATGCTCGAGGGCCCAATTGGTGGCGCTGCCTTTAACAACGAATTTGGTCGTCCCAATATCTGTGGCTATATGCGCAGCTTTGAAGTGGACTTTGACAACCAGCGTCGCGGCTATCACAAGCCAATTATGATCGCCGGTGGTTACGGCAATATCCGCGCCGACCATGTGGACAAACCTGAATTTAAACCCGGTGCACAGTTGATCGTGCTCGGTGGCCCGGCCATGTTGATTGGTCTCGGGGGTGGTGCTGCGTCGTCTATGGCCACCGGCTCCAGCTCAGCGGATCTCGATTTTGCCTCAGTGCAGCGCATGAACCCAGAAGTGGAACGCCGCTGTCAGGAAGTGATCGATCAGTGCTGGCAGCAGGGTGACAATAACCCTATTGCCTTTATTCACGATGTAGGGGCTGGCGGTCTCTCCAACGCTCTGCCCGAGTTGGTTAAAGATGGTGGCACCGGCGGACATTTTCAGCTGCGCAAAGTACCCAACGATGAACCTGGCATGGCGCCAGTGGCCATCTGGTGCAACGAAGCTCAAGAGCGCTATGTGCTTGCCATTGAGCCCCGCGACCTGACGCGTTTTTTGGAAATCTGTCACCGTGAACGCTGCCCAGTAGCAGTGGTTGGTGAAGCGGTAGAAGATAAAACTATTACCGTCAGCGACAGCTATTTTAAAAATGATCCCGTGGATCTGCCCATGTCAGTGCTGTTTGGCAAGGCGCCAAAGATGCACCGCGTCGCCGAACGTGACCAGGCCGAAGGCAAGCCCTTCGTTACCGAAAAGCTCAGTATTGAAGACGCTGTATTTCAGGTGCTGCGCCATCCCACAGTGGCGAGCAAAAATTATTTAATCACCATTGGCGATCGCACGGTTGGCGGCATGGTCGCTCGCGATCAGATGGTCGGCCCCTGGCAGATTCCCGTGGCTGACTGTGCTGTGACGACCGTGACTTATGACAGCACCGCCGGTGAAGCTATGGCCATGGGCGAACGCACACCTCTGGCGCTGATTAATGCACCGGCTTCAGGGCGTATGGCCATTGGTGAGGCTATTACCAATATAGCCGCCGCACGGATCGGTCAGCTGCAAGATATCAAGCTCTCCGCCAACTGGATGAGCGCCGCCGGTCACCCCGGCGAAGATGAAAAACTCTATCGCGCGGTGCAGGCGGTGGGTATGGAACTCTGTCCGGCTCTGGGTATTACCATTCCGGTGGGCAAGGACTCTATGTCCATGCGCACCACTTGGACTGATGGCGATGAAGATAAGGCAGTGACTTCACCTATGTCATTGATTATCACCGCCTTCTCGCCGGTTCTCGATGTGCGTAAAACGGTCACCCCGCAACTGCGTACCGACGCCGGTGAAACCCAGCTGTTGTTGCTCGATTTGGGTGCTGGTGCCATGCGTATGGGCGGCTCGATTCTGGCTCAAGTAAATCAGCAGGTGGGTGATACAGCGCCAGATTTAGATAATCCTGCGCTGCTGAAAAACTTCTTTGATGCCATGCAGCTCTCTCTTGAACAGGGCGATATTCTGGCCTACCACGATCGCTCTGATGGCGGCTTGTTGGCGACTCTGGTTGAGATGTCATTTGCCGGCCATGTGGGTATCTCTGTCGACGTCTTTGGCCTCGGCGACGACCCTATTGCCGCACTGTTTAATGAAGAACTGGGCGCGGTGATTCAGGTGTCGGCTGAGCACACCAATGCAGTGGCTGAGCGCTTTAGTGATGCCGGTGTCGATGTGCATCTGCTGGGTGGATTAAACAACCAGCAAACAGTTGAGATTATCAATAATAAGCTGCCGTTGTTTAAGCGTCCGCGCGTGGATTTGCAGCGCACTTGGGCTGAGACCTCCTACCGCATGGCGGCACTGCGTGACAATGCTGACTGCGCTCTGGAAGAGTTTAATAATATTGCCAGCGACGATCCCGGTCTGTCGGTGAAGCTCAGTTACGATCCCAGCGACGATATAGCCGCGCCCTATATTAATTCCGGTGTTAGACCTGCTGTTGCGATTCTGCGGGAGCAGGGTGTTAACAGTCATCTGGAAATGGCCGCGGCATTTGATCGCGCTGGCTTCGATGCAGTGGATGTACATATGAGCGATCTGCTTGCTGGTCGTCGCGTGCTGAGTGACTTTGGCGGTGTGATTGCCTGTGGCGGTTTCTCCTACGGTGATGTTTTGGGTGCCGGTGAAGGCTGGGCTAAGACCGTTTTATTTAATGAACAGATTCGCGATCAGTTTCAGAGTTTCTTTCAGCGTTCCGATAGCTTTAGTCTCGGGGTCTGTAATGGCTGCCAGATGCTCAGTAATCTCAAGACATTGATTCCCGGTGCTGAGCTGTGGCCACGTTTTGTTCGCAACCATTCCGAGCAGTTTGAAGCGCGCTTCTCTCTAGTACGGGTTGAAGAGTCGCCCTCTATCTTCTTGCAGGGAATGGCCGGATCCCATATGCCGATCGCTATTTCTCACGGTGAGGGTCGGGCTGAGTTCTCTTCTCAAAAAGCCATGGATCGCTTGCTTTCAAGCAGTCAAGTGGCCATGCGTTTCCTCAATAATCATGGCGAGGTTGCATCCAGTTACCCAGCTAATCCCAATGGTTCGCCAGATGGTATTACTGGTGTTTCCAGCAGCGACGGCCGCGCTACATTGATGATGCCGCACCCGGAGCGAGTGTGTCGCACAGTGCAGAATTCTTGGTACCCGGATGACTGGGGCGAAGATGGTGCTTGGATGCGTATCTTTAGGAACGCGCGAAAGTTTGTCGATTAAAATCCAAACGAGCGAAAATTTTAGGTCAAACTAAATAGCCAGGAGGCTGTGTGATGTCAAAGCTACCCAATGAAGCAGAGTTGTTTAAAAAGGCCCTTCAGGTTGGTGCGGTGTATGCTAAAAAGCGCGCCTATGGCGAGATTGAAGAGACTGATTCGGTAAAGTTGAAGGTTGAGTTTATCTATAAGGTGCTGGTGGAGGATAAGCTGATTCAGCCGCTGGCGAAGGAGAATATCAGTGATCCGAATATGCGCCATAAGTTGGCACTGTGGTTGTCGCGGCAGTTACCGGAGGGGCATTCGTTACTGTCTGAAACTAAGTAATCACTTTTTATATTGAGCCCGCCAATTCTGGAGGGCTTTTGTTTTATGCTGCTGTTTCAACATCCCCTTTTTCTGTCCTCCTGACTATTCACCTTTTGGTCATCCTGGCTCTTCACCTTTCTGTCATCCTGGCAGAGCGCAGCGACGAAGGATCTCCTTGCCGGTTACTTCTTAATCTGGGTGCGGAATTAGTTGACCACTACACTATTAATAAAGCCGTCCCAGCCAGCTTGCTGGCGATATAAATACCATGTTAGAAGGCAGCAGTAAGTATCTGTCCATGCCCGTCAAGGTCTTATAGGTTGCAGGTGAGCTAGAAAATCGATTGTCATTTAGAGCTATTGTTGGCATTGCTGCGATAGTTCTAATAGCTCCTTTGTATTCCCTTGAGATCAATCAGGGCCCGTTTATGGGTTTGCAATTTTCAGGTTGAGCGAGCGCTTGTTTGAGCGCAGCGAGTTGCGTGAGCGCTGAAAATTGCAAACTCATGGGACCGATCTCAAGGGAATGCAAAGGGGCTATTCCCCACCAAACCACCTAGCCCCAACCGTACCCACCCAACCACCTAGCCCCAACCGCACCCAACCAACCACCCTTAAAAAAGAAGATACTTACAATCCAAGATATTTAAAACCCCCCGCCTATGCTAGACTGCCCGAGAGTTGACTAGACAGTCGCTGTGTTGATTTCTCTCTTGATCGCTTGCGTTCAAAAGGGTGCCTCACAGAGGAAAGTCCGGGCTCCACAGGGTAGAGTGCCAGGTAACACCTGGGAGGCGAAAGCCTACGGCCAGTGCAGCAGAGAGAAGACCGCCGATGGTTCGTTCGCGAACACAGGTAAGGGTGAAAGGGTGCGGTAAGAGCGCACCGCGCTGCTGGTAACAGTAGTGGCATGGTAAACCCCACTCGGAGCAAGACCAAATAGGTTTCCATATGGCGCGACCCGCGTTGGGAACGGGTAGGTTGCTTGAGGCAAACGGCGACGTTTGTCCCAGATGAATGACTGTCCACGACAGAACCCGGCTTATCGGTCAACTCACCTAATTTTACATAGACGACCCACTCGGATTATCTATTCGATTTAGATATATAAAAATCTGAAATCAGTCACAATTATTCTTAAAACCTCGAAAAGCTAGAAGTTACATTAACTTCTAGCTTTAGATATATGTTTTATATTGTGAAATATATTAGCCCCTCTGCGTTCCTTATAACAAACCGGTGATATTGCCGGAACTTACTGATTTTATTCACTTTTTCACCCCTCACTGAGCCTTGACTTTAACCCTAGCTGTGAATAGTGTACACATATGGGTAAAAGTGGTAAAAAGTGGCGAATATAGGTTCCTATATCAATAAAAAACGATAAAGGGCCAGGTCAGTTAAAAATTTCAAAGGGGTGGTAAGTGTTTAAGGGTAGCGATCCAATCAATATGGATACTAAGGGCCGGATGGCAATTCCGACTCGCTACCGTCCCCTGCTCGACGAACTCTGCGCTGGTGATCTGGTTATCACCATCGACATGAAGTCTACCTGCTTAATGCTATCACCACTGCCTGAATGGAAAAAATTCGAAGAAAAAGTCGCCGCCTTGCCTGCTCTCGATGAGCTCGCCGAGATGTTGAGTCGTTTTGTTGTCGGCCAAGCCAAAGATCTTCAGGTCGATGGCAGTGGCCGTATTCTGATCCCGCCCGAGTTGCGCGGCTATGCACAGTTGGAGAAAAAATTGGTATTGGTAGGTCGCAGTCAGCGCCTTGAAATCTGGTCCGAAGAGAACTGGAACACCGAGCGTGAAAAGTCCCAGGCAACTTATCGCAGCATGCTTCTCGACCGAGACAATATGTCGGATGCATTGAAGAATCTCTCTTGGTAGAGGTTCCTGTGAATGACATTGAAAAGCCCGAGCACACTAGCGTCCTGCTCCACGAGGCAATCGATGCCGTGGTGACGGATCCAGATGGTTTTTATATCGATGGCACCTTTGGCCGCGGCGGACACACCGCCGAGTTGCTCTCAAGATTATCTGAGCACGGCAGGGTACTGGCGATTGATAAAGACCCTCAGGCGATTGCCGCGGGTCGAGAGCGTTTTGCTGATGACAGTCGATTAACCATTGTCCACGGCTCCTTTGCCGATATGGGCGAATGGCTTGAAGGGCGAGAAGTAACCGGTGTATTGCTCGATTTGGGGGTTTCCTCACCGCAGTTAGATCAGGCTGAACGCGGATTTAGTTTTATGCGTGATGGGCCATTGGATATGCGCATGGACACCAGCTCCGGCTTGTCGGCAGCGGAATGGATTGCCACTGCAGCTGAAAAGGATATTGCTCAGGTGATTAAAGAATTTGGCGAAGAGCGTTTTGCCAAGCGCATGGCCGCAGCTGTAGTGCGCAAGCGCGAGGTGGCACCGATCACCCGAACTGTACCCTTGGCGAAAATATTGGCTGATGCACACCCAGCTTGGGAACGCGGCAGACATCCGGCAACCAAGGCGTTTCAGGCGATCAGGATTTTTATCAATCGCGAGCTAGATGATTTGGTGGCGCTGTTGGAACAGGTAATAGATTTATTGAAGATCGATGGTCGTCTAGTGGTTATTAGCTTCCATTCTCTCGAAGACCGCAAGGTTAAGCGCTTTATCCGCGATCAGGAGCGCGGCATCAAGCTGCCGAAAAACCTCCCGGTTCGAGATGTTGAGCGCGGTGTTCGATTAAAGAAAATTGGCAGGGCGGTTAAGCCTGAAGCCACTGAAGTAGGCGGTAATGTGCGCTCGCGCAGCGCGGTGATGCGTGTTGCCGTGCGTGTTGCATGAGTGCTGTGACAGGTCGCAGTTCAGCGCAGGTTGCGCTGCTGTGGATAGTAGTCTTAATCAGCGCCTTGGCGGTGGCTTATGTGAGCCATATATGCCGACAAAAGTATGACCAGTTGACCGCTCTCGAGCGTGAGAAAAATCAACTGCAGATGGCTTACGGTAAATATTTGCTGGAGCAGAGCGCCTGGGGATCGCTGCAGCGGATCGAGACAATGGCTAAGGAAGGTCTGGATATGCACAGTCCCCAGCCTCAAGAAATAATAATGGTGAAGCGATAAAAGTGGCTAAAAAGTCGATAAAAAATACCCTATCGCGCGGGCGTTACTATTTTGTAATGCTGATCCTGGGTTCACTGCCCCTGATCGTTGCAGCCAAGATTGCCCAGCTACAAATTATGCCCAGCGAGGAGCGTGGCGCCGAGTTTCTTCAAACTCAGGGTGACGCCCGCGCTATTCGTATAGAAACCATTCCCGGCCACCGCGGTTTGATCACTGACCGAAATGGCGAGCCGCTGGCGGTTAGCACACCGGTTATTACCCTGATCGCCAATCCCAAGCGAGTCAATGAGCGCGCCCAGCCCGATGATCTGATCAAGCTGGCCAAAGCCCTCAATATTTCTCTGGTGCAGTTGCAAAGTCGCCTCAAGCGCTATCGCAAAAAATCCTTTATGTATCTGGCGCGACAGCTGCCCAGTGTTGAAGCTGACCGCATTCTCGACTTGCAGGTGCCGGGTGTATTTGGCCGCCAAGAGTACAAACGTTTTTACCCCGCCGGAGAAGTCACCGCACAGCTGGTAGGTTTTACCGATATCAATGATGCTGGCCAAGAGGGCATGGAGCTGGCTTACAATGCGGTTCTGGCTGGCGAGTCCGGTGCCAAAAAAGTGGTCAAAGATCTCGCCGGTCGAGTGATTAAAGATATTTCGCTAGTCAAGCCCGCCAGTCATGGCAGCACCCTGCGTCTGAGTATTGATCTACGTGTTCAGTATGCCGCTTACCGGGCCTTAAAAGCCTCGGTGCAAAAGCATGGCGCTAAATCCGGTTCGGTGATTGTGCTCGACGTCCACACTGGCGAAGTATTGGCGATGGCCAATCAGCCCTCGTTCAATCCCAATGACCGCTCAAATCTGCGCGTCGACGCGGTGCGCAATCGCTCGGTTATCGACATGATGGAGCCTGGCTCAACGGTCAAGCCCTTTACTATTTTGGCCGCTCTTGAAAGCGGTAAATTTAAACCTGAGACGGTGATCAACACCAGTCCGGGTTATTTAAAGGTCGCCTATAAAACCTTTGTCGATCCGCGGGACTACGGTTCGCTTAACCTTACCGGCATCCTCAACAAATCCAGCCAAGTGGGCACCACCAAACTGGCTCTGGCACTGAATCCAGATAACACCCGTGAGTTGTTTGAGCGCATGGGATTTGGTGAGGGCATCGGCAGTGGCTTCCCCGGTGAGACCGCCGGCAATTTGCCCGCCTATCGCAAATGGGATCCAGTGACTCAGGCTACCTATGCCTTTGGTTATGGCTTCAGTGCCTCGCCACTCCAGCTGGCTAGGGCCTACTCCATTTTGGCTAACAACGGACTGCGTCGTGAAGTGCGTATGACCGCCATAGATCAATACCAAGATGAAAGCGTTCGAGTGATCAACGCTGATATTGTACAGACCGTCCGTCAGATGTTAGAAACCGCCGCCAGTGACCAGGGAACCGGCCGCCGCGCGCTCATTGATGGCTACTCAGTGGGCGGAAAAACCGGCACTGCACGAAAAATTAAAGCGACAGGCGGCTATGATGAAAATCGTCATATGTCCCTCTTTGCCGGTCTCTCACCAATCAATAACCCGCGCCTGGTCACAGTGGTGGTTATTGATGAGCCCACAGAGGATAAATATTACGGCGGTCTGGTGGCTGCACCGGTTTTTTCCGAAGTCACCGGCAGTGCTCTGCGTCTGCTCCAGGTCACACCCGACGCCATGAGTGCTGAACGCAATATTGTCAGCCTGCCAGCCATGCTCGCGAAAAGGGGAGGCCTGTGATGACTGCACCTCAGGTTCCCAGCCTCAGCTTATCGGATCTACTTAGCGACTTTGTCGACCTCAGTTACTGCCCTGAGACAGCTATTTATGGACTCACTCTGGACAGTCGCGAAGTCAAACCAGGGGATCTGTTTATCGCCGTAAAAGGCACTCAGACCGATGGCGCTAAGTATATTACTCAGGCTATAGAGCAGGGTGCGGTCGCGGTAGTGGTTGACGCGGCAGAACAAACCAGCGCCCAAGCAGCACTATCAGTACCGGTGATTGCAGTGCCTACATTAAATGAATTTGTCTCGGATATTGCCGGCGCGTTTTACGCCCATCCCTCTCGCCAGATGGCCGTCACGGCGATCACCGGCACCAACGGCAAAACCACCTGCGCTCAGTTGCTTGCCAATCTCTTTGAGTTGCTCGGCGAGCCCGCTGGCTGTGTCGGCACCATTGGATATGGTAGTGCTGGCAATGCGGTAGCGGAACTGGAGTCTGATGGCGAGACCTCAGCGAGCGATATTCTTACCACTCCAGATGCCGTGGCCATGCAGCGGATTCTTGGAGAAATGCGCGATCGCGGTACCCGTCGAGTGGCAATTGAAGCCTCTTCCCACGGTCTAGTGCAGCGGCGCATTGCCGGACTCCAGATTGATACTGCGGTGTTCACCAATCTATCCCGTGATCACCTTGATTACCACGGTGACCTGAATAGCTATGTCGCGGCCAAAGCCCGCCTTTTTGGTATGGCGGGACTAAAGCATGCGGTGATCAATCTAGACGATAATGTCGGTCGCTTGATTCTGGCCAATCTCGATCCCGCAGTGGATGGCATCACCTACAGTTTTGAAAATCATACCGCCGATATTCACTGTGATCGCATTGAACTGAGCGCCTCGTCGATCAGTGCCGAGCTGGTCACACCCTGGGGTCCAGGACGACTGACCTCGCCGCTGCTGGGCAAATTTAACCTTGCCAATCTGCTTGCTGTGATTGGCGCAGCGGGTATGCAGGGCTTCAAGTTAGATGACATTTTAAGCGCGGCGGCCAAGCTAAAAGCCGTGCCCGGTCGCATGGAGGTCGTTGACCCCAACGCCAGCCAGCTGGTGGTGGTGGATTACGCCCACACTCCGGATGCGCTGGACAAAGCCTTGCGCGCTCTGCGTCTGCAATGCAAGGGCAAGCTGTGGGTTGTATTTGGCTGCGGTGGCGACCGTGACAAGGGCAAGCGCGCAGAAATGGGCCGCGTCGCCGACCAGCTCGCCGACCGTGTCGTTGTCACCAGTGACAATCCCCGCAGCGAGTCGCCACAACAAATTATTAACCAGGTTCTTCTGGGCGTCACCCGCAAAGTACTTGCGGTAACGGATCGCAGGGACGCAATCCGTGCTGCAATTAATGCAGCCGCTGCCGACGATATTGTTTTGATCGCCGGCAAGGGCCACGAGGCCTACCAGATAGTCGCTGCCAACAGATTGCCCTTTAGCGATTTGGCAGAGGCACGTTTAGCACTGCGTCAGAAGCAGGAGGCAGAGACTCAATGATTAACCCACTGCGCCTCACTGATGCCGCGATCCGCTTTGGCGGAACTCTACTCAACCCCGACTGTGAATTTGATGCAGTCTCTATCGACAGCCGCAATATTGCCGACGGTGATCTATTTGTCGCACTGATCGGCGAGCGCCTCGATGGCCATCAATTTCTCGCCGATGTGGCGGACAGGGCCAGTGGCCTAGTGGTCTCACAGGCCGATACTGATCTGCCCTTGCCCCAATGGGTGGTGGAAGACACGACAGTGGCTCTGGGCCAGTTGGCACAATTACAGCGCGATGCCTTCAGCGGAACGGTTATTGCGGTAACCGGCAGCACCGGCAAGACCTCGGTGAAAGACCTGATTAAATCGATTCTCGGTGGTCTCGGCTCTGTCCACGCCACCAAGGGCAACTTTAATAATCATATCGGCGTGCCATTAACGCTGCTCGATATGCCACAGGACAGCGACTTTGCGGTTATCGAAATGGGTGCCAGCGCTGTCAGTGAGATCAGCTATCTCTGCTCCATTGCCAATCCGCAAATTAGCCTAATTAACAATGTTCAGAGCGCGCATCTCGAAGGCTTTGGCAGCGTTGACGGTATTGCCGCTGCCAAAGCCGAAATCTACAGCGGCCTCGATGCTGCTGGCACCGCCATTTTGAATCTCGACCAAGGTTGGGAAGCCGAGTGGATGGCGCTGATTGGTGACCGCGACTGCATAACCTTTTCGGTGGACGACGATTGCGCTGATATAAGCGCCAGCGATATTCAACTGCTGGAGAACGGCTGTTGCCGATTCACCCTGCATATTTTCACCGACACATCGGTAGAGAGTCAGGTGGTCAACCTGGCTATTCCCGGTCGTCACTCGGTGAGCAATGCTCTCGCCGCTGCCGCCTGTGCTGTGGCTGCCGGTGCCAGTATTGAGCAAATTGTGACGGGTTTAGAGGTCGCGCAGTCTCCGGCCCGGCGCTTACAGATTAAAGCCTTGGCCCAGGGCGGTCAGATTATTGATGACAGTTACAACGCCAGCCCCGAATCAGTCCGCGCGGCCATCGATGTGCTGGCTAGCAGCTCCGGCCGTCGGGTTTTAGTGCTCGGGGATATGGGCGAGCTGGGTTCTGACGCAGCGCAGTTGCACACTGAACTGGGTGACTATGCCCTGAGTGCCGGTATCGATCAGCTGTATACCCTTGGCAGTCTCAGCGCCAAGGCCAGCGAGGCGTTTAAGGGTCAGCACTTTAGTGATCTGGAAAGCTTAAAAGCACCACTGTTTAACGAGATTGAGCGTCGCGACCTGACCCTGCTGGTCAAGGGCTCGCGCAGTTCAAATATGGATTTGGTAGTTGATATGTTAGTGACGGGGAACCCCTAATGTTGGTATGGCTAGCTGAATATTTAAGTCAATTTTACAGCCCGTTTACAGCGGTGAAGTATCTCACCCTGCGCGGAATTTTTTCGGTGATCACGGCACTGACCATCTGTTGGATGCTGGGTCCCCGTGTTATTGCGCTGCTCAATAGTTTGCAGATGGGCCAGGCAATTCGCACCGATGGGCCGCAGAGCCATCTCAGTAAAGCGGGTACGCCGACCATGGGCGGAGCGCTTATTCTGATGGCGATGTTTATCAGTACGCTGCTGTGGGCAGATCTTGAAAACGTCTATGTCTGGGTTGTGCTGATCGTGACGTTTAGCTTTGGTGTGATTGGCTGGGTTGATGATTACCGCAAAGTGGTGCATAAAAATCCCCGCGGATTACCGGCGCGCTGGAAGTATTTTTGGCAGTCCCTCTGCGGTCTGGCGGCAGCGTTGTTTTTGTACTCCCATGCCCAGTCTGCTGCTGAGCTACACCTGATTGTGCCGTTCTTTAAAAATGTGGCAATCAATCTCGGGCCCTTTTATATCCTCTTTACCTACTTCGTGATTGTCGGAACCAGTAATGCCGTCAACCTCACCGATGGCCTCGACGGTCTGGCGATCTTGCCCACGGTTCTAATTGCCGGTGCCCTCGGCATCATGGCCTACCTGACTGGCAACTATCAGTTTGCCACTTACCTGCATATCCCCTATATCAGCGGTGCTGGCGAGATACTTATTTTTACCGGCGCACTCTGTGGCGCTGGTCTTGGTTTCCTCTGGTTTAACACCTATCCCGCCATGGTCTTCATGGGTGACGTAGGTTCCCTGGCGCTGGGCGCCGCACTGGGTGTTATCGCGGTAATTATTCGCCAGGAAGTGGTATTGGCGATTATGGGCGGTGTATTTGTTGTTGAAACCCTGTCGGTTATTTTGCAGGTGGCCTCCTTCAAGCTCACCGGCAAGCGTATTTTCCGCATGGCGCCGCTGCACCACCACTACGAATTAAAAGGCTGGCCGGAGCCGCGTGTGATTGTGCGCTTCTGGATTATTACCGTGGTGCTAGTACTGATTGGCTTGGCCACCTTAAAACTTAGATAGATAAATAGCTAGATAGAGAGAGTAGAGCGACAAAGATGACAGACTTGATTGCCACTAACCGCAACACCGCTATCCTTGGCCTGGGCGCCACGGGACTGTCGGTGGCCCGGTTTTTGTCGTCTATCGGTAAGTCCTTTGTCTTTGCCGACAGCCGCGCTGCGCCGCCGCGCCTTGCTGAAGTCAGCGAATCCTATCCCGATGTGCCAGTTGTCTTGGGTCCCTTTGAGTCCGACCTGTTACTCAGTTTTGACAGCGTTGTGGTCAGTCCGGGTATCGCGCTTCAAGAGCCCGCACTGGTTGCTGCCCGCGCGCAAAAGATTAAGTTGCTCGGCGATGTCGAACTGTTTTTAGACCATGCCAAGGCGCCGGTGATTTTGATAACCGGTTCCAATGGCAAGAGCACCGTAACCAAGCTGGTCGGTGAGATGGCTGTGGCCAGCGGCTTAAAGGTCGGTGTCGGCGGTAATCTCGGTACCCCGATGCTGGATCTGCTGGATGACGAGAACCAACTCTATGTGATTGAGCTGTCGAGCTTTCAGCTGGAGCTGGTGACCGATACTCGCGGTGCCATCGCCACAATCCTCAATATCAGTGCCGACCATATGGATCGCTACGCTGGCTTGCAGCAGTACCATGCCGCCAAGCACCGTATCTTCCTCGGCGCCAGTCAGGTGATCTACAACCGCCAAGACGCCCTGACTAATCCGCTGCTGTCCGTGGCGGTGAAACTCTGCAACTTTGGTCTAAACCATCCGGATCTGGCGGGCTTTGGCCTGCTCGACGAAGAGGGTGAAGACTGGCTCGCCTTTGGCTTAAAGCCGTTGATGCCGAGCGCCGAGCTGGCGATTAAAGGTCGCCACAATATTGCCAATGCCCTGGCGGCACTGGCACTGGGTCAGGCCGCTGGTCTCAACATGGACGCCATGGTACAAACCCTGAAAAGCTTTAAGGGTCTGTCTCATCGCTGTGAATATGTGGCTACTCAGGACGGCGTCACCTACATAGATGATTCCAAAGGCACCAATATTGGCGCCACGGTCGCGGCTCTCGATGGCTTTGGCAACAGCGATAAAGCCAATCTGATTTTGATTGCCGGCGGTCAGGGCAAGGGACAAAACTTTAGCGAACTAAAAGCCCCTCTGGGCAAGTTTGTTAAGTTGCTGGCGCTCTATGGCGAAGATGCTCAATCTATCGCTGAGACCCTTGCTGGTGCCACTGAAATTGAAACCCTTGAGTCACTTGAGGCGGCGGTGGACGCTGCCCGCGCCGCTGCACAGCCAGGCGATATTGTGCTGCTCTCTCCCGCCTGTGCCAGCTTTGATATGTTCTCCGGTTTTGAACAGCGCGGTCGCTGCTTCCAACAGGCAGTCACGGCGGTGGCAGCATGAATATGACGATGAGATGGCCACTTAACTTCTCGGGCTCAGAACGCAGCAGCTGGCGCATCGACAGCCTGCTGTTACTGGCGGTACTAGCACTGATGTCAGTGGGCCTAACCATGGTCGCCTCGGCCTCATTTAGTTATGCTGAGCACAACTTTAATAATGAATTTTATTTTGTGAAGCGCCACGCCATCTACATCTTTATTGCCCTGGCGGCTATGGGTGTGACCTTCTTTACGCCACCCAGTGTCTGGTCCCAATACAGCCGCCTGTGGATGTTGCTGGCGATTTTGCTACTAATTATCGTCTTGATCCCGGGCATTGGCCGTGAAGTTAATGGCAGTCGCCGCTGGTTGAGCATTGCCGGTCTAACCCTGCAAGTTTCCGAATTGGCGAAAGTCGCCACCGTGGTCTTTATGGCGAGTTATTTTGCCAATAGCCGCGAGGGCTTTGGCGACAACTGGCGAGACTGGGCCAAGCCTCTGGGAGTGCTGATGCTGCCACTGTTTTTACTGCTGATGGAGCCAGATTTTGGCTCCTTGGTAGTGCTCTCCTGCACCTTTATGGCAATGCTGTTTTTGACCGGCATTCGATTGTGGCACTACCTGGGTCTGGTCTTTGCCGGCTCTTCAGTGTTGGTTTTGTTTGCCGAAGCCGCGCCTTATCGCATGGCCCGTTTAAGCAGCTTTCTCGATCCCTGGTCAGATCAGTTTAACTCTGGCTACCAGCTCACCCAGTCACTGATCGCCTTTGGTCGCGGTGAATGGTTTGGTGTTGGCCTGGGTCAGTCGGTACAGAAAATGCTCTATCTGCCCGAAGCCCACACTGACTTTGTATTTGCTATTTTTGCTGAAGAATTTGGTTTTATCGGCGTGCTCTGCCTGCTCGGTCTCTATGTGTTGCTGGTGTGGCGAATCTTTAGTTTAAGCAAAAAGGCGGTCAGCCAAGAATATTGGTATGGCGTGTTTGTGCTAATTGGCTTTGGCTGTCTTATCAGCGGCCAGACACTCATTAACCTGGGTGTTAATGCTGGATTTTTGCCCACGAAAGGCCTGACTCTGCCCTTTGTCAGTTACGGCGGCAGCAGCCTGATGGTCACCTGCGCCATGGTCGGCATGATGTTGCGTATTGGCCATGAGCTTCATCCGGATACACAGGTTGTCAGGAGGGTAGGTCGTGGTCGCTAATACAAGCACTTTATCTACCAGCGGGCCATCTGCCAACATTTTAGGCACAGGCTGTCGCGTCATGATTATGGCTGGCGGCACCGGAGGGCATGTATTCCCCGCTCTGGCCGTGGCCGATCAGCTCCGTGCAGCCAATGCATCAGTGGCCTGGCTCGGCACTCAGCGCGGTATTGAATCAGAACTGGTTCCTGACGCCGGCATCGCCCTGAACTGTATTGATATTGAAGGTATTCGTGGTCGCGGACTTAGCGCCCTCTTAAAAGCGCCGTTACTGCTGTGGCGCTCAATTCGCCAGGCGTTGACTGTGCTGAGTGATTTTCAGCCACAAGTGGTTCTGGGAATGGGCGGCTTTGCCTCCGGCCCCGGCGCGGTGGCAGCCCGTTTAAAAGGTATTCCAATCGTTATACACGAACAAAATTCTGTAGCTGGCACAACTAATAAGCTGGTCTCGCGAATCGCCCGCCGAGTGATGCAAGGGTTCCCTGGAGCTCTGCCCGCTGGCGAGTGGTGCGGCAACCCGGTGCGACCATCGATTGCCAATCTGGCTGCGCCGCAACAGCGTCTGGCTGACCGCGAAGGTCCGGCCCGTCTGCTAGTACTGGGTGGCAGTCGTGGTGCGCTGGCGATCAATAAGATGCTGCCCGCGGCACTGGCCCTTATTGAACCAAGCCAACGCCCTCAGGTTCGCCATCAGGCCGGTAAGCTGCACTCTGCCGAGACGCAGGCACTCTATGATACTGCTGGTGTCTGCGCCGACGTGGTGCCCTTTATTGCTCAGATGGATGAAGCCTATGGCTGGGCTGATTTTGCTATCTGTCGGGCCGGTGCATTAACGGTGGCGGAGCTGACCAGTGCCGGCCTAGGTAGCCTATTAATCCCCTTTCCCTTCGCCATTGACGATCATCAAACGGTTAATGGTCAGCTGCTGGTCGACCAAGGTGCTGCCCTGATGCAGGCTCAAAAAGACCTTACCCCCGTCATACTGGCTGAGCATATCAAGAGACTCTGTGACGACAGCGATCGACGTCTTGCGATGGCTGTCAATGCTCGCCAGCTGGCCAAAAGCGGTGCCGCAGAACGCGTTGCCGATGTCTGTCTGGAGGTGGCCAATGCCTAATCACACTAATTTCCAGCCACCCGAGATGCGCCGTATCAAACGCATCCACTTTGTCGGTATTGGCGGCAGTGGCATGTGTGGCATCGCCGAAGTCCTACTTAATCAGGGTTATGAAATTTCCGGTTCCGATATCAGCCAGGGACCCAGTATTGAGCGTCTGCAAGCTGCCGGTGCCACCGTATTTATCGGTCACAGTGAAGCCAATATAGTCGGTGCCAATGTGGTGGTGAAGTCCTCCGCAGTGACCGTTGAAAATACCGAGATTGCCGCGGCTCGCGCCCAGGGTATTCCGGTTGTACGGCGCGCCGAGATGCTCGCCGAACTGATGCGCTACCGTCACGGTATCGCCATTGCCGGCACCCATGGCAAGACCACCACCACCAGCTTGATAACGGCGATCTTGGCAGAAGATGGCCGCGACCCCACTTTTGTCGTGGGCGGTCGAGTAAACAGCGCCGGCACTAATGCCAAGCTGGGTGGCAGTCGCTATCTGGTGGCTGAAGCAGACGAGAGCGATGCCTCGTTCTTGCATCTGCAACCGATGGTGGCAGTGGTCACCAATATAGAAGCGGATCATATGGAAACCTATGATTTCGACTTTAGCCGCCTGACCAAGACCTATATCGAATTTTTACACAACCTGCCTTTTTACGGTTTGGCGGTGATGTGTGTCGACGACCCAGTGATTCGTGAACTATTGGTCGATGTAGCGCGACCCCTGCTCAGCTATGGCTTTAGCGAAGATGCGGCCTACCGCATTCGCGATTTAAGCGTTGATCAGCGTCGTTCAAGGTTTGTTATTGAGCGCCCGGATGGGCTGGCGGCACTTGAGATCAGCCTCAATATTCCCGGTCGTCACAATGCCCTAAATGCCGCTGCGGCAATCGCCGTAGCCAGTGATGAGGGCATCTCTGATCGCGCCATTATCAATGCTCTAAGCAGCTTTGGCGGCGTCGGCCGACGCTTTGAAATTTACGGTGACTACCAGCTGGCAAACGGCGGCAGCGCCATATTGGTGGATGACTACGGTCATCACCCCACGGAGTTAAAAGCCACTATAGATGCAGTGCGCGGCGGCTGGCCAGAGAAGCGTTTGGTTATGATATTCCAACCCCATCGCTATACCCGCACCCGCGATCTCTATGAAGACTTTGTCAAAGTGCTGGCCCAGGTCGATGTGTTGATTCTATTGGCGGTCTATCCCGCCGGTGAAACCATGATCGCCGGTGCTGGCAGCAAGAATCTTTCTGGCAGTATCCGCCAGCGCGGCACTGTAGATCCGCTCTATGTTGAGACTATTGAAGAAGTGCCGGCACTGTTAAATGAACTGGTACGAGACAATGATCTGGTTATCACTCAGGGTGCTGGCGGCGTTAATAAGCTGGTGGCACTGCTGGCTGATGGCGGCCTTGGCGTTGCCTCTTATAGTGGCGCTGATAGCAGTAGCACTGATGGCAGTAGCACTGAGGTGACCCTATGACTAATCACTACGGCCGCGTCGGTCTGCTCTATGGTGGCACCTCCTCAGAGCGAGAAATTTCCCTGATGAGCGGCGAAGCCATACACCAGGCAATGCTTAATCTGGGAGTCGATGTGGTGGCTATAGATGCCGACGACAACCTGCTGCAATCACTGCCAGCCAACAAGCTAGATCTGGTGTTTGTTGCCCTTCATGGCCCCGGCGGTGAAGACGGTACGCTTCAGGGCGCCCTGGAATATCTCAAGCTACCCTACACCGGCAGTGGCGTCTTGGCCTCGGCACTGGCCATGGACAAATTGCGCTGCAAGCAAATGTGGCAGGGCATAGGTCTGCCGACTACCGACTTTGCACTGTTAACAGCGGATTCAGATTGGGCTGCAGAACTTGCTCGTCTGGGTGGCAACGTGATGGTTAAACCCGCTGCCGAAGGGTCCAGTATCGGCATGAGCCGCGCGGCAACGCCAGAACAGTTGCAGGCTGCCTGGGCCGACGCTTGCCAATACAACACGGCCGTTATCGCCGAGCCGTTGCTGCCTGGCCCGGAGTACACCGTGGCCATATTGGATGGCCAGCTGTTGCCATCGATCCGCATTGAGTCGAATGCCGAGTTTTATGACTATGAGGCGAAATACTTCTCTGACCAAACCCAGTATCTCTGTCCCAGTGAACTATCAGAAAGCCGCGAGCAAGAGCTCCAGAGATTATGTTTAGACGCCTATGATTCCGTTGGCTGTCGCGGTTGGGGACGAGTCGATGTGATGGTCGATGATCAGGGCCAGTTCCAACTGCTCGAGGTGAATACCGTGCCTGGCATGACCAGTCACAGCCTAGTACCCATGGCTGCTAAAGCCGCTGGTTTGAGCTTTGATCAGCTGGTGGCAAAAATTCTCGAGGGGTCGCTGTAATGGCCAGAGCCAATCACCGCGACGATCAGGCCAGGGATTCCATGCTGGTAAAAGCGGGCAATCATATTGCGCGAATTATGCTGGTTAGCGTCTTGGCCCTGGTGGGTTATGGCGGCAGCCTGCTCTACAAGCAGATTGATAAGCCGCTGACCAATGTGATGATCGGTGGTGACTTTACCTATTTACAGCCCGCTGAGCTGACCAAAATGGTTACCGGTGATGTCGACGGTGGATTTTTAAGCGTCGACTTGTCGCGCCTCCGACAGGTGCTGCGCGCTCATCCCTGGGTTAGGGACGTGACAGTAAGCCGCGAGTGGCCATCGATGTTAAAAGTCGAAGTCACCGAAGAAGTGCCCATCGCCCGCTGGGGCAAAAAGGGCTTTCTCAATCGCCTGGGTGAAGAGTTAATTATTGAAAATAACAGTCATCTGGGTGCACTGCCGGTGTTGCGCGCGGATACCGGCAGCTCTCGAGAGATGATGGAGAACTACCAGCTGATGGCAGAGCTATTGGTGCCTACCGGTTTGAAAATCGCCGAGTTACAGCGCGATAGCTTAGGGGTCTGGTATCTGGATACAGCGCCTGGACTACGCATGGTGATAGGGCGCGATCAGCTGAGCGAAAAGATTCGCCGTTTTAATTTGGTTTGGGCTGCTGGGCTAAACAAATATGTCAAAAATATTGCCGCAGTAGATCTGCGCTACCCCAATGGGTTGGCTGTTGCCTGGCGCGAGACAGCGCTGGCAGTGCAGAAAAATTCGAGACAAAAAAACGTAAATGACAACAATGCAACCCCTGTTCATGCATAACAGAGAGTTGGTGAGGTAAGAGTATGGCCAGTGATAATGAAGAAAATATGATCGTCGGGTTGGATATCGGCACCTCGAAAATCGTCGCCATTGTCGGTTCTATCGGCGAGCGCGGTGAACTTGAGATTATCGGCACCGGAAGCTATCCCTCCTCGGGTCTGAAGAAGGGTGTGGTGGTTAATATTGAAGCCACGGTGAACTCGATTCAGCGCGCCATTGAAGAGGCCGAGCTGATGGCCGGCTGCTCAATCCACTCGGTGTATGCGGGTATTGCAGGCAGTCATATTCGCAGCCTCAACTCCCACGGCATTGTCGCCATTCGCGACCGTGAAGTGCAGGAGCTGGATGTGGATCGTGTGCTGGATGCCGCCAGAGCGGTGGCCATTCCTGCGGATCAGGAAATTCTTCATGTGTTGTCGCAAGAATTTATCATCGACAACCAAGAGGGGGTCCATGAGCCCATCGGTATGTCCGGTGTGCGTCTTGAAGCCAAAGTGCATCTGGTGACCTGTGCCGCTAACGCCGCCCAGAACATCAAGAAATGTATTCGCCGCTGCGGTCTCGAAGTGGAAGATATTGTGCTAGAGCAGCTTGCTTCAAGTGACGCGGTACTCACCGAAGATGAAAAGCAGCTGGGTGTGGCACTGGTAGATATCGGTGGCGGCACCTCGGATATCGCTATCTATACCGAAGGCGCGATTCGCTACACCGGGGTTATCCCAATAGCCGGTGATCAGGTGACCAATGACATTGCCATGGCGCTGCGCACACCGACGCCCCATGCAGAAGAGCTAAAGATCAAATATGCCTGTGCACTGGCAAAACTGGCCCGTCCAGAGGAGACCGTAAAAGTGCCCAGTGTCGGCGATCGCGAGGCACGGGATCTGTCCCGTCAATCCCTCGCCGAAGTGGTTGAGCCACGCTACGACGAGTTATTTACCCTGATTCAGGCGGAAATTCGGCGCAGTGGTTTTGAAGAGTTGATTGCCGCTGGTGTAGTACTCACCGGCGGCACATCAAAGATGGAAGGTGTTGTCGAGCTGGCGGAAGAGATCTTCCATATGCCAGTGCGAATCGGCACCCCGGTCAATATCAAGGGTCTCTCGGATGTGGTGAACAATCCGATCTACTCAACCGGTGTTGGCCTGTTACATTTTGGAGCCCAAGCTCAGCGCAAGCAGAGCCGGGGAAGTTCGACGAAGGGTCCAACACAGAGCTGGTTTAGCAAGCTCAAAGCCTGGACTCAGGGTGGTTTATAACGGCACCAATATTGATGGTTACTATTTTCTTTAATTGTGAGGCGCAAAGGGGAAACATATGTTTGAACTAGTAGAGAGCATTCCAAAGAATGCAGATATCAAAGTAATCGGAGTCGGTGGCGGCGGCGGTAATGCCGTTCGTCACATGATGGAAGGCAGTATCGATGGCGTACAGTTTATCTGTGCTAACACCGATGCCCAGTCCCTCAACGACCTGAGCAATGCAACCGTATTGCAGCTCGGTGGCACACTGACCAAAGGACTTGGCGCCGGCGCCAACCCTGAAGTCGGTCGTCAGGCAGCTCTGGAAGATAAGGAGCGTATAGCCCAGGCCATCGAAGGGGCTGATATGGTCTTTATTACAGCAGGTATGGGCGGTGGTACAGGTACGGGTGCAGCACCGGTGATTGCCGAAGTGGCCAAGCAGATGGGTATTCTCACCGTCGGCGTCGTCACTCGTCCCTTCGCTTTTGAAGGCCGCAAGCGCATGGATATTGCCGATCAGGGCATAGCTCAGCTTAAAGAGCGTGTTGACTCCCTGATTATCGTCCCCAACGAGAAGCTGCTTCAGGTTCTGGGTAAGGACATGACTGTACTGAATGCCTTTAAACAGGCTAATAACGTGCTCTTTGGTGCGGTTCAGGGTATTGCTGATCTGATTCTGCTGGAAGGCCTGATCAACGTCGATTTCGCCGATGTGCGCACGGTTATGTCGGAAATGGGCATGGCAATGATGGGTACTGGCGAAGCCAGTGGCGAAGATCGCGCGATTATCGCCGCAGAGAGCGCTATCAAGTGCCCACTGCTGGAAGATATCAACCTTCAGGGTGCCAAAGGTATTCTGGTCAATATCACCAGTGGTTATGACCTCACTCTGGGTGAATTTGAAGATGTGGGTAATATTATTCGCGACTTCTCTGACGAAGATGCCACCGTGATTGTCGGTAGTGTATTTGACCCAGAACTCACTGATAGCCTGCGTGTAACTGTAGTTGCCACCGGTCTTCAAGAGCCCGGTGAAAAGCGCGCGCCAATGAGTGTCGTGGTGGACAATCCCCCGCGCACCTCACGTGGCGAAGTGGACTATGACAGCCTGGTCAAGCCAACGGTTACCCGTCGTGGTCAGGGCGCCGGACAATCTACCGCCCGCAAGATGGATCTGCACGCCGATCCAGAGCTCGACTATCTCGACGTTCCAGCCTTTTTGCGCAAGCAAGCGGACTGATAATTAGTCTAGAAAGCGTGCCCTCTGTCACCTTCGACTCAGATTTAAAATCTTGGTGATGGAGGGTATCTCTGGTAATATTCCGAGCTTCGATTAAGAGAGTTTTGGGATGATAAAGCAGCGCACGTTAAAAAACGTGATACGCGCAACCGGCGTGGGTCTCCACACCGGCGACAAGGTCTACCTGACCCTGCGCCCCGCTGAACCGGATAGCGGCATTGTCTTTCGCCGTACCGACCTCGATCCCGTGGTGGAAATTCAAGCCAAAGCCGAAAATGTCGGCGATACCAAACTCTCCACCACCTTGATGAATGGCGATGTGCGGATCAGCACCGTCGAACACCTGCTGTCGGCTTTTGCCGGTCTCGGCATCGACAACCTGATTGTCGACGTCTCCGGCCCTGAAGTGCCGATTATGGATGGCAGCGCCAGCCCCTTTGTATTTCTGCTGCAATCTGCGGGTATCCGCGAACAGGATGCGGCGAAGAAATTTATTCGCGTTATCCGCGATGTCACCGTCCGTCAGGATGACAAAGTGGTTACCTTTAAGCCCTTTGATGGCTTTAAAGTGAATTTTGAGATTGAATTTGACCATCCGGTGTTTAAAACGCAGGCCCTCACCGCCACCGTCGATTTTTCCAGTACCTCATTTGTAAAAGAAGTCAGCCGCGCACGGACCTTTGGTTTTATGCACGAGTTTGAATATCTGCGCTCTGTGGGTCTGGCCCGCGGTGGCAGCTTTGAAAATGCGATAGTGGTGGATGACCGCCAGATACTCAATGAAGACGGTCTGCGCTACGAAGATGAATTTGTAAAACATAAGATTCTCGATGCCATCGGCGATCTCTACCTGCTCGGCAACAGCCTGATCGGCGAATTTAGCGCCCATAAGTCTGGCCATGCACTGAATAACGCCGCTCTGCGAGCACTGATTGCCGATACCGATGCCTGGGAAGTTGTGACCTATGTCGACAACCCAGAAGATGTACCGATCCAATATATGAAAGCTAGCTAGATTAAGAGCCAGTTAGATTACTAGCAGGCACCAGAACTCACTAAACACAACGGGTTACTAACCGACAGTGAAAATCATTCTGATCAGCAACCGGGCCGAAAAAGTCCGCACCCTGAGCCTCAATAGTTGGGCCAAGGGACTGCTGTCTGTCTTATTACTGGGTATTCCCGTCGCCACCGGCACTCTGTTGGGCGTAAAAATCGCCGACGGACGCTGGGAACTGCTGGTCGAGAACAATATTAGCGAGATGCAGCACGAGCTGGTCTTGCAGCAGCAAGAAGTGGACAGTGGCCGCATTGAAGCCAGTCGCACACTCACCGCAATGACCATCAAACTGGCCGAGATGCGCTCGCGCCTGATTCGTCTCGACGCTCTGGGTGAGCGCCTGACCCAGATCGCACGCCTCGAAGATGGCGAATTTAATTTCACTGATACCCCAGGTGTCGGTGGTCCCGAGGGTTCGCCCCTGCAGCGCAGTATCAGCTCGCTTAATCTGCAGCCTGAGTTAACCGCCATCTTTGATAAACTGGATCGCAAACTCGACAACCGCGAATCCCAGCTGCAAATACTCACCTCAATGATGTCCGACAACCGTCTCAAGAAAGAGCAGACCGTTGCTGGCACGCCGATCAAAAAAGGCTGGATGTCCTCCTCTTACGGCATGCGCACCGACCCATTCCACGGCAAAGAGCGCTGGCATGCTGGCGTTGATTTCGCCGGCAAGAAAGGCTCCGAAGTGATTGCCGTCGCCTCAGGCGTAGTGACCTGGTCGGCTAAGCGCAGCGGTTATGGCGATATGGTAGAGATCAATCATGGCGATGGTTATGTCACTCGCTATGGCCACAACGATGAAAACCTCGTGACCCTTGGCAGCATCGTCAAGAAAGGTCAGCAGATTGCCCGCATGGGCAGTTCCGGTCGTTCAACTGGCCCCCATGTGCACTTTGAAGTGTACAAAAATGGTCGCACCGTCGATCCTGCCAGCTATATCCACAAGACCCACCGCTAACACTCCCAGACAAACCCCTGAGGCCCGTGCAGATAGCGTAAAGCTCTCTCTACAAAGGGTCTACACTTTGGTTAATTCAAGGGTTATCGCTTAGCAGAAACCACTAGCCAGTATCTTTAAAACACGCCTTATCTATTGATGGAAAAAATGTAATGTTCGCGAATCTCTTTAAGAAAATTTTCGGTTCCAAAAATGACCGAGAAATACGCAAGTTAGGCAAAACTGTTCTGCAAATCAATCAGCTAGAAGCCGGTTTAGCAGAGTTTAACGACGCTGATCTCAAGGCTGAAACCTTGCGTTTGAGGGGCAAGCTAGAAGCGGGCAGCAATTTGGATGATCTTTTACCTGAAGCCTTTGCTCTGGTGCGCGAGACCTCCAATCGCGTGATGGGCATGCGCCACTTCGATGTACAGATGATCGGCGGCATGACATTGCACCAGGGCCGCATCGCTGAAATGCGCACCGGTGAAGGTAAAACACTGGTCGCCACATTGGCCGCCTACCTCAATGCACTGCCTGGTGAAGGCGTGCATGTGATCACCGTGAATGATTATCTGGCCCGTCGCGATGCCCAGTGGATGGCGCCGCTGTATCAGGCACTGGGACTCTCGGTGGGTGTAATCCAGTCCTATCAGGGCCCAAATAGTGCCAACTCTTTTATCATGGATCAGGGTGACGAGACACTGCGCCCCAGCACCCGTCGTGAAGCCTATGCCGCGGATATTACCTATGGCACCAACAATGAATTTGGTTTCGACTATCTGCGCGACAATATGGCCCTGCGTGAGGATGATAAATCCCAGCGTGGCCTGAGTTTTGCCATAGTCGACGAAGTGGATTCGATCTTGATCGATGAAGCGCGCACGCCGCTGGTGATCTCTGGCGCGGCCCAAGACAGTTCGTCTCTCTACCGCAGTGTTAACGCCCTGACCCTCAAGCTCGATGGCGGCACGCTTGATGGCAGCACTCTCGATGGCGGCACTCTCGATGACGGAACTGAACAACGGCCGGGTGATTTTGTGGTCGACGAAAAGACCCGCTCGGTAGAACTCTCGGAAGCCGGTTTCCAGAAGGTTGAAGATATCTTGATTAGTGAGGGTTTACTCACCGCTGACGAGAGTCTCTATCAGGCTGCCAATTTGGGTCTGCTGCACCATGTACACTCTGCACTGCGCGCTCAAAACCTATTTCAGCGCGATGTCGAATATATAGTTCAAGACAATCAAGCGGTATTGATTGATGAGCACACCGGCCGCACCATGCCTGGGCGTCGTCTCTCTGAAGGCCTACACCAAGCGATTGAAGCCAAAGAGGGACTGGAGATTCAGCAAGAGAGCCAGACTCTGGCCTCGACTACCTTCCAGAACTATTTCCGTCTCTATACCAAGCTCTCTGGCATGACCGGCACCGCCGATACCGAAGCCTTTGAGTTCCAGCAGATCTATGGTCTGCAGGTGATGGTTATCCCGACCAATGTAGAGGTTAAGCGCCAAGACCTTAACGATCTGGTGTTTTTAACCCAGGAAGAAAAGTTCGAAGCAGTGATCGAAGATATCGCCGATATTACCGAGAAAGGCGCGCCAGTGCTGGTGGGTACCGCCTCGGTTGAAACCTCCGAGCTACTCTCTCAGATGCTGAAAAAAGCCGGTGTTAAGCACAATGTTCTAAACGCCAAGCAGCATGAGCGTGAAGCCAATATTATTGTTGAAGCCGGACTTCCTGGCGCGGTCACCATCGCCACCAATATGGCCGGTCGCGGCACCGATATCGTACTTGGCGGTAACGTCGAAGCCCAGATTAAAGAGCTGGACAATCCCAGTGATACCCGACTGGCAACGCTTCGTGCCGAATGGCAAGAGCGCCATGCCACTGTTATCGAAGCTGGCGGCCTGCATATAGTCGCCACCGAACGTCATGAATCACGCCGTATCGACAATCAGCTCCGCGGCCGCTCCGGTCGTCAGGGTGATCCCGGTGTATCGCGCTTCTATCTGTCTCTGGAAGATCCATTGATGCGCCTGTTTGCCTCCGACCGAATCAAAAATATGATGCGTTCAATGGGTATGGAACAGGGCGAATCTATAGAACACAGCATGGTCACCAATGCCATCGTCAAAGCCCAGCGCAAAGTCGAAGGGCGCAACTTTGATATTCGTAAGCATCTGCTGGAATACGACGATGTGGCCAATGACCAGCGTCAGGTGATCTATCAACAGCGCAACGACCTGCTTGAAGACGGCGATATCTCCGACGTGATTACCGCAGTTCGCGAAGATGTGGTGACTCAGTCCATGGATATGTTTATCCCGCCCCAGAGTCTCGAAGAGCAGTGGGATATCGACGGTCTAGAAAAAGCCCTGCACACGGATTTCACATTGCAGTTGCCGATTAGCCAGTGGCTCGAAGACGACAGTCGTCTCGACGAAGAGACTCTGCGCGCGAAGGTTATTGAACTGGTGCAAGAGGATTATCAGACCCGCTACGCCGATGTGGGACCCCAGATGCGCGAAGTGGAGCGCCAGATTATGCTTCAGGTGCTCGACACCCAGTGGAAAGATCATCTGGCCAATATGGATCAGCTGCGCCAGGGTATAGGTCTGCGCGCCTACGCTCAGAAAAATCCCAAACAGGAATATAAGCGTGAATCCTTCGCCATGTTTGAAGAGCTGCTGGCCAATATCAAATACGAGACCATTCGTTTCCTCAGTCATATCCAAGTGGCCAGCGATGACGATATGCGCAAGCTCGAAGCCCAGCGTCGCAAAGAGCAGGAAGGCCGCGAGTACCAGCATGCCGCGTCAGCGGATCTGGCTCAGGAACAGGGCGAACAAGGCGCCCCAACCGCACAGCCAATTCAGCGTGCCGGTCCCAAGGTAGGGCGCAATGATCCCTGTCCCTGTGGTTCCGAGAAAAAGTACAAGCAGTGCCACGGTAAAATTAATTAGATTAGATCATTAGATAGAGAGCAGGAATAGAGATGGCCACAGGTAATAAGTCTTTTCCACAGATGCACCCGGTCAAAGGGTTCAAACTGGGCACCACCAGCGCCGGCATTAAAACGCCGGGGCGTAAAGATCTGGTGGTAATGGCGCTGCAGCCCGGCGCGACAGTGGCTGGGGTGTTCACCCAAAATGCTTTCTGTGCCGCACCTGTGGTGGTTGCGAAACAGCACCTCAGCGCCGCCACGCCGCGCTATCTGGTGACCAATACAGGCAATGCCAACGCTGGAACCGGCGAGCAGGGCATGGCTGATTCCCACGCTAGCTGTGCTGCTCTGGCCGAGCTGCAGGGCGTTTCTGCCGATCAGGTATTACCCTTTTCAACCGGTGTGATTGGCGAGCCACTGCCCATAGAAACGCTTTTGGCAGCACTGCCCTCCGCCGTCGCCGCCCTAGATGAAAATGCTTGGGCCGATGCCGCCGAAGGAATATTGACCACCGACACTCGCCCCAAAGGCGCAAGTCTGCAATACCAGCCTAACAGCGCCTCTGCCGAGTTGATTTCTATTACCGGCATCACCAAAGGCTCGGGCATGATCAAGCCCAATATGGCCACCATGCTCGGCTATGTGGCCACCGACGCCCAGGTCGATGCGGAGTTACTCCAGCGTGCGCTAAGACTGGTGGCTAATAAATCCTTTAACCGCATCACCGTGGACAGCGACACCTCCACCAATGACGCGGTGATCTTAGTGGCCACTGGTGCAAGTGGGATCAGCATCGACGAAAGCAATTTTGAAGCCTTTGTTGAGCAACTTGAAATCGTCTTTATTGAGCTTGCTCAATCAATTATTCGCGACGGCGAAGGGGCGAGTAAATTTGTCGCGGTGATTGTCGACGGCGCACTGGATTCCCCAGAAGCCCTAAAAGTTGCCTATACAGTGGCCGAATCGCCATTGGTCAAAACCGCACTGGCCGCATCTGATGCCAACTGGGGTCGCATACTCGCCGCCGTCGGCCGAGCCGGACTGGACAATCTCGATGTTAGCCGCGTCTCGGTACATCTCAATGATGTGCTAATTGTCGAAGCCGGTTGCCGAGCGGCCAGTTACACCGAAGCCGCAGGTGAAGCGGCGATGGCGCCGGAAGATATCAGCATTCGAATTTCCCTGGATCGGGGTGCGCCTGAAAAGACCGTAACAGAGACCATCTGGACCACCGACCTCACCTATGAGTATGTGCGTATCAATGCTGAATACCGTACGTAGAGCCTTGCCGTGAAACGCATTCATGTAGTGGCGGCGATTATCGTCGGCCCAGATATGCAAATTTTTATCTCACGACGGGGAGAGCAACTCCATCAGGGCGGACTCTGGGAATTTCCCGGAGGCAAAGTTGAACCCGGCGAAAGCCCCGAAAGCGCCCTTGCCCGCGAACTGTTTGAAGAGATTGATATTCAAGTCAGCGCCGCGCAACCCTACATGCAGGTGGAACACGACTATGTGGATAAAAAAGTTCTCTTGGATATCTGGCAGGTCGATGATTTTTCTGGGCATGCCCGGGGCAAAGAAGGGCAGCAGTGTCGCTGGTTGAGTCTCGATCGGTTGCTGACGTCAGTTGCCACCGCAATAGAAGCCGATGATCTATTTTTCCCCGCCGGCAACCAGCCGATTCTTCAGCGCCTTGCTGAGCAGGGTCTCAAGGCGCCGCTCTCGACGGCATAAACAACCTAGGTATTTGAGTCTTTAGGAATCCAATAAATCCGGATCAATCATCCCCGCATTGAGCAACTCCTGGGCCAACTGCTCGGAATCCATCACCTCCGGATCCAGCAGTGCAGCGCCCTTAATCGCAAAACTCTCTTGAGCCCAGCCACCAAAATCGATCTGCTGACAACGCTGACAGCAAAATGGACGGAAAGGGAATTTATCCGTCCACTCCAGTTGGGTTTTGCAGGTGGGGCAATTTAATCTGGTAACCGAGCTCATTGGTTTTTTTCCTGACCGGCCAAGTCAATATTAGGCAAGCTTAAAAGTGTCTGGTGAATCGCAGTCACACGGGGTGCCAGGCTCTCCATAGGCTGACTATTATCCAATACTATATCGGCCCGGGAAAGTTTTTCCTCACGGGGCATTTGGGCATCGATAATTCGTTGAATTTGATCGGCCTGATTAGCGTCCCGAGCACAGGCGCGCTCTATTTGCAGCGCCACCGGCAAATCCACTAGCACTGTTTTATCGGCTAGCTGATGCTGATCGGTTTCAAATAACAGCGGTGATTCAAGAATAACGTAGGTGCTGGTGGCGGCCGCTAACTGCTGGATAATCCAATCGCGAATTAAAGGGTGCAGCAGAGACTCGAGCCAGTGCTTCTTATCAGCGTCAGCAAAGATAATGTGCCGCAGAGCGGCGCGATCCAAATGGCCGTCCGCTTGAATAATCTCCGGGCCAAAGCGCTCGGCGATGGCAGCCAGTGCTGGCATGCCCGGCTCAACCACGGCACGGGAGGCCCGATCCGCATCAACCGTCTCAATGCCGAGCTGTTGAAAGGCCTTGGCTACGGTACTTTTGCCACTGCCGATACCGCCGGTCAAGCCGACAATTAGAGCACTAGATTGAGCACTAGATTGAGAGCCAAAACTAGAATTAGGAGCTGTTGATTTCACTGTAAAATGCCATGGCTATGAATTGCAGGGACGCTTAATCTAAGCTTTTAATCTAAGCGTTTAAATTAAGTGCCGACTCTAAAGGCCAAATACACTTAAATAGGAGCCGAGGATCTTATCACCCCAGATTAAAGCAATCCAACCTGCCATCGCTAAGAATGGCCCAAAGGCCATGGGAACCTGTTTTTCTCGGGTTTTCATGAGCAGACCCACAACACCCACTAGAGCGCCGACAAAGGTCGATAAAATAATAATCAGCGGCAGCATCTGCCAACCCATCCAGGCACCCAGCGCGGCGAGTAACTTAAAGTCACCGTAACCCATGCCCTCCTTGCCAGTAATCAGCTTAAATAGCCAAAATACCGACCACAGGGAGAGATAGCCTGCCAGAGCACCAATCACCGCCTCATTTAGCGGAACAAAGGTGCCGCTAAGGTTGGCGAAGAGCCCCAGCCATAGCAGCGGCAGGGTAATTTGATCCGGGAGCAGCTGCTCCCGAAAATCGATTCCGGTGAGGGCGATTAACACCCAGGTAAATATCAGGCAGTAGCCAGCTGTCAGGGAGAGACCAAATTGATAAACAATAAACGCCATGGCCAGACCACTGAGCAGTTCTACCAGGGGATATTGCATTGAAATCGGCGTCGAGCAAGCAGTGCATTTACCGCGCAGCAGCATATAGCTGATCACTGGAATATTGTGCCAGGGCTTGATGGGTACACCGCAGCCGGGACAGCGGGATGCTGGCTTCGAGAGGGATAGTGTCTCCTGGGCTTCATCTGACTCTGTAGCCAAACCGAGAAAATCCTCAGACTCGCGGCGCCAGCTATTTTTAAGCTGTTCAGGAAAACGCAGAATCACCACATTGAGAAAGCTGCCGATAATTAAACCAAAGGGAAAGGCGGCGATAGCGAGGGCTGTGATGGATAGTGTTGTCATGGAGAGCCCAGTGTCTAAAAACATAAATTATTCGCAATTGGGGCGCAGCCTATTCCGTAAGCGCTGCGCGGTTGTAAGAATTAGCCTTTGGTTAAGCACCAGCGGCGGATTAAACGACTGAAACCCATTAAACCACATTACCCAGCTGGAATATTGGCAGGTACATAGCGATCACTAGACCACCAACCAAAACACCCAGCACTGACATGATCAGCGGCTCCAGCAGACTGGTGAGATTGTCCACTGAGTTGTCCACCAGTTCCTCATAGTGAGTCGCCGCCTTCTCGAGCATCTCATCCAGTGCTCCAGACTCCTCACCAATGGCGGTCATCTGCTGCAGTAGTATGGGAAACATCTGTGTCGCCTTGATCGCCATCTGCAGTTGCACACCAGTGGTGACATCATCGCGGACCTTTAGAATAGCGTCGTGGTAGGGGGCATTGCCCGCCGCTCCGGCCACTGATTCCAGCGCATCGACAATCGGCACACCGGCGGCAAAGGTGGTGGCCAGGGTGCGAGCAAAACGCGCCACCACAGAGTTGTAGATAATCCCGCCGATAATCGGCAGTTTTAAGGAATAGCGATCCACCTGATAGGCAAACTTCTTCGAGCGAAAGCGCGCCTCTTTAAAGGCATAGAGTCCGAGACCAATGGCCACCAACATAATTAGCCAATACTCCTGCATCATCTCCGACAAACCCAGTACAAAAAGGGTAAAGGCTGGCAGATCAGCACCAAAGCTACTAAAGGTCTCGGCAAATACCGGTACCACTTTAATCAGCAAGATTGCCGTCACCACCATGGCCACCACCAACACTGCAATTGGGTAGGTAAGGGCTTTTTTAATCTTGGCTTTTAACTGTTCAGTCTTTTCTTTGTAGGTGGCGACCCGGTCGAGCATGGTCTCCAGGGCACCGGCGGTCTCGCCAGCATCTACTAGACTGCAAAATAGATCGTCAAAATAGCGCGGGCTGCGGCGCAGAGCATTGGCAAAGCTACCACCAGCGGCCACATCATCACGAATTTGATGGATCAGTTCCTGCATGGTGGGGTTTTCAAAGCCATCGGCGACAATATCAAAGGACTGCACCAGCGGCACACCGGCTTTCATCATGGTGGCTAGTTGCCGAGTAAATAGCGCAATATCCGCGGAGACAATTTTCTTGGCCTTGCTAAATAGCGGTTCGGGCTTTTTCTTGATCGAGGTGGAAATAATTCCCTGCTTGCGCAGTTGCCCCTTTACGGCAATCAAATTGTCAGCCTTAATCTCCCCCTGAACTTTCTCGCCCTTGCGATTTTTGCCGCGGTAGATAAACAGCTGTTTGTCGGCAGTCGTGGCCATAAGTGTTTTCCTTCCTTGTACCTGCTTTGTTTTTGTAGCTAGTCCTTGGTAATACGATTAGCTTCTTCAATACTAATTAGACCAAGCGCGGCCTTGCGTAAAGCTGAACTGCGCAGTGGTCTAAAACCTTCCTTGACCGCGGCGTCGAGAATATCCAGTGAGCTACCCCCCTCCATAATAAGCCGTGAAATGGTCGGGGTGATTTTAAGCGTTTCATAAACACCCACACGACCCTTATAACCATTGGTACACATGCCACAGCCGATCGGCTTGTAAACGGTGATCTGATCGCGAGGAATGCCTATATCGTCAAAACCTTCCTCGGTAAGCACCTTGTCAGGAATATCATCGAAGGGCTGGCGACACTGGGAGCAGAGCTTGCGCCCGAGACGCTGGGCGATAATCAAGTTCACTGAGGTGGCAACATTAAAGGCCGGCACGCCCATATTTAATAGTCGGGTCAAGGTCTCAGGAGCACTGTTAGTGTGCAGGGTCGAGAGCACCAGGTGACCGGTTTGGGCCGCCTTGATGGAGATCTCTGCGGTCTCCAGATCTCGAATCTCACCGACCATCACCACATCGGGATCCTGACGCAAAAATGAGCGCAGAGCCTCGGCAAAGGAGAGCCCGACACGCATATTAATCTGCGTCTGGTTAATCCCCTCCATATTGATTTCGATAGGATCCTCCGCGGTGGAGATATTGCGCTCCGTGGTATTGAGAATATTCAGTCCGGTATAGAGAGAAACGGTCTTACCACTGCCGGTGGGCCCAGTGACCAGAATCATCCCCTGAGGTCGCGCCAGGGCATCCATATACAGCTGCTTTTGGTCGTCCTCGTAGCCCAGAGCCTCAATGCCCATCTTGGCGCTGCTGGGGTCGAGAATACGCAGCACAATTTTTTCACCAAACTGCAGGGGCAATATATTGACCCGAAAATCGATGGCCTTGTTTTTCGATAACTTCAATTTAACCCGGCCATCCTGAGGCACGCGGCGCTCAGAGATATCCATTCGCGACATCACTTTTAAGCGCGCCGCCAGACGCGGCGCCAAATTGGCTGGGGGTCGCGACATCTCCTGCAAAATTCCGTCGACACGAAAGCGCACTCGATAAGACTTTTCATAGGGTTCAAAATGAATATCTGAGGCGCCGAGACGAATGGCATCGAGCAGCATTTTATTCACAAAGCGCACAATTGGCGCATCGTCGTCACCATTGTGATCCGCCCCATCTGCTGCTTCGGCTCCATCTTCCACTGCCTCCATATCTAAGTCATCGAGATGCACATCATCCATGGTCCCCAGAGCCTGGCCAATATCACTGTCACTGCCGCCCTCCAACCACTTTTCCAATGTCACGCTAATATCCGAATAAAGTGCCAGCACCGGCTCCACAGCCACACCCGCCTGAAATTGAATCTCAGTAATCGCCCGTTGATTGGTGGGGTCGGCAATCGCCAGAAACAGACGCTTGCCGCGCAATACCAGGGGAATCGCCTGATGTTTCTTTAGCAGCTTGCTGTCCACTATATCTCGAGGGAAATACTCAGGGTTGTGTTGATCGAGGGCGTAGAGGGGAATGCCAAATTCTTTTGAAGCGGACTCGCCAATCTGCTGTGACGAGAGTAGATGTTTGTCGCAGAGATACTGTACCAGAGAGATTTTTTTGGTCTTGGCGCTGGCGCTGGCTTCCTCTATCACGTTTGCAGCGATTAGCTGATCATCAACCAAGCGCTTCGGCAGTCCATGCAATGCAATCTGGAGTATATTCATAACAGCGATCATCCTTAATTAACAGTACCGGCAAGTCTACTGAGCGCCTTTGATCCATGCCGTGCCAAATGCCACAGAACAAAAAATATTCTGTGAACTGGATAACAGTCTATTTAAAAACAGTTGGCATAGATGGTCGGCTTGCTCAGCAAATGCTACTTGTATAGAAGGTTATTTATTTTTCTCATAGAGACGTGTTTTACAAAGGACTTTTAAAACAGCTATCTAGAGCAGCTATCTAGAGCGGCTTTTTAGAATAGCTATGTTTAAAAGCATAGTTCAGTGAAAAAGAAAAATTGAAAAACTTAATCTCTGTCTTTCTGTAAAGGACTGACAGAAAAAGTCACAAACTGACAGGGCGATGTCGATTAGCGGCAATATTTAGCTCTGTTTGTTTTGGTTAAGAAAAGAGAAAATCTGTAAGTTATTGAAATTAAAGGATAAATTGTTTTTGGAACAGCAATTGCTATCCCCTTAGCGTGTAACATCATTTGCCAGTTAACTGGAATAACGAATTTTTAATCTAATGGAGAGTACCTATGAAGACGAATAGAAAGCAAAGTGGTTTTACCCTTATCGAACTGATGATCGTTGTGGCGATTATTGGTATTTTGGCATCTGTGGCATTGCCTGCCTACCAAAACTACACAACTAAGGCGCGCTTTTCAGAAGTAATTTCGGCAACTGATTCGATCAAGCTGACTCAGGCTGAATGCTTGCAAACCAATGCCGGCGTGATTACGTCGTGTGATACTCATGCTGAGCCGGGTATTGTGGCGCCAGTCGCGACAGCCAATGTGGCATCA
This sequence comes from uncultured Pseudomonadales bacterium, assembly GCA_963968025.1. Lineage (GTDB taxonomy): Bacteria > Pseudomonadota > Gammaproteobacteria > Pseudomonadales > Porticoccaceae > HTCC2207. Next base: position 236 of record CAXAFJ010000005.1, on the reverse strand, counting down.
GTTTCTGTCACGATTACTACAGGCGCTATTTTAGCAACGGGTACAGCCGCTGCAGGAGCATTCACTTACATATTAACCCCGCCTGCTGCATCGGCAACGACAAGTACACTTGTTTATGCCAAGACTGGTACTTGTACTACGTCAGCTATTAGTAACCTGTGTTAATATCTTTACGCTAAGTAAAAAGGCTCCTTGGGAGCCTTTTTTTATATCTACCAAAACCCTAATCCACCAAG